>CAUVOD010000008.1:0-62652 GCA_963553525.1 uncultured Lachnospiraceae bacterium | reverse complement strand
TTACGCCGAGCATGCGGTTTGAGTTCATCGCCGTTAAATTGTGTTGTACTACCATGGTTTATTTCCTCCTTGAAAAAAACATTTAACGACATCCCTGCCGCACATCTTTATTTTTACACCAAGTATATCGGTGAAGATTTTTAAAACTTAATAGAAAAATCTATTTTTTATGATTTTATTTATTTTTTATGATTTTTCCCATATTTTACGATTATCAGGTTTATAATCCTGTGACTTTTGACTCTTTATTTTATCAGTTCTTGGAGTCGAAGAACTGAGGCTTGATATTATTTTTGCCTCTCATATTCTGATAATATTTTATGGCTGCGCCGGAGTTTTGTTTACTCTCCTTGATGCGAAGCCTGCTCTCGTTAAAATATTTCTCCGCAACAGCCTTGTTCCTCTTTTCCGTAACCTCTATTGTACCCGACAGATCGGTTATGCGTCTTATTCTGTCCTGTATCAGCTTTATTTCGACGGAATACTTGGATTTATTATCGCCCATTTCCCTTTTGACATTTTCAAAGAGGCTTACAAAGCCGTCGTCAAGCCTCAAAAGCTCATCTATCAAATCGGACTTTCTTTCAATAGAAATATCATATGCGCTCTCATCCATATTTTCACCCTGCTCGAACAGAACCTTCTGCTCATTATTGAGCTTATCTATTTCTTCGAGCACAGCTATTTTCTTATTTAAAGAGTCTATCATCATTTCAATGTAGCTTGCAGCCGCCATAATAACCTCCGTATATCATAATATCCGTAAATACAGATCCGCATATATGATCACATGCTCAATATCTTTGACTTTGTATAAGATATTGTATATATTTGCAAATCCCAAAACAACTTCCGGATTCTATTTTAGCTTTAATATCAGGTTTTTCAAGATCAACCTTATCAATATTATCCTTGACGCTAAAGTCTAAAACTACGGAAAACACGCTCTGCACGCTTCGCTTGTTTTCCTAGTTACCCGGGCATTCGCCAAGATCTCAAATCGAGCACGCCCGGACTTTAGCTCATTGCCCGCATAAATAAAAATGTGCAGCTCATAAAAGCCGCACATCTTCATAAAATCCCTTTTATCCGCCCATGGGCACCCTCAGATTATTTTTTTTCATTACCTCTATCCAATTGTCTCTCACGGCATGGAGATGAGAATTTACTTCCTTGATTATCTCAATATCCTTAGTGATATTGGCTTCTATAAGGCGTCTTCCGAGATAGGAGTATATGTTTTCAAAGTCCTGAGCCACTTCATAGCTCATATCAAGAGTGGCTCTCAGATATTCAATTATACGTTCCACCTTCATGATATTACTGTGAGCCTTCTGTACATCCTTTTTCTCAATGCCCAACTCCGCCAGATTACAAAATTTGATTGCACCATCGTAGAGCATAAGCGTAAGCTCCGCAGGCGAAGCACTCATTATTTTATTGTTAGCATATTGTGCATAAGCATCCGCAGCTGCCATTCACAAGTCTCCTTTTATTTAAAGAATCCCGAAAGGGAACTCTGTGTGGAATTTAATTTGGAAAGAGCTTTTTCCATAGCCGCAAATTTGCGATAATAATAATCTTCCTTGGCGTTGAGCTTTTGCGTCGCAGATGAAATCTTGGTGTTGTAGCTTGAATACTGCGACGACATCAGCTTATCTTCATAAATCGTATAATTTGAAGAATAATCCGTACCCTTCATAAGCTCAAACATGGAAGAGTGGAGATTTTTGGAAAGCTGTGAAAAGAATCCCGCAACCATATCCGGATCCGACGCTATTGCTGATGAAAGCAGATCCGCCTTGGACTTGGTCAAGGGGTTGTCCTTGTCGCCGTCAATATTATATACGCCTCGGTCTTTAGGAGCTGTTTGGTCGTATTTACCGGTATTGATACCGAAGTCGGACAGGTGCAGCGTTTCGGTTGTACCGTCGGCACGCTTTACGGATATTCCGCCCATCATCACGCGCTTAAGTTTATCTGTAATATTTGAAAGCACGGAATCTTTTGAGAGCAGACCTTCTTTAATCTTTTTCTCCCATTCTTCGGCTTCCTTTTCGCCCATGGCTTTCTTATCGTCGTCGCTGAGCATTTTGTATTTGGAAGCTCCGTCGGCATGATATGCCGTATCCAGATCCCTGATAAGCTTGTTATATTCGGAAATAAGCCCCTTGATCAGATCGTAGGTGGCACTTGTGTCACGCTTTGTCGTTATGGTAAATTCCGAATCGGTAACCTCATTGGCTGTAATTGTAAGTCCGTTTATTTCAAACACTCCGGTTGAAGACGTGTAGTCAACGCCGTTAAGCGTGATCTTGGCATCGCTTCCCGTATTATATATAGCCTTATCCTGATGGATTCCGAGAGCCTTTAAAAAGTCTTCATCTCCCGAAAAGCTGAAATTGCCGGCTTCTCCCGACTTGGTGGCAGCCATATAAAATCTGCCCTGAGCGGAATCGAAATTGGCGTTGTATTTTTTACCGTCGATATCCAAAGCCTTTAAAGCCGAGGCTACATCGGCAAGGGTCTGATCGGCTGAAAATTCCAGTTCCTTTTCCTCCGTTCCCACCTTGACTTTGATCTTGGTCTTTCCGGTGGAATCGAAGTTATACACATCGGAAAGCTTGGTTGCTCCGGTGGCGGCTTTGCCTGTCGAATTATCAGTAACCTTCGATCCCGTCAAATATGCACTTGACGCAAGCGAATTTACCTTCATCTTCTGGGTGGTGTTCATGGCGGAATTACCGGTAGTTATGGTGACAGCCTTGGGGTTGGTGGATTCGGTGGTCTTTTTGCTAAAAGCGTCCGACGTGGTGAGCGAGTCTACCGCTCCGTTATAAAACGATACCGCCTTGGCATTGAGAGCCTTCCACGCATCCATCTTCCATGAATGTCTCTTTTGATTTTTTCCCAGATTATCAACCTTTGCCTGATAACCCTTTACCAAGCTCTTTACAAGAGCTTCAGTGTCCATACCCGAACTGAGACCTGTAATTCTGTTAGTCATGTCAATACCTTATCCCTTCTCATCTACCATCATGTTTGCAAGCTCTCTTACCTTGGCTATCATATCCAAGGTCTTCTCCGAAGGATATTCCCTGATAACCTCCTTCGTCACGTCGTCTATCAGCTTGATAGTAAACCTGTGCGTTTTTTCATGAATACCGAACACCGCCTTGGTATTGGTATTCTTAAGCATCTTGTTAACATCCTCAATCGTCTTTTTTATAAGCTCCCTATCCGCTTCCGACCTGATTTCATAATCGTCTTCCGACTGAGCGGACGGTAAAATCTCTCCGGAAACACCTCCGGATACCGGAACTTTGGCGGCTTGATCCGTCCCCGCTGCGGCGCCTGCGCCGACAGGTGTCTTAATCCCTTGTACGCTGTTTGTGATAGTGCTTCCGACGCTTGGTACTGCATCAATTCTCATATATTTACCTCCATGTATCGTGCACCGACCTCCTTGTATATCGGATAACTGCACGTAAGGGTCAAAGCTTTACACTTTTAATAATACTCCATTTTTTATATCGGTGCTAATTTAATATACTTTATAGGTCTTTTCAGATACTTTCAGAAATCATTTTGCCGAGAATTTTTGTATAATCGCGCTCCGAGATTATTTTTTTATAGCCCGCCAAGGCAATTTTTTCTCTCTTTTCATCATCTTTTAAGAAATAAGATATTTTTTCGATTAAATCTTCAGGAGTGTATGCCATTACCAGATGTTTTCCGTCTTCAAATTCGGCAGCCGCCTGCTCCTGATAGGTGGTTATCAAAAAGCCTCCGCAGGAAAGAACATCCGTTACCCTGAGCGGTATGCCCGAAATAATGGTTCTGAGTGTAATATTGAGATTTATTTTAGAGCTGTTGAAAATATCAGGTACTTCTTCCATATAGTCCGCATAGCCCATATTCCTTGCTCCGGCAGGTATTTCCGCATAGGCATAGGTGTAAAGATCCAGATCAAAACGGGCAGCCACCTTCTCCATAAGCTTCCATCTCTCGTTTTTGCTGACCTTTCGCCTTATGAAGTCTCTTATCAGTTCGTAAGTGTCAAGCTTATAGCTGCCGCTAAGTTCAAAATTTATTCTTTTAAGGGAGGATGAAATAACCTCGTAGGGAATAACATCTTCATCTCCTATGAGATCATGACCGAATAATTGCTCCTGAGCCGAAATAACTCCGTCAAAATAGCCTGCGTTTTCTTTAGGAATAGCGGAATACATCTGATCATAAAAGTCATATTCTCCCCTGTAAAGCTGACCCAAAAAGCTTACCTCATGTTTATATTCGGGCTTTTTTGCGATGTCAATTTTTCCTGTTATTCTTTTTACATTAACTCCCAGAGGAGCGTAGCTTATGGTTTTTACGCCCTTTTCTCTTGCCGCCTCCGCCTGCTTTTTATCGAAGGTATAGATGTGATTACATTCATTGTCCACTTCAACCGATGCCATGGGATAAAACGGCGAATCGTATACATGGCAGATATAGGGGATTTTAAGCTTGCTGCATACGGACGATATTACGGGAAAGTAGTTGAAGCTGAACACCAGATCATAAAAATTTGAGCCGCCTTCTTTTTTTACAAGCTCGTTAAAAACAATGGTTTCAAATTCGGGGTTTTGATCGGGTCTTTTACCCTTATCAACCCGAAGCTTACCGTCTATGGGAACGAATATCTTTTTTATGTCGGTAAAATCCCTGTATGCGAGTGTTTTTTTTATTTCCTCTTCCACTCTTTTATAATTTGCTGCAAGTATATGTACTTCAATACCCAGCTCCAGCAGGGTATCAACGGCATCCAGATAATTAAATTCTTCCCACGAGTAAAACAGCGCCCGCATAAAATTCTCCCTAAAAACAAAGTCCGAAGCTTTTGCTCCGGACTCATAATCTTGTTAATCTTTTTTATTTCCGATAAGCGTACCCAAAGCCTTGAGCCCTTCGGCATTGACGGAGGTTTCATTTTCCTGCCTGATCTGCAGATAAACCTCCTTGCGGTATATAGGTACTTCCTTGGGTGCGGCTATTCCGATTTTTACCTGATCTCCGCGTATATCCAAAACGGTAATTTCTATATTATTGTCGATTATGATCGCCTCGTTCTTTTTTCTTGACAATGCCAGCATATTATCTGTCCTTTCGGGCTAAGCTCTTTATTTTAACGAATCTCTATTAGCTTTCAGTATATCATAGATGGGGAATTTTACGGGATATTCGTTACCGGAATCCTCAACTATTATCTGAGCCGCCTTTCTCGTGTCGACATTTATGATTATGGGACCTCTTAAATTGACTGTCATTTTTTCGATATCGTGAGGCACGGTAACCGTTACAAGCACCAAAGTGTTTTCAGCCTCAAGCGGTTTGCAATCCTCAAGTACGTCATCATCTATCTCGGGATTGTAATTATCTTTTACAAAAAGAGGATCCATAACCGGCATGGCGAAAGCGGGCTCATCCAGAGATTGCAGCCATTGTATAGAACCCGTTCCCTGATCCTTGTCGTATATTATAGCAAACCTCTGCATATCGGGAAATCCGATTATGCCCTTTGGAAAAGTGATGATGAGAGAATCATCTATTTCAATTTCTCCGAATAATCTGGTTGTAAGCATCATACTGAAAACCTCCGTACATGTTTATATCCATGATTTTATATTGTAACATGCGGTGTCCGATTTTTAAATGTAATCCATAAGAGATGTTCGGAGTACCTTTCCGGTAGCCTGTATGGACGCTTCATAGGTAAGATGCGCCATCTTAAGCATGCTCGCCGCCTCGGTAAGGTCAACATTCTCATTTTCCGATTTCAACTCGTTGAAGGTGGCGGTCTGATCTGTAAGCCTCGTCTGTATCATCTCAAGTCTCTTGGATCTGGTACCGTTGGACGTAACCGCAATATTCGATCTGTCATGAGCCTCGGTCACCGATGTGATCTTTTTGCCGAACTCATCCTTCATGGTCTCGCTTAAATAATCATACGCTTTTTTAGCGGCGTCCATTTCTTCTTTTATATGAGCCTGAAGAGTTGCATTACCTTCCGCCTTTGCATAATCCTGCTTAAGAACTTCACGCTTTTTATTTATATCGATCATTTTATTGAGTATGTTTCTAAGATCCTGTGCGTCACGCCTTATATCATTTGTAAATACTTCTCCGGCGGTGGTATTGACCTCTATGGTCTGATTATAGCCTACGTCATACTGCATTGAATGTCCGGCGCTTCCGCTGTTATATACAACACCTTCCTTGGTGCATGTAAATAGATGCTCCGGTCTGGTATCGCCCTTGTTAAATTCGGACTTATCATACACCACGTCAATAGACTTGGCGTTGGTTATACTCTTAAGTCTCATAAGCTTGTCTTTTATTTTATCTGAAAAAAGCATCTCGCCGGTAGCCGAATTGAATACGATATCTTTATTGCCGGCTGCAAGATCCTTGTATGCGTCATCAATTTGCTGAGGAGTGGATGTATTGGTTAAAACGGAATCCACCTTAAGTTTTTTCTCCATATATGAAGAATAGACGCTTCCATTCGCATTGACCTGAACTACCGACTGCTCCTCTATGTCGGGCGGAGTAGGCGTACCGGACGCTATGCTGCTTTCAAGGGTATATGTTCCGTCGGTATTGACTCTTGCGCTGTAATTTCCTCCGAGGTTTATGCTGTACGGCTGTCTTGTTTCGCCTGCAAGCGGAATGTAGACCTCCTGTTGAGTGGATGAAGATTCCGGAGTAAAGGTTATCTTGGTAACCTTGGATTCAGAAATTCCCGCAGTTCCCCTGAGTACGTTTGCGGACGGCATGGCGGGCGAGTTGATGACACCCTTTTCATTTATGGTAAAGGTTTCGTTTACAGTAGTTCCGTTCATATCCCACGTAGCGTTTACCGTATAGCTTTTTGTAGCGCTGTTATACGTGCATTTGTATTTTTCCGTTGTCCCGTCTTCATTTTTGATAGTAACCTCGGGCGCAGGAGTAGGAGAAGGCTGTTTTCCGTTTGTTGACGGAAGGTGAACCGTATGACTCTTTCCCTTTGCGTCCGTAAATGTAAGATCCACGGTTTTAACATTATTTTTGTCCGGAAGAACCGAGCTGGTTGCGGGAACGGTCATGGGCTCTTTGTATTTAAGGCTTACGTCACCCGGATTTGCCGCCTTTACATTATCGTACGACAAACGGAGCCTTCCGACCGTATATTTCTTGATCGCATCTTCCTTTGTAGGATTCCCCGCATTGGCGGAGCCGTCGGCAAGGTTCTTCACATTTGTGATTCTGGTCGAATTGCCTATCGCAGAGCCGTTGAACTGATCATGAATATTTTTATATTCCACGGTAGTAGTATCCGTATATGTGAGAGTGGAGTCCGTGCGATAACCCGCAAATATGTAGCGTCCTGCATAATCCACATTGCCGGTTGAGTAGTATTCTTTTGCCAGTGACTCTATCTGAGTGATGAGCGTATCCCAGTCGGAAACCGTCTTATATTTATTGGGACTCGAAGTCAGAAGCTGTCTCATACTTGTAAGTATGGCATCCGTACTTGAAAGCGCACCCTCCGTAGCCTTAAGCCACGCCTTTGCGTCCTCGGCGTTTCTCGTATTGTACTGAGTAAGCTCGGTAACGCTTTTTCTGAGGCTCAGAGATCTTATTGCAATAACCGGATCGTCGGACGGATGATTGATCTTTTTGTTGGTCATTATGGAAGTTGTGATATCGTTTTCCATAGCCTTGTTAATACCGATATTATAAAGTGCATTGTTTTGAATTATTTTATTTGTTATTCGCATATGTCATACCTCCGGTTTTCAGAATATTAACATCATACTCCGGTTTCAAGAATAAGCCTGTCATATATCTTGGTGAGCGTCTGTATCATCTTGGATGAAAGCGCATAGGCGTTGTTATATTTTACAAGATTAAGAGCTTCTTCATCCTGATCGACTCCGGCCACCGACTCTCTTTGCTTTTCTATTGATTTTTCAAGAGCGGTAAGCGTTTTTAACATTGTACCCGAATTATTTTTGTTAAGACTTATATCAGCCTGTATCTTGGATACAAATTCGCTAATCTTGGCGCCTCTGAACATATTATCCTTATTGGCTATTTCATACAGCCTTTTGGCGTTTGTGCTCTGCTCCGCTCCCTCACTGCTGTCCGACTTGGTAGCCAGTCTTGAAGGATCCGACATCAGATCGGAATTTACTTTAAAATTGGAGGCTGTAAGGTGGTAATATTTACGGTTGCTGTTGGTAAGCTCGTCATAGCTGTATTGAGACAGAGAGTCTCCCTTCTTGGTACCCGTAAGCATCATGATGCCTTCTTTGCCGTTTGAAGAAAAGCCTCCGGTCATTATCTTATTTACTTCTCTTGAGTAAATTCTTACCCACTCGTTAAGCTGCTGCTGATAATAAGGGATACCCTGATAAGGTATGCCGTTTCCCACTCTTACGTCGGAATTGGACGCTACCGCACTCTTAAAATAATTGTGATCGGCAAGACTCATCTTTTCATTTTTTCCGTATACCTCATTTTTAATCGTAAAGGTATAGGTGTTGTCGTCATTCAAAGTCCAGCTCGAATATTTATAGTCACGTGAGCCTATGTGTATGGTTCCTTCAAGAGGCAGGGTAGACTTGTCCATATCAAGCGAATATTTAGGTAAGTGAGCTATTGTTATCTTATATGTGGCTACATTATTGGGATTGGAAGTAACCGCTCCGTTGGCGTCAAGACCCACGGCATTAGTTCCGTTTTTGGTCTTTCCGTGGAAAAACTGATTGTTGTTTCCGTCCCTCATGTTTATGAGCCCTTGAAGCTTTCCTCCTATGAGGTTGTTGTGCAGATCAAAGCTTCCGAGATGGTAGCTCTTTCCTTCCTTGTAGTCGGAACCCACCCATTTTATATCGTAAAGCCCGTCCACATCGCTCTGATTTACCTTTTCTTCCGGCTTTCTGGCTACACATAAAAGCTGTCTGTATGAATTGCCGTCAAGAAGAAGCTGTCCTCCGGAAATGTGTACCTCAAAGCGGGTGGCTTTCGTTTCTCTGTTCGGATCTGCAGCGTCTACAACCTTGGTTTCTCTGGTTTCAACGGATACGTAGGAAGATATCTCATCTACAAGGCGGTCTCTTTTATCTCTCAGCGAATTGGCATTTCCGCCCGCCATCTCAATGGTGTTTATCTGCTGATTGAGTACGACTATTTTTTGAGCCGCCGCATTTATAGCTTCACAGGTAAGCTTTATTTCGTCGTTGACGGTATTCTGAATATTGCTGAGATTTGCCGCCGTTCCGTTAAAATATTCGGTCAGAGCCTTTACCGAGCCAAGATATGTCGTTTTGGAGGCTTCCGTCATATTGGTGAGTACACCTTGAAGATCAGCCTGCATACGTGTAAACAGACTTGAAAAGCCCGTTTTCCCGTCATCTTCAAAATAACGCTCGATCATACTGTTATAATAATCCATGGATGAATATCTTCCGAGATTCGTAGCATTCGTGCGGTATTTTTGATCATAAAACAAATCTCTTATGCGCTCTATCGAAAGAGTATCAACTCCCGAACCCGCAGATCCGTATGTGGTGTATACTCTGAGAGCCGCCGAGGCTTCCTGTCTGACCTTTTGTCTGGAATAGCCCGGAGTATTTGCATTGGATATGTTATTTCCGGTTGTGAGCAAAGCCGCATGTGCCGCTCTTAATCCCGAAGACGCTATGTTAAGTCCGAAAAATTGTGATGGCATAAAATTTTACCTCGTCCTATCGGCTCAATCCGTTGAGCCGATAAACAGTCCTCATTAAAATTAGAGAATCCGTTCTCTGAAATTTTACCTTATTATCCTATCGGCTCAATCCGTTGAGCCGATATGCAGTCCTCGTTAAAATTAGAGAATCCGTTCTCTGAAATTTTACCTCGTTAACCAACGATGTTATGCTAATGAAACAAGCAGATGTTCTATCATTTCGTTTACTACATTTATGTATCTTGACGACGCATTAAATGCGTTTTGGAACTGGATCATATATTGAAGCTCTTCATCCTGGCTGACTCCGTGTATTTCTTCTCTTGCTGCGGATATTCCGTCAACGGTTTTTTCCTGCGACTCCATAATCCCCTTAAATACATTACCGTCAATTCCTATTTGTGAAACAAGAGCTTTGTAATAGCCGTTAATTGAAGTTGTTGCGACGGTATTGGGATTAAGTCTGTATTTTTCTTCGGTAAAAGCCTTTTTAAGCGCTTCTATCGCGGCATTGTCGGTAGTGCCCTCAACAGTTTTAAAACTGAAGAGCGCAGGATCTTTGAGCAGGGCTTCATTGACCTTGGTATTCATTACGCTCAAGCCTTTACGGTTCTGCCCCGCAAGATGCGTTGCATTGATGTTATAGTTAAGAGTGGCGTTTTCGTCAGCCATCTTGAACATAACATAATCTTCGGTAGAGCCCTTTTGAGATACTGTGGCAGGATTAGACACCGCATTTCTCATAACCTTATTTATAGCTTCAATAGTGCTGTTAAATAAAAGATCAAATTCAGCCTGAATATTCATTATCGCCGAATTTGCAACGGACGTCGACGATACGTTGCCGGGATAGCCCGAATTGTAATAGCTTCCGGTATCGTCGGTAATGTCGTGGAAGGTTGCGGCATGGTCTCCTCTTGCAAGAAGAGTTCCTCTAAGAAGCCCCACATCCGTTCTGGAGTCCGAAGAAACGGGGAGAGTCAAATTGATAACCGTGGCTCCCGAAATATCCATCTTCTTTAAGTGGGTAACGGGATCAATGGTTTCTTTTGCGGCAAATTCCCAGTAGGGAGTCAGATATCCCGACGGGCTGTCAGTATTGTCAAGACCTATGCGATTAACTCCGTCCAGCTTTACAAGAGGAACTCCCTCGAAGCTTACAATAACATTTTTGGAAGGGTCTTCTTCATAAGTAATGTCTCCGAGCTTGCCCAGCTCGTCAAGAAGCTTATTTCTCTTATCTCTGAGGTCGTTGGCTCTTTCCACTCCTCCAAGCTCAATTTTGGATATCTCTTTGTTAAGCTCGGAAATCTGTTCCGCATAGTTGTTGATCTTGCCGACTATATCCTTTACGGAGCTGTTCATTCTGTTCTGATAATCTACAAGCCCTTTGTAAATGTTCTGCGATCTGAATACAAATTCATTACAGCGATTTACAAACTGAGTCTGAAGAGTTGCATTTGTGGGATCTTTTGAAAGCTCCTGAACGGATGCCCACAGATTTGCCATGGTTTCCTGAAAGACCGTTCCGTTAAGTTCCTGAAAAAGATCTTCCACCTCTTTGATAGTTTCATAATTGACTTCGTAAAAAGCCTGTCTCCCGCTCTCAAGTCTGTACGATCTATCCAAAAATACATCTCTGAGCTGTCTGGTGTTGGAATAATAAACACCGAGACCCGTCTGCATGGGCTCATTTAATTTGGTGTCGTTATTAAAGGTATTGTAATTTCTTGTGCTCTGTGCAATCTGCTGCCTCGTATATCCCTTCGTATCGATATTGGACATATTGTGGGCAGTTGTATTCAAAGCATTCTGCGAGGTTCTAAGCCCCGAGCTTCCAACATATAAATTTCCGAATAACGCCATTTCCTTCTCCTAAGTCCCCTGATTCAGGGTACAAAAAAAACAGGTCTTCACCAAGTTGCTTTGTCGATCGTTTGCCGGTTATTACTGTTTGGCGTCAAAGCCGCCCCGGTAATTGCCGATCACATCCCCTGATGTGCCTGCCGCTTTTGTATAATTTGCGGTTTCCGGTGCTCTTGAGGATGCTTGCAGAACATTCAGTTCGAATTCGACCATTTCCAGTGAGCTTTTTAACAGCTCCTGATTCTGACCGTTCACTCTCCTGACCTGATCGGTGATCCTTTTTAAGCGATCCCTCTCGACAGCCAATCTTTTCTGCTCCTTAGGCCTTTTTTCCAATATATCTACCAGATCAATAAGCCTCAAAGATTCAACATCCCTGTTTAATACACTTGCGATATCCTTCATTAAAGCGCTGCGCCTCTTATCCTGCGCAACTATTTCGGAAACACACTCCTGTTCTTCATCCGTGATACGTGATAATTCGTCCAAATCGCCTGCTACTATAACGGTTGTTTTCTTTCCCGACAATTCCATCAACGCTTCATATAGATCACATTCCTGATGTAAGGCATCAATCAGGTCTTCCATCAAACTTGCCATACCTCTTCCTTTCAGTTTGCCGGCAGATTATAGATCCATCTTGCGTATGATATTACACTCTTAATCAGATACCGCTCAAAAGCTTATCTGCAAAATCGTCTACGCTGACTTCATAGCTGCCGTTTTTAACAGCTTCTTTAACGGGATCAACTATTTCAGCCCTTATATCAGGAACCTTATCCACTGCACTCTTGGCAACCAAAATATCCTTGCCGATAGAGCTGAATTCAACACTGTCTTTATTATAAGCCTTAGGCGCAGCCTGTGCCTGCACAGCCTTCTTCGGTGAATAAATCTGCTGTACCGCATTTAAAGAATCGATACGCATATGTTTGCTCCTTTCGATAAAACCCTTTGTATCTCAAAGTCC
The DNA here is from genome assembly GCA_963553525.1 of uncultured Lachnospiraceae bacterium. Classification (GTDB taxonomy): domain Bacteria; phylum Bacillota; class Clostridia; order Lachnospirales; family Lachnospiraceae; genus Butyrivibrio. Next base: position 50,059 of record CAUVOD010000008.1, on the reverse strand, counting down.
AAATGTTTACCTCGTTACTTGAACTCATACACTATATCGGGAGCGTTTTAAAATTTCTTTATACTTTTCTCTAAAAAAAATCCTCTTTTTTAAAAGTAGGTTAATTTACAATTTATTACATAATTTTCAGACAATATGCCAATAAAACCTGTTATTTTAAAAAGATCTTTTTTGTTTGATAAACTCTCCGCATTTTAATATATTTGTATTATATTTCGAATTTCACTAAACTATTATGATTTTCATCCGATATATTTTACATATGCCGTAAAAGGCATTTTTCAGGGAATGGATTTCCTGTTGCGATTTTGAAGATTTTATCTTATTCATCATGTAATTACCAAGGAGGGAATGCGCATGAATCCTACAATTGATACCGCCCGTGCCGCCGCAGCATACTCGGCTTCCGCTCAGGGCAGCACCCCTAAAGCAACTAAAAATCAGGCTGTTTCCGACAACTCCTCAGCCAAAAATAAAGCATCCGTCACCAAATCTCAGTACGGAGCGGTAATCGGCGAACCCAAGCTGAGTGAAAAAGCCGAAAAGTATTATTCCGCTTTGAAAAAGAAATTTAAGGACATGGATTTTGTCCTCGTCTCCAAGGACATGGTAGGCGCTGCCGAAAAGCAGGCTTCCAGCTACGGAAAAGCCAACCGGATGGTCGTTCTTATAGACGAAGAAAAGCTTGAAAAAATGGCAAGCGATAAGGAATATCGCAAAAAATATGAAGGTCTTATAGCACAGGCACAGGCAAAAATGCCCGAACTTCAGAAGCTTATGTCCAGCATTCCGAACATAAAAACTATAGGAATGCAGGTCGGAAAAGACAACAGAGCGTCTTTCTTTGCGGTAATGGATAAGTCCTTAAGATCGGCTCAGGAAAAAAATGCCGCCAAACTCAAGGAAAAGAAGGAAGCGGCAAGAAAAGCCGAAAAGAAAGCCGAGAAAAAGAAGCAGCAGGAAAAGCTTGAAAAAGCTCAGGCTAAAAAAGCAAGCGAAGCGGACGCCGCAAAAGCAGCCGAATCCGACGACGACTATGAAATAATCATGGCAAATTCCATCGAAGAGCTTATGCAAAAAATGGAAGCATGGAATCAAAACCACAAGATGAACCATGTAAAGACCGCACAGGAGACTTATGTAGGTCAGTCGATAGATTTTAAAGCGTGATTTTATTTAATAATTCTATACCGTTATATATCTGCCGTGAGCGTGAGCTTTGCGGCAGATATTTTTGGTTTAAGCAGAGCAAAATATGCTCCGAAAACTCTGTGGAGTAATCGGAGCATATCCATCTTATGTACATTTGTATGATGCTTATCTTAAGCCTGTCTTATTCTTCTTTTGAGGGTTACGGATGAAAGAAGCTCTATTATACCGAACATAGACAGCAGTACGGTACCTATTATCTTATAAGGTCCGAACATACCGGTCTTGGGCATATTGTTGGCATTTGAGCCGGTTCCGTTCCCTCCGCCGTTTGCTCCGGTATTGGAGCAGTTGCAGCTGCTTGAATGCGAAGTAGAGGATGACGATGCTCCGCTGCTTGATTTCGACGATGATGTTGATGATCCCGATTTTGCCGTTGAAGAATTGCTTGCTCCGGAATTGGCTCCCGCACTGTATTCAAAAATCGCCTTCAAAGTGGTGTCGCCCTTAACCGTAAATTCATATGTAGGGGATTTGGATACCTCGTTATTATTGGCATCCGTCCATCTTCTGAATACATAATTGGCTGCGGGCGTTGCAACAACCCTGACCGTCTTTCCCTCTTCAAAGGTCTTACTGCTTCCGTCGCTTACGTCTCCGGTTACCTTTCCTCCCCCGTTAGGTACGCTGACTTCAACCTTGTAGCTCTTTGCCGGATCTCTGTAAACAACAGCATATTCCGAAAAATGCTTTGCTGTAAATTCAATCATGTCATTGGGCTTTTCCGTTCTCTTCTGAGTAGGCTCTTCAAGAGCATTGCGCTCTTTATTTACCGCAACGACTCTTGCGTCTCTCAAGCCTCCATCCTTTTTGGGAAGAGTAAGCTTTATGGTTACGTCGCTATAAACATTTTCATCTACATTTCCGGTTATATTTCCCGAATCGTCAAGAGTAACGAAATCTATTTCATACGGAATTACATTCCATCCCTTATACTGAGAATTTTCAATAAATCTTTTAATAGTCGCAGGATCGGGGTCATCCACGATACGAATTCTATGATCCTGATTCATAGTATAGGAGGGCTTATAGTGAGGCACTGCACTGGAAGCCACGCCTCCCTTGGTATCATTTCCTCTGGAATCATCGGTTTTAAAGCTGTATTCCCTCGCCTGACTGAATACAAATACATAGTCGCAGTTATAGTCACCGCTGTCCTTCATTTCAAAGGAAACCTCATAGCCCGTTTCCTTTTCGGAGGTTCTGAAATTAGTGATCTCGGTATATCCGCTCGACGTTTGCTTGTATATCTTTACACTTCCCGGAACGACCTTGTGAGTTGATTTGACCTTGGGCAGCAGCACGTTCGTCGTGACATTTTTTACAGACGTATCCATATTCTTGTCTATGTAGTCGGTCATTGCGAAATTGTATTTCACAATCGTATCATACACTACGCCGTTTGCTTTTAAATGATTATCCGCAGCCGTAGTATCCACATCGGATATAGTCAAAACCTTTACTCTTTCAAGCTTTGTCTCATCCGTGGAAGCGCTTGCAACAATACCGTCTTTTGCATCCACCACAAGAGTCTTGGCTGCTCCCGCACTCTTGTAGACAAAGGCGTATTCGGTGGCTGCCATGTCGGAAATTGTAAACGTCACCTTGGCGTTGCCGTCCTTTGCATCTTCTTTAAAATCGGCGGAGGCATTAACATCCTTAAGCTTTCCGAGCTTGCCGTCGCTCTTTAAGTACCATACCTCCATCTTCCACTGAGTCGGATCGTTATATATTCCGGTATCGGGCATGGGCAGATCTTTTATCTGGACATTGCTTATATTGCTGGTAACGTTGGTGTTTATCTCAAAAGGTACCGCCGCATTATAGCCTATTTCAGCCTGCTTTAACCTCAGCTTATCAAACAGGTTCGTGGCATTTCCGGATTTGACGATAATATTTTCGTTACTGGTAAGCGTTCCGTCATATTTTGAAACCACGGGTTCGGTGGGGAGATAAGTGAGAGATTCCGTATTCTCTCTTTCATCCGTCACTTTAATGCTGTAATTTATTATTTCCGAAAACTCCGCCGTTATTACAACATTTCCGGTCGCTATGTCCGAGTATTCGGTATTCGTGCCTACAACATTTCCATCTATTTTCCAACATACAAAATTGTAGCCTGTCTTGGGCGTGGCTTTTACTCTATATTCCTTGCCGCTCTGTATGGTTGCAACCGTACTGTTGTTGGAGGTGATCACAGCGTTTCCGCCTGTGCTGGGATTGGCTATTACGGTTATTCTGACATTTCCGGCAGGTACGCTGATCTGTTTGAAGTTGGCGTAATATGTGGAATTTTCATTTGCAACAACCGAAAGAGTCGTACTTGTGCCCGCTACCGCTCCGTCAGCCGTGTTCTTTGTCCAATTGACAAATTCATAATTTGTATTGGGTACAGCCGTCAAATTTACTGTGCTTCCCTTATTGACGGTTGCACTTCCTTCCACCCTGCCGTAACCCGAATTATTGGGAATACCCGTTATCGTAACCTTCTCTGTCGAACCTCCTCCGCCGCCTCCGGAACTTCCGTCGATTTTTACTATGGCGACCTGATCTATACGATCCGTAGCAAACTGTATGGCACTTATGTTGTTATCCGCATTTACCACATAAAAGCTGTTTATTTCTCTTACGCTTCCGTCTTCCTGAAGCATATATACCTTATATTTGCTCTCCGCTCCCACCGTCGATGCTACGCTCATGGAGCTTGGAAGAGGTATGGATACAGCCATTTTATCCGTATAGGAAGCAGCTCCCGCATTGGCTCTCATGTCCGCAACAAGATTTGACTCCTGAATCGAGGCGACGGGATCTCCTCCGAACAAAGGACCCGTAAGCGACATATCCACGGAGTAAAATGAGTTGTTAAGGAAATTATCGGCAGGTGCGCCCGGAAGCCGTTTTATCTCTGCCTTTATACTTTCACCCGGAAGCTCCCACATCTTCAATTTATAATTGGCATTAGCTTCTTTATTTTTGGCGGACGCCAGAGGAGGAACGGTCGAAGCCTGTGCAAATTCCACCTGCATCTGATTACGATACGCTATAGCAAGCGCCGTATCGTTTTTGTAGACTCTGAAAGTATATCTTTCATCATATTTATGAGTGGTGTTCGAAGAGTCGACATGCTTGCCTTCATATTCTTTCCAGTCGTCATTACCGCCTGCTTTTTCACGTCTGAAAAGCATGGGATATACGCCGTAATCCTCGGAAAGAGCCGTACTCCAATAATCCGTAGCCGTTATAAGGCTGTCGAGTCCGTTAAGCGCAAGATAAAGGCTCGCCTTGTTTTCATTCCATATGCCCGCAACCGCAGCATCGGTCGCAACAGGAGGAGCAGCCTCTCCGGAACTTCCCATAGGCTGAGTACGATAGTACAAATCAAAAAGCTTTATGTCGGTCGCCTTAAATTGAGATTTATATACGTTGTTCAGATTTATCTCGTTAAGGGCATCCCCCGTATTGAGAGTGGAATCGTCCTCCACAAATACATATACCTTGCTGCTGAGACCGTCTTTCGGATCGGTTTCATCGCTTCCCAGAGCAAGACTCCAATATTTACTGTCCTCATCATAGTGATTTCCGTTTGACCAGGGCAAAAACCTGTTGTCATCCTCAGCCAAAGATCTGGCAGGTATGTTTGCTACCAGCAGTGCAAGAACCAAAGAAGTTACACCGAAAATTCTTTTTCTGATCTTGGTGCTTCTTGTAAGCCTCCGCTTAAATGTTTTTCCCTTAGTGCTCGTGTTATTCAGTTTCATGCGTTGCGTCTCCTCCCGAGGATAACCAGACGTCCGTTAGGTCTTGAATATTCACAGGTTGAGAGAGTGATCAGCTCGTCTCCGTACTCTGCGCTAAGACCGGTGTCATAAAGCGAATTTTCCTTCGCAGTCTGAACGTAAGTATTGTAATCGTTTTCAGTTTCTATATTTATATAATCATAATACGCAAATTCTCCGACATTGGAGTTATATACCGAAGAAACAAAAACCGCTATTATATCATAGACTCCGGTCTCATAAAGACTGTTGAATTCCATAGTGGAATGTTCTTTATAGTAGTCATAGTTCTTATACAGATCGAGATTGCCGAACATATCGCCGTTATCCATATTATGACCATGAATAAGTACGTTGAGTCCCGACGCATCGCTATTGCATCTCTTATCCAGCACCAAAAGTCCGTTTATATCATATTCCTTATCAAAATTATGCGAAAGATAAAAGTCGTTGTCATCCTCAAGATACATAACGGGATAGTCCACGTTGGTTCCGGGGATGGTAAGCCAGCCCGCCATATCGGAATTGCGCTCATGAAGAGTTTGATACTTAGGCATCACAACTCTTACAGGATCCTTCTTCTCGGCAGCAAGCGGAGAAGCAACATCTATGGCGGATTCGGTTGCACTGACCACATCCGTTTCCGCAATCTGATTCGCAAGCTCGCTACGCCGTCTTCTGCTGTCGAAATCCCTGATGACAAGGGCTCCGAGGGCATACGCAACCACCAAAAACGAAAGCGTAAACGCTATTACCGTACCTGCCTTAAAGGAATTTATACGGCTTTTGCTTTTTTCACTAAGCTCAATGTCTATTGAAAAACGATCTGCCAGAGACTCTTCATCGTCAAGCTTCAAGCTCCTGGCATATTGAAGGGGCTTTTTTCGCTCAAGTCTGTCCGAAGCCTGCTGACGCCTGCTTTCCGATGCGGTTTTCGGTTCAAGAAAAAGGCTGTTGTCAAGCCCTTCTTCAAAATCAAAACCGAGCTTCGATTCAAACTCGATTCCCTTATCCTTTATCTGCTTTTTGTAATTGCGGGCAATATCCGCAGTAGATCTTCCGCTTCGCGTAAGATCCGCTATTTTTCTGGCGTCCCGTCTTGCCGCCTGATATTCGCTTTCCGAATAAAAGCTGTATTTGCCGAAACGATACGCAGTCTTTTCTTTGCCGCTTCTTGATGTTAAAACACCCATGGTAAATCCTCTGCCCGCTTTATTTTGGAACAAAAGGGCATAGTCCCAGAATTTGACCTCTGTCGTATATATCGGTATTATCACTCTTTTTCATTAAGATTTCAACCGAAATTTCGTTTATTTTTGATTATTTGTTAAAATCCATCATGCATGTTATTTTATTTAATATACTGAACTGAGCTTTTGAAACGCTTGAGGTGGCATTTTGAAAAAAATAACATGTAATTTGATAACACTGTTTTTTTTATCTCTTTTACTTGTCGGTTGTTCTTTAAGAACCGGCAAACATCAGGATTCCATATCAAGAACCGGCTTTTATTTCGATACCGTTATTTCGATAACCTTATATGATAATGACAACAGCGAAATACTGGACAGAATAATGACCATGTGCGATCACTATGAGCATCTTTTTTCTTTACGTATTGATGGAAGCGATATTTATAAATTAAACGAAGCGAAGGGGAAGCCGGTAAAAGTCGATAAGGACACGGCGGATCTTATAGAAAGGGCTCTTTATTACAGCACGATAACGGACGGACATTTTGATATCACCATAGGCGGCATTTCTTCTTTGTGGAACTTCTCCGTCGATCCCAAGGGACCGGTTCCCAAACGCTCTCTTATAGAAGAGGGGCTTAAGCATGTGAATTACAAAAATGTCAAAATCGAATACAACGGCGATGATACCGCAACGATTACCCTGCTTGATCCCGAAAGCAAAATAGACCTCGGAGCAGTTGCGAAAGGATATATAGCCGATAAAATAAAAGCCTCTCTCATAAACGAAAATGTGAGCTCCGCAATAATCAATCTCGGCGGCAATGTTCTTTTACTCGGAAGCAAGCCGGACGGATCTTTATTCAAGGTGGGTATTCAGGATCCTTCCAAAAATACCGGTGAAATCATCACCACGGTATCCGCCTCCGATGTGAGCGTGGTTACAAGCGGAGTTTATGAAAGATATTTTGAAGAAAACGGCATACATTATCACCATATACTGGATGCCGAAACGGGATATCCTTCAAAATCGAAAATACTCGGGCTGACAATACTTTCTCCGACATCAACCGAGGGAGACTGTCTGTCAACATCCTGCTTCATACTCGGCTACGAAAAGGGAATGGAGCTTATAGAAAGTCTTGATAACGTTGAAGCCCTGTTCATTACCGAGGACGGGGTTCTCCACAGAAGCTCGGGCTTTCCTGAAAACTGAAACAACGCATACGGTAATAAAATGTCAATCATATTATCAATAATAGTTCCGGTATACAACAGCGGAAAATATCTTAGAGACTGTCTTAACAGCATTTCAGGTCAAAGCTTTAAGGACTTTGAATGTATCCTAGTCGACGACGGCTCAAGCGACGAAAGTCCTATTATTTGTGACGAGTATGCATCAGCCGATCCTCGTTTTTTCTGCATACATAAAAAAAACGAGGGCGCATTATCCGCAAGGTTTGAGGGTCTTAAAAAAGCCTCCTCAAAATTTGTCAGCTTTATAGACAGCGACGACTTCATAGAGGCGGATATGTATGAAACTCTTATGGGAGAGCTGTCAAAAAACAAAGCCGACATAATATGCAGCGGCCATTATGTATATGAGTCCTCAAACAGCTCTCCGCTGCAATATCTTAATATCGCAAAGGAAGGTGTCTACGAAGGTAAAACCCTTGAAAGCCTGACCGAAAATATACTGCACGGCAAGGAACATGCGGAGGGCGTAATCCTCATGAGCCTCTGCGGCAAGGTCTATAAAAAAAATCTCATATTCCCTTATATCGAAAGTCTGCCTAAGAATTTGAGGATTTGGGAGGATATCGCTTATTCCGTCCCGCCTTTTATGGATGCTGAAAGAATAGAGGTTCTGAATAAATGCTTTTATCATTACAGATACAATGAGGACTCCGTAACAAAAACCAAAAATCGCGACGGGCTTTTTGACAAAACCCTGTACAGTCTTGCCTGCGCCGAAAAAAGCTTTTTAAAATTTTCTCCGGACATAAAACTCGGCTTTTACAGAAAAGCGGCTCAAATTTTAAGCTCCGCTTTATGGGATTATTGCGATCAGCCGTATGCGGAAGCAAAGAAAGCATTTGACAAAGCCCTTGACAGCGACTTTTTTAAAGAAACAGTAAAAACCGCATTGGATGATGACAATATCAGGACAAAATATGAAAAGCCCTTTTTAACTTACCTTTCAAAGGGCAGATTAAAAAGAGCTTTTGTGTATAGAAATTTTATTGTCAACTCCCATTCACTTGTAAAAAAGCTTATAGGAAAAACTTAAGCGCCGCTTTTTAAAAAGCCGAACACATCCTCGTCCGCTATGAAATGCATGAGCTGATAGGAGCATTGCATGGATACTCTCTCTTCTCTTAATATCCTTTTTACCTCGGCTCTGTCGGCTATTACCACTTGTATTTCCTCGGACATTTCCTGAAATTCTTCGCTTATTTCACCGTCCGCATACCCGAATACCGTTGCTACGGCTTCGTCGCTGAAGCCTATGGATGTAAAAGCGGGCTTTTCATACATATGCCCCGCATTGATGGGAGTAAAATCCAGTCCGGTTTCTTCTTTCATCTCCCTGATAGCGGTCTCATGAAAATCTTCTCTTTTTTCACATAATCCGGCAGGCATTTCATATACGAAGCCGCCTATCGTATAGCGATACTGCTTTACAAGCACCACCTTATCCCGCTTATCACCGTATAAGGCAAAAACGGCGACTCCGTCCGCAAAGTCCTTACCGGACTTCATCTTAAGCCCCTCTATACTTCTGCTTCTGGACGCCACGTCGTAATGAACCTCGGCTCCCTTTCCGCTTACGGCATTAACCTTATATAAATCAAGATAATTGTTATCGGTCTGTTTTATGATATTTTTTATGGTAGCCAATATAAATCCCCGCTCAGCCTGATTTTTTAAAAATCTTTAGAAGAACTTTGCGAATCCATAGCCTCTATGGTCGCTGCAATTCCGTCATGCTCCACTCTTTTTGCCGAGTCTATTATGCCTCTTATATATTTTTCCCATTCGGCATTTATAGTTTCATAATCATAAAGCCTCTTTATATCGTCGGAGGCCGCTTTTCCCAGACTCCTTGCAAAACCCGGATTATCCATTACTCTAAGCAGAGTCTTTTCAAGGCGGACAGCGTCATTTACAGGCGTAACCAAACCGTTTACCCCGTCCTTTACAAGCTCGACAACACCTCCGCAGGGGCAGTCCGTGACGACGCAGGGCAACCCCAGAGCCATAGCTTCAATAAGCGATGACGGTATTCCCTCTTTTTCCGAGCTGAGCACATATGCGCCCGCCTTATATATGCGATCCGCAATATTATCCAGATTTCCCGGAAAATATACCGAATCTCTAAGCCCCAGTCCCATAACCTGAGTCTTTAGATGCTTGAGTTCTATGCCTTCTCCGAAAATAACGAGTCTCCATTCGGGATGAGTGGGCTTAAGGCGGCCGAAAGCCTTTATCAGCATATGGTGATTTTTGTTGCGTGTAAGAGTTCCTACACTTACTATTACCTTTTCTCTTTCTCCCTCATACGGCTCTCTGAAAAATTCCTGACCTATAGTATTTTTCAGCACTACACACTTGTTTCTTATTGCAGGAGGATAAAAATATTCCTGTTTTTTTGTCTGTAATATTATTCCGGATGCTCTTCTGAAAGCAGTGGACATTGCAAGCACTGTCTGCCTCGTGGAATATTCAAGAGACGGCTCTCCGACCGATCTGACTACCACCTTATAGCGGCTGTCAACCGTGGACATAAGAGCCATTATATTATTTTTACTGTTGGATGTAATAATTACATCGGGAAGTATTTTATCCCAAATAAGCCTTAAAACCCTGGCTCTCTTAGCCGTGGTGCTTGAAGTCCCGTGATCCTTGTCAACGCTGGAAAATCCCGTAAAATATCTTCCGATTGCAACCTCTCCCTCTTGAAGAGCGTCGTTTTTGGTAACGAACACCATTCTTTCGTCCTGACGAAGCACCTGCTTTACATTCCTGTCCTGCTCGGAGACTTCGTCGGCGGAAATTTCCTTCCAGCTTGCATGAGGGATATAGTATTCTTCCATTCCCAGATATGTTGTTACAAAGGTAATGGTGTAGCCTCTTTCATAAAGATATAGGGCAAGATTTATAAATACTCTCTCATTCCCTCCTTTATTAAGCGAACTTATATAAAATGCCACATGTCCCATCTCATTCATAGCAGGTATCCTGTCAAAAGAAATATTGTGCCGAGGTTTACATTTCGCGTCTAATAATACCTATATATCGGATATATAGCAAGATACTTTATTTATCACGCCTTCACGCTTATAAATTCAGCTCTTCCGTGAATTTTTAAGGGGATTGACGATGCCGGAATAAAAACGGAATCTCCTTTAAAAAAGTTTATGCTTGTGTCTTCACCGAATATCGTTCCGCAGCCCGAATAACAGAGAAGCAGAATAAACGACGTTTCGTCGCTTTGTATATCGGACATTTCTTTGTTTTTTTCGGTATTTATCAAAATACGTTCCGTTATGAAATATTTGCAGGCGGCAAGAAGCTCGGACGCATAACCGCGCTTATATTTAAGAACCCTCATGGGCTGTTTAAGCTCGCATCTTACTCCGAAATCCGTAACCTCAAGAGCTTTGTCAATGTGAAGCTCCCTTTTTTTGCCGCTTTTGTCAGTTCTGTCATAATCGTAAAGCCTGTATGTCAGATTGGAGCTTTCCTGCACTTCTGCAATCAATATACCTTTTCCTATTGCATGAACGGTTCCCGCCGGTATGAAAAAAACATCGTTCTTATGCACCTTTACATAATTCAGGTATTTTTCTATCGTGCCTTTTTCAATGCTTTCCCTGAGCTTGTCCTTGGTAAGCACCTCCTTAAAGCCGTATACTATTTCGGCATCCTTGTCCGCATCGATTACATACCACATTTCGCTCTTTCCCAAAGAGCCGTTTTCATTTATATTGGCATAATCGTCGTCAGGATGAACCTGAACGGACAAATCCTTATCCGCATCGATAAGCTTTACCAATACGGGTAGAAGCCCTTCAGCCAAAGCTCTTTTTCCGGCTTCGGAACCGGGATAAACCGACATGGGGTGTGTACCGGCATATTCGGGAAATTCTTTCAATACGTCATTAAGAAGCCTTCCCTTATGTTCACCGCTCAGAATCCTGCTTTTCCCGTCCTCATGAGTGCTTAGCTCCCATGTTTCGGCAAGCGTTTCCATCTCCGTTTTTTTGGAAAATGAGTCTATAAGCCTTCTTCCGCCCCATATATAATCTTTTCCTTCAGGTCCTAACATAAAAGGTTTATTCAATTTATGCCCTCATCTTCCAGTCTGTATTTTTTCTTATCTCTTACGTCAATATCTTTACCCAGCTGCACCTCTATCAGCTTAAGCTTGCTCCCCGCTATCACCGTATGACGGCAGCCCGCCTGCATGGTTATCACATCACCTGCTTTTACCTGCTGCTCCATACCGTCCACAACGGTTCTTCCGCTGCCCTCTATCACTACCCATATCTCATCACGTCTTTCATGCGAGTGATAATTCATCTTATGACCGGGATTTAAGACAACCTTTATGGTCATGCTCTCGTTATCAACGTCAATCACTCTGAAGCTGCCCCATGATTTTTCAGCATACATTACGGGCTGATCCATTCTGTCAACATAAGGCTTTATATAACTTGAAGCGTCCTTGTCCGAAACCAGAATCCCGTCGGGACTTGCCGATATTACTACATCATTAAGCCCCATGGACAATATCGGGATATTAAGCTCGTTAAGTATATGAACACCGCTGGAATTTTCACTGACTGCGGCATTGCCTATTATGTCGGATTCCATAGCCTCGGTTAAGGTATTCCATGTACCCAGATCCTTCCACATGCCCGAATATCTCATTACGGCGAGACTTTTTTCTTTTTCAACCACCGCATAATCAAAGCTGATCTTTTCCACATCTTCATATCTCGAATATAAGTCGTCATAATCGTCGAACTTAATAAGCTCATGTGCCTTATCTATAATATATCCCAGCTTGAATGCAAAAATTCCGCCGTTCCAAAGCGCCCCATTTGAAATATATTCCTCTGCGGTTTTTTTATCGGGCTTTTCCTTAAAGGAGCTTACACCGCTCACCTTATCCGCCGTTTCGGGGATGATATATCCGTATTTTTCACTGGGATATGTGGGTTCTATACCCATAAGCACTATGTTTGCCGTTCTCTTATCCGCAAGCTCGTCAAGCTCCTTCAAAGCCGCAAAATAGGTATCGTCGACATAAGGGTCAACCGGGCATACCACAATAGTTTCATCTCTTGAAACATTTTTTTTATCATACAGATAGCTTGAGGCAAGGGCAATTGCGGGAAAGGTATCTCTTCTTGAAGGTTCGACCGATATGCCGACGTCTTCTCCCAGCTGATTGCGTATTGCCGACACCTGAGTTTTCGATGTGGCTATACATATGTCGGCGGATGCGTCAACCGCCTTTATCTGCCCGTAAACCCTTTGGAGCATGGACTCGTATTCATCAGCCGAAGAGGATTTTTTATTTTTGAACAGCTTTATAAACTGCTTGCTCCTGATATCGTTCGACATAGGCCAAAGTCTTTTGCCGCTTCCTCCCGACAATAAAATAATATTCAATGACATGATTTTTCTCCGATACTATCTAAGAACGCAGACAAAGCTTACCGTTCCGTTTTTCCATGATGCGCCGATGCTGCCGTTATATTGTTCAACAAGACTTTCCGCTATGGACAAGCCTATGCCGTAGCCCTCTTTATCTATACTGTGAGCCTCGTCCTGTCTGTAAAATCTTTCAAAAAATTTGCTGTAATCAACATTTTTTCCATCCTTAAATGAATTGCTGACTACAAGCTGTATACCCTTACCTTTTTTGGAAAGCGCCGCCGTTATCAACCCGTTCGCATCACAGTATTTAACGGCATTGTCGAGAAGCAGGGTTGTAAGCTGTCTGATCTGTACGTCGTTTGCTGTCATCACAATGTTATCGGGTATATTAAACTCCATGGTTTTATCGCTTTGAGTCGCTACAGGAAGATACGCCTTACAGGTTTCGGAAACCAGCTCGCTGACATTTACTTCAACCCTTTCAATTCCTTCCTCTTTTTCCTGTGCCCTCGTTATCATAACAAGGTTCTGTATAAGCCCGTTTAACCGGTCAACCTGATTAAGAGTGGACTGTGTCCATTCGCTCTCCCCGTTTAATATCTCCTGCATCTCGGTATTTGCCCTTATTACCGCAAGAGGGGTTTTCAATTCATGAGAAGCATTTGTTATAAAACGCTTTTGCGTTACTATATTTTTTATTTCCGGCTGTATCGCTTTATAGGATAATATATAGACCAGTATAAAGGTTACTATTACGAAAAAGCCCGTAAGGCTGAGCACCGAATACATGAGTCTGTGATTGGAATATATCTGTGAAGAGCTGTCCAGAAAGGCTATTATCACGCTTCCGTCATCTCTGTATTTTTTCAGATAGTAAAAAACTCCGTCTCTGGCGAAGGTTTCTTTGTTCATATATGCTTTCAGGGCATAATCGCAGGCTCTTTTGTCGGACAAGCGTGAACTCCGGTTTTTAAGTTCGACTATTTTATCGTCTTTTAATATAGCCGTAAAATAAGGAGTGTTATAGCCGAATACCTGTATATTGACCTTGGGGTCTTTTTGTACGTCAAAAAATTCATTAAGATATTCCAAAAAATCATAATTGAAAATATACAGTTCGTCCTCGCAGGCGGGCAATTTATCCTCTTCAAGTTTTGCGGAATCGACAATAAGATCTCCGTCATTTTCCACTATATAACCCAGTATCAGGTGTATGGTATTTATGTTGGAAAATCTGTTGGCAAGGTAAATAAACGTAGACATGATAAGCATCACGCTGAACAGAGCCAGCATGGATGACGCAATAAATCTTCTTCTTAGTCTTCGTATATTCTTTTCATCCATACTGAACCAGCCTGAAGTCCTTCCCCTTTTCTCCCTCTATTGTGACCTTTGAGGCAACGCTGTTAAGCTTCCCCTTAAGGTATGAGATATAGAGCCAAACCGTATCTATATCGGCATTTTCCGAGTCGTTCCAAATATGCTCCAAAATATATTCGGTGGATGTGCTTTTCCCCGAATTCAATATGAGGAGCTGCAGCAGCTCATATTCCTTTACGCTTAATATTATGGCATTTTCACTTTTAAGTTCAAATCCCTCCGACTTAAGCGTAAAATCCATATAGTTAAGATCCTTTGATAAGTAAACGCCGTATCTTCTGCACATCGACCTTACCCTTGCAAGCAGCTCTTTCATAGCAAAGGGCTTGGTCAGATAGTCGTCCGCTCCCGCATCAAGTCCTCTTACCCTGTCGTCTATTTCGGATTTTGCGGTAAGAAGAAGCACGGGGGTTATGTTATTTAAGGCTCTGATTTCCGTAAGAACCTGTATGCCGTCCTTCTTGGGCATCATGATATCAAGCACCATGGCGTCATAGCCGTTTTTCATAATCATGGTTATGGCGCTTTCACCGTCAAATGCCGTGTCCACAGTATAGCCCTCATGTACAAGTGCGGCGCTGATCACTCTGTTAAGATCAGCAGTATCTTCCGCCAGTAATATCTTCACTTAAACCACCTTTCCCGTCATTCATTTTCCTCAATCATATTACGGAGAGTCTGCATGGAAACATCGGTAGAAGCCAACTCGTCGGCACATCTTTTAAGCTCATTTGCAATAAGCTCAATATTTCCGGAAATATTCTTTTTGTATCTGAGCTTATGCTCCAGCGCAGCCCAGGTGTCCATTGATATGGTTCTCAGCTGAATTTCCGCATATGCAGCCTCGTCAACCCTCAAAATGAGATGGAAACTTCTGTAGCCGTTCTCCTTGGCATGTCTTATATAGTCCTTTTCTTCAACCACTCTGAACCCTTCGATATTTTTAAGACGTTCTTCTATTGCATAAACATCATCCAAAAATGAACAGACCACTCTTGCTCCGACTGCGTCATATACACTGTTTATGGCATTTTGAGTGGTTTCCTCAAGCTTTTTACGCCTCAGCTTTTCCCTCATGCTTGCATCGCTCTTTATTCTGAAAAGCAGGTGATCTATGGGATCTCTTCCGCTCTCTTTAATCATATCATTGCGTACCCCGTCTATGGCAAGGGCAAGCTTTTCTTTTGTGTTTTCAAGAAGTTCGAGACTTGCTCCATAGATAGAAACGGAACTGCCCGAACCGGATATTGCCGCACACATCAAAAATCCGCCTTTCTTTTTTATAATATTTCTACAACAATATTCTATACAAACTTTGTGTACATTATATTAAGAGCGATATTTTGTTGAAAATTTATTGCAAAAAAGGAGACATCGAAGTTTCGTCCGATATCTCCCTCATAATTTCAGTAAGCAAAACTCATATCAACTCAGGTAATAGAAGCCTTATAAATGCCGTCAATAGCATCTCCGAGAGTCCTGGTAAATTCTTCATCGCTCTGAGAATATCTGAGATCCTGAGCAAGAGCGCGTGAGAAGCTTGCGATAAGACCGTTGTTGCCTGCAAGAAGTCTGTTAGCCTCTTCCGTGGAATAACCGCCGGAAAGAGCGACTATACGCACAACATGCTTATCATTCATAAGTTCTTTATAGAGGTTGGCTTCGGTAGGAATGGTAACCTTGAACATAACCTTTACATCATCGTTAAGCTTTGCGAGATTTTCCTTGAAAAGATCTCTAAGAAGAGCTTCACATTCCTTTTTGTGAGGATTGTGGATATCAACCTCGGGCTCGATAATCGGAACCATTCCGTGCTCAAAAACCTTAAGTCCGAGCTCAAACTGCTGAGCAACTACATCCTTTATGCCCTGCTCATTGTAATCATAGATTACCGAACGCTCCTTTGTTCCGAAAATATGGCGCTCATTTGCGGCATGAGAAAGAGTGGCATCTATTCCCGGAATGGGCTTCATAAGCTGAACATCGTTATTTCTGTCTGCAAGACCCTTATCAATCTTGAGAAAAGGAACAACCCCCTTAACATCCCAAAGATAATCGGAAGTGTATTTGCCTTCAACCTTCCTGTCCATGGTCATTTCGAAAAGTATTGCACCGAGAACCTTTTCATTCGAAAAAGACGAGTTCGTCATGATGCGTGAACGCATTTCATGTACCATGTCAAACATTTCCTCTTCGCCGTTGTATTTGCTCTCATCCACACCGTATGCCGCAAGAGCCTTGGGTGTCGAGCCGCCGCTCTGGTCAAGAGCTGCAATAAAGCCTTTTCCTGTGTGCATCTGTTCGAGTTGTTTCAAGTTCATTTAAATCCGCTCCTTTCATCAGAAAACGATTTCAGTTATTCATCATGAAGTTAATGATCTTATGTGTGTCCTCGGGATCGTACGCCACTATTTCAATCTCGGGAATGGTGCCGGAAGAAAATACCGTTGCAAGCGATACATATTTTGAAAGCTGAGATTTGAGATTGATTCTGTCTCCCTCTCCGGTGACGAGCTCCACTCTTCCCTGACAGCTGTCCACAATTTCAAAAAATTTATTGATATCCTTTATATTGTTTACTTTCATGCTCTAACCTCATATACTTATGAAAATAAATATTCCATATATTATAGCATAATTATCACGTTAATACAGCAATACACAAAAACGTCAGCTAAATATCATTTTATTTTTATATATGGGCGCACAAGCGGGAAAAACACGCCTCCGATAATATTGCCCAGCGTAATCAAAAGTATTCTGACCAGGGCGTCCGAAGACCACATCGAAGCCGACGAAAAATAAAACATATCGGCAATACAATGCTCAAAGCCGCAGGTAATAAATACAACTATTCCGAAAAACAGGGCAAGATATTTGGCGATTTCATGTTCAGCCCTGTTATACCCCTCAACCGCAATATAGATAAGAACATTACAGAATATTCCGAGAACGATAAGACTTAAATATGAATCATTAAGCTTTATCTCGCAAAGCTGTGCCGCTCTTTGTGAAACGGCGGCTCCGCCCCTCGTGCATGATATGAGCGACGAAGTAATAAATGTTCCGATCAGATTTCCTACCCATATAACGGGGAGTCTGAGTGCATATTCCTTATCGTTTTGAAATACATAGCATACCTTTCCGGTAAAAAGATTAAGTCCGAATATGCAGATAACAAAAAGACCTACCGTAAAGCACAGAGCCCCCAAGATCCTGTTGTCGGTGGATAAGCAGGCGGTGGCGCCTATTCCTATGAGTATTCCCGAAAGGACTGCGGAAACAAAAGTTTTTAAATAGTTCATGACATACACCTTTTTTAACATCAATAACAACCGTTTCAGATTATCACAGAATTTAAATAAGAAAAACCCTTATTGTAAGTCATATTAAACTTTATTTTCTGATTATGCGGTAAGCAAAGAGTGTTTTACGAAATAAGCCGTTTTAGAGGGGCGCCTTTGTATAGTGCGCTCTTTTCAGAACACAAAAAAGGATCGGCAGCAACCGATCCTTTAAGCGATAGACGAGGCTCGAACTCGCGACCTCCACCTTGGCAAGGTGGCGTACTACCAACTGTACTACTATCGCACAACAGCGTTACTATAATGAACCGCCTAAAACAGAACATTGGAAATGATATCGCATGAAGATAAAGTTGTCAATGATTTTTAAGATTTTTTTCGGGATTTTTTTGTACAGACGGCATATATGTATATATATTTTGTAATAAGATATCAGCTATGGTAAAATTACACATATTTAACTTACATTTGTTTTTTTAATCTGAAAGGTTAATTCGGAATGAAAATAAATATATACTACGGAGGAAGAGGAATAATAGACGATCCCACCCTGTATGTAATAGGACGTATGACAAAGGTTTTTCAGGAGCTTAATGTAAAGGTTGAGCTTTTTAATTTATTTGAAAGAAAAAACAGCATAACCACTCTGGCAGCCACTATAAAGGATGCGGACGGTATAATTTTGGCGGCAACCGTGGAATGGTACGGTGTCGGAGGCTTTATGAATCAATTTTTGGACTCCTGCTGGCTTTACGGCGATAAAGAAAAAATAGGAACTCTTTATATGATGCCGGTAGTCATGTCCACCACCTATGGAGAGCGGGACGGAATGACCAGACTCTCCACAGCCTGGGAAATACTCGGAGGCCTACCCTCCGACGGGGTCTGCGGTTATATAGCCGAAACCAGGCTTTTGGAAAATGACAGCGCCTATAACGACCTGATCGAAAAAAAAGCCGAGAACTTTTACAGATCGATAAATCAGAAGCTCCCCGGTCTCCCCAACAGCAATCAAGCCGTTAAAACACGTATCTCCATAACCAAGGCTCCCGATCTCACTCCACAGGAAAACGAGCAGCTTTCAAAATATGCTTCCGATGACCACTTTATAAAAAAGCAGAAAGAAGACATTCAGGAGCTTACCGATCTGTTCAGATCCAGACTCCATCAGGAAAGCTTTCAGGAAGCGGATGATCCGGAGATATATCTCACAAAATTCAGGGAAGCTTATTCTCAGGTCGAAGGGGTAAAGGCTGTATATAGAATACAGGTAAGCGATTCAAAAGAAATCGGAACCCTGGAGTTTGCTCCCTCCGGTAAAGGCTGTATCTGTACGGCGGACGTTTCAACTCTGCCTGATGACGTATTTATCAGTACCGAAAAAAAGGTGCTTGACGATATAGTATCGGGAACGATGACTTTCCAAAGAGCATTTATGTCGGGAAGCATTAAAATGAAAGGCGATTTTAATCTTTTAAGGGTGATGGATCAGATTTTTCCGTTTAAAAAATCAGGCTGAACTATGAAATACTCCTTATCGGACATAGTAAACGGTGCAATTATAACTACAACACTTGTTGCGCTGAATATAGTATTTTTTATTTTCACGGCGCTCCCCACGGAAATCGGAAGCTTGATTTATAAAGCGGGTGTTCTCGATCCCGTTCTTGTAATAGGAGGCGAATACAACCGGCTGCTAAGCGCCTGCTTTTTGCACAGCTCTCCCATGCACATTTTCAGCAATATGATTTTATTGCTATACTGCGGAGCGATAGTGGAAAAAAATATCGGCCACTTCGCTTTTGCGTTTTCTTATCTGGCATGTGCGGTGGCGGGAAATTCTGCAACGATTTTTTATGAATATCTGCACCGGGAATTTTGGATGTCGATAGGAGCCTCCGGCGCCGTGTTCGGCGTTATGGGTATTATGCTGATAATTCTTATCAAGATGAGAAACAGCCTTAAAGGAGCTTCCCTGCTCAGAAGAGCCGCTTTTATGGTGCTGTACTCTCTTGTAATGGGATTCAGCTCAAGCATGGTAAATAATGTAGCACATGTAGCCGGACTGATATGCGGAATAGCCATAGCATATGCCGTTACAGCCGGAAAAAGAAGCTTCTACATACCGGAATTATAAAGAAAAACCTTATATACAACACAACATCCGAGCATGAATGCCGACATTGTGAGGAGGAAAAAATAGAGCACGGACGCTCAGGTTTTTCCGACGAAACGTCTTTTGGCGGCACGGATGCCGACATTGTGAGGAGGAAAAAATGATAAAACCCGACTGTATCTTTTGTAAAATCGCCAACGGCGAAATCCCTACAAACAAGGTTTATGAAGACGAGAGCTTCGTAGCGATACTTGACGCTTCGCCCGCTACGAGAGGGCACAGTCTTGTGATACCCAAAAATCACTACACGGATCTTTTTGAAATGAGCGGAGATGAAGCGGCAGAAGCCATGAAAAGAGTCCACAAGGTCGCAGGCATATTAAAAGAAAAGCTTAACGCCGACGGAATGAACCTACTGCAAAATAACGGAGAGGTTGCAGGACAGACCGTACACCACTTCCATATGCATCTTATACCGAGATATCTTTCAGATCCCAAGGATATCAGCTTTACAAAGCAAAAAAATGCAGATCCCGATGATATAGCCAAAATCCTCAAAGCCATTAACGATTGAGAATGTCCGATAAATCGCAAAATTCAAAAATGGAAAGTTTTTCCGCCCTGATATTTTCATTGATATCAGGGTATTTTTCTTTGAGTTCGTTTAAGGCTGAAACGATTCTTTCCTTTTCCAGTCTGATATCCGCAGCGGAAGACAGGCTGTTTACAAGAGTCTTTCTTCTGTGGGCAAACGAGGCTTCAACCACCTTGAAGAAAAACTCCTTGTCGCCCGGATTTACGGGAGCCTTTTCCTTAGGCTTGAGCTTAAGCACCACGCTGTCAACCTTGGGCGCAGGTACAAAAGAGTTCGGCGGAACGTCGATAATCTTTTCCGGATCGGCATAATATCGTACCGTAACGGATAAATCACCGTATTCCTTGCCTCCGGGGCTTGCAGCCATGCGGTCTCCAAGCTCCTTCTGTACCATGACAGTACAGGACAAGGGCGGAATGTCAGCCCTTAAAAGTTTCATAATAACGGGGGTGGATATGTAGTAGGGCAGATTAGCCACCACCTTAAAGGGCTTTCCGTTATTTTGAGTCTTTACAAGCTCGTTTAAATCTATTTTCAGAATATCGCAAAAGAGTATTTCTATATTGTCAAATTCCGAAAGTTCTTTTTCCAATTTATCCTTTAAACTTGTATCTATCTCAACCGCCACAACTTTAGCGGCTTTTTGAGCAAGTCTTTTTGTAAGCGCTCCTGTTCCGGGGCCTATTTCAAGAACCGTATCGGTTTCATCAACATCACAGGAACCTATAATCGCATCAATTACAGTCTCGTCTATCAAAAAATTCTGTCCGAAGCGTTTTTTTGCCTTTGGAAGATTATGCGTTTTTGAAGCTGTATTCTTTTTACTTACAAAACTTTTTTTCATGGCGCCTCAAAAGTCTTATACTGCAAGCTTTTTAAAAAGTCTTTTTGCATTTTCGGTTGTGGCTTCGATTACGGTTTCTTCGGATATTTTTTTGATATCCGCAATAGCCTTTACGACATACATAAGCTGATACGGTGCATTTCTTTTTCCTCTGAACGGCTCGGGGGAAAGGTACGGCGAGTCCGTTTCCAAAAGCAGACTTTCAAGCGGCGCATATTCTATGGTCTCTTTCAGCTTCCTGCCGTTTTTGAAGGTGGAAACCCCACCTATTCCCAGATAGCATCCAAGCTCCAGATATCGCTTTGCAGCATCCTTTGAATAACCGTAGCAATGCATATCACAGCCTATATCGGCTATGCCTGTTCTTTTTATGATTTCAAAAGTATCGGCGCAGGCATCTCTTGAATGAACCTCTATGGGGAGCTTAAACTCCTTAGCTATTTCTATCTGCTTTAAAAAAAGCTCTTCCTGTGCAAGGTGATTTTTGCCTATCTCCTCCTGCGTTCCCTCATCATAATGATAATCAAAGCCTATTTCTCCGACCGAAAGTATTTTTTTTTCGGAAGAAGCACATAGATCTCTTACCTTTTGAATATCAGCATCCGTCACGGAGTCCGCATATTCGGGATGTATGCCTGCCGCAACATATATCATATCATAGCGCCCGGCAAGTACAGGCACGATATCAAGCGACTCAGGCGATGCGCAGTTATTTATAATCAGCTCTACACCGACGCTTCTGCATCTATCAAGCACAGTATCAAGATCGCCCTTAAAGGCTTCATCATCAAGGTGTGCATGGGTATCTATCATATTCTCTCCTATGTTCAATCAATAAAAAATATCGCTCCCGCGGTGTATACACTCACGAGAACGATACTCAGCTGCGTCTCCAGGGTCTCGAACCCTGGACAACCTGATTAAGAGTCAGGTGCTCTACCAACTGAGCTAGAGACGCAAGGATTAATAAATGCCGATCCTTAAAAACGAACAAGGAGTATTTTACTATATAGGTTTGACGTTTGCAAGTAATATTTTTAAAAATTTATTCCTCGTCGGCGGCTTCCGAATTTGTATCCGCCGTTTTTTAAGACTGTAAAACCGAACCTCTGTATACCGCAAAGGCTCGCTTGAATTTTACAACTTCGTCAAGGCTGTAAAACAGGTGAAATGCCGCTCAACAAAAATCAATATCCGCAAGCAGAGTGTTGTCATTTAACAACATTTTTGCGGTAATCTCCGTTATTTCTCCGCTTTTCGGAGCTTCAGAACAGCCGCCTCCTATGGGAAAAGCCGCTCTCACATACCTTTCCGTGTGTCCGACCATGTAGACCTTTTCATTTACGGTCTCTTCCGTTTCCCATAAGACTTTCAGCTTTTTGTTTATAAAAGATTCTCTGTAAAGCTTTGCCTTCCGCTCAGATATTTTTATAAGTTCCGACGCTCTGGCTGATTTTTCTTTCATGCTGAGCTGACCCTCCATTTTTTCTGCGGAGGTTCCTTTTCTTACGGAATACGGAAATACATGCATTTCATAAAAATCCATGCTGTCTATAAAATCCCTGCTCCGTTCAAATTCTTCTTCGGTTTCGCCGGGAAAGCCTGTTATAACATCGGTAGTTATAGCGGGAGCTTCGTACACCTCCCGGAGCTTTTTTACACAGTCTGCAAAGTCTTTTGACGTATACCTTCTGCGCATTCTCTTAAGCGTGTCGTCACAGCCGCTCTGCAGGGACAGATGAAAATGCGGGCACAGCTTATCGCAGAACAGCAGCGCTTCAACCGTTTCATCCGTAAGAGTCCCCGGTTCAAGCGAGCTCAATCTTATTCTCTCTATTCCCTCAACAGTATTTATAAGCTTGAGCAGCTCATACAGATTTTTAGCCTCCGCTTCATCATTTGAAGCAGTATCGCCTTTTAGGTCAAGACCGTAAGAGGACACGTGTATGCCCGTTAGTACAACCTCTTTTACACCTTCCTTTGCAAGCGAGTTCACTTCGTCGATTATTGCGCTTGCCGGAACGGATATGCTGTTTCCCCTGGCAAACGGGATCACACAGTAAGAGCAGCGGAGATTGCAGCCGTCCTGAACCTTTATATACGCCCTTGTTCTTGAACGATACGAAATGGGAAGGATATTATCGGCATTATTATCGTCAAAAAGCCGTCTGTCATACATTCTGTCGAGAATGTCGGGAAGGCTGCCTTTTTCCTTATTCCCCAGAGCAATATCTATGCTTTCATCTATTTGAGCGCAGTCCGGAGAGGTGTCCACATAGCAGCCTATTGCAACCACTATCGACCTCGGATTTGTTTTTTTTGCCCTGTGAAGCAGCTGACGGGATTTTCTGTCTGCAATGTTGGTGACGGTACAGGTATTTACAATATAGATATCAGCCGTATCGGAAAAATCAACCAATCTGTAACCGCGACCCGTAAGCTCTCCGGTTATCTTATCAAGCTCGTATGAATTTACTTTACAACCGAGGTTATGTACCGCAACTGTTCTCATTGACATTTTATTATTTACACTTTACGATAATATTTAGTTTACCGTTACTTTACAACGGTTCAAAAAGGAAGGATCAGATTATGAAAACCGTTAAAATTTCACTTAACTCCATAGACAAGGTAAAGGCTTTTGTAAATTCCATCGCCCAATTCGACTCGGATTTTGACCTTGTTTCCGGAAGATATGTAATAGACGCAAAATCTATTATGGGAATTTTTTCACTTGATTTAACCAAGCCTATAGACTTAAACATCCATTCCGACAATGAATTGGATAAGATCCTTGATACCTTAAAGCCATATATTGTGGATTGATAACGGTCGGAGAATCCTGCAGGCAGGATTCTTTTTTACTTTAGTTCTATGATTTCTTCGGTTTCGAGAGCGTCTTTTACAAGCTTGTCTATTTTTTCACTCAGCAGCTTTTCATGCTCCCTTATGGTTTCAAGCTTGGGCTTGGTAACGGGATGCTTCGCTACAAATATGGTACAGCAGTCTTCATAAGGCTGTATGGAAATTTCATAAGTCCCTATGGCTGTACTGATATCCACTATGTCCTGCTTATCAAAGGCTATGAGAGGCCTGTACACCGGCATTTCAGTCACAACCTCATCGGTCGCCATAAGGGAATGTGTGGTCTGAGAGGCAACCTGAGCTATCGACTCTCCGGTAACAATACCTATTGCTCCCGACTTGACCGCAAGAGTCTGCGCTATTCTCATCATATATCTTCGCATTATAATAGTGAGCTCATCATGAGGGCATTTTTCATAAATATACATCTGTATATCGGTGAAGTTAATGACATGAAGCCTTACTTTTCCCGAATATTCGGCAATCACAGCCGCAAGATCCGCAACCTTCTGTTTTGCTCTCTCGCTTGTATACGGCGGTGCGTGAAAATATACCGCATCTATTTCGACTCCTCTTTTTGCTATCATATAGCCTGCAACGGGAGAATCTATCCCTCCGGATAAAAGGAGCATGGCTCTTCCGGACGTGCCCGTAGGCATACCTCCGGGACCCTTTATTTCCTCGGAATAAATATTTATCTGCTCTCTAAGTTCCACATACACCTGAACATCGGGGTTATGAACATCAACCTTCAAGCCCTTTTCTTCAAATGCCTCCAGAAGCTCTCCTCCCAAATATGCGTCCATCTCCATAGACGTGTGAGGGTAGGTTTTATCAACTCTTCTGCACTTGACTTTAAATGTAAGAGGCAGCCTGTCTCTATACTGCTCTCCGAAAAAAGCGACAACCTTTTCAGCTATTATTTCTTTTGACGGAAGATTGGATAAAGCATCTCTGCCGATTGTAATAGCAGGACAGATTCCCGTGACACCGAAAACCTTTTTTAAAGTCTTTATAGTATCGTCAAAGTCGAAATCTTTACCGGTAACATAGGCTCTGCCGTGAACGTGTGAAACCTCAAAGCTTCCTTCGACCTTGCTTAATTGTCTTCGTATCCCCTCTATGAGAAGCCTTTCAAAATACGCCCGATTTTTGCCCTTTAAGGCTATTTCCGTATATTTTAATATAAACGACTGATAATCCATCTCATTCTCCACTGCTGCAATTACAAAACCTTTGAATAAAAACTATTTAACAAAAACCATTTAATGCACCGTATATTTCCTAAGCTTCGGAACCATCTCCAAAAGGGCGGAAACGGTATTTTCAAGCTCTTCCTTTGTAGTATATTTGGACATGCTTATGCGTACAGTCGAATCCAGAAGATCATTAGGAAGCCCTATTGCATAAAGCGTTCCGGAGGTTGACGGACGGTTTGACGAGCAGGCGCTTCCCGACGACACATAAATGTTTTTCTGCTCAAGCGCATGTACCAAAACCTCCGCTCTTACCCCCTGCACGGAGAGAGATATTATGTGGGGAGCGCACACACAGCAGCTCATTCCTGCAATATGCCCTTTATTATCGGTAATTCCGATACCGTTGATGCGAACCGCGTCAAGCTTTTTCGTTATTTCCTCTATAAAAAAATTCCTCAGACCGTACAGTCTTTTTACGGTTTCATCAAAATTTGTATAGGCGTTGTGAGAAGCAAGTCCAAGCCCTGCTATACCGGGTACATTTTCAGTTCCGCTCCTTATATCTCTCTGCTGTCCGCCGCCGGTAATCTGGGGTATGAGTTTTACTCCCTCTTTTACATACAAAAAGCCCATTCCCTTAGGACCGTGAAGCTTGTGGGAGCTTATGCTTATCAGATCGAGTTTTGCTTTTTTTACATTCAAGGGAATTTTTCCGTAGCCCTGAACGGCGTCGGTATGAAAATACGCCTTGGTGCAAAGCCTTTTAATCAGATCGCCCGCTTCCTCAAGAGGCTGCACCGTTCCTATTTCGTTATTAACAGCCATAATGCTTACAAGTATCGTATCCGGCGTTAAAGCATTTTTTAAATCCTCAAGCGATATCATACCCTTTCCGTCAACCGGAAGATATACCACATCAAAGCCTTCCGCAGCAAGTCTTTTCAGGGTATAGAGAATTGCGGGATGCTCAAAACACGAGGTTATAATACGGTTTCCGAGCCGCCTTTGCGCATATGCCGCTCCTATTAAAGCCAAATTATCGGACTCCGTTCCGCCCGATGTAAAAATTATTTCTTTCCTGTCGCATTTAAGCGTTGCGGAAATTTCTTCAAGTGCCGCTCTTATGTATTTTTCAGCGTCCATACCCTTTTGATGTACGCTTGAGGGATTGCCGTAGTCCTGCGTATAAGCCTTCATCATAATAGCCGCAACGTCCTCATCACATTTTGTCGTTGCGGAATTATCAAGATATATTTCATTAAATGACATAACTATTTTCTTTCTCTGTCTATTTCAAGCCGATACATAAGCCAGCTCATAACCACCATTCCCGCCGTCTCGGTTCTCAATATCCTGCCGCCCAGCGTACAGGCCGCAAAGCCCTCTTTAACCGCCGTCTCGACCTCTTTTTCCGAAAAGCCGCCCTCAGGTCCTATGATAAATGCCGCCTTTGAGGCGTTCGATACACTCCCTATAAGAGCCGCAGTACCCTCCATCTTGGACATATCCTCCAACTCGTAGGGAAGAATTTTTAAATCAGCATCCGATACGTAAGCAAGCGCTTCTTTAAAGTCCATGAGTTCAGTAACCGTAGGGATTACCGCTCTTTTCGACTGCATGGCTGCGGATTTTGCTATTTTATTCCAGCGTTCAACCTTTGAAGCAGCCTTTTTTTCATCAAGCTTTACAACCGATCTGCTCATTCTGACCGGTATGATCTCGCTTATTCCAAGCTCCACATTCTTTTGAATAATCTGCTCCATTTTATCCGCTTTAGGCAGTCCCTGCAAGAGTATACATTTTGCGGAAAGCTCCGCCGTTGTCAGTTTTATAAACCGCAGGCTGCAAATGATTTGGTCTTCGCCCATTTCTTCTATGCCGAAACGGTACTCTTTATCCTCTTCACCCTTTAGGGTTACGGATATTTCATCTCCGACCCTCATTCTGAGCACGTTTACAATATGATGGTGATCTTCACCCGTAATTACAAGCCTTTTACCGTCATCTCTAATATATGATATATCACTGAAAATATGATGCATCAGCTTCCTCTTTTATGGATTATTTTTCTTCTTCAAATAAACTACAGCACCATCTTTACCGCACCGTACATTCCCGCATCGTTTCCGAGCTTTGCAAGAGAAAATTCCGTTTCGGTAGAGGCGTGGAAGGCATACTGAATATAATGATTTTTTATGGTATCAAGGAGTATATCTCCCGCCCTTGATACTCCTCCGCCTATCACAAATATCTCGGGATCGATTATACAGCTTACATATGAGCAGGCTCTTCCAAGCATTTTGCCCACAAAGTCAACTATTTCCAAGGATACCTCGTCGCCTTTTTTGGCGCAGTCAAATACCTCTTTTGCCGAAAGATAATCGGCTTCCCTGAGCATAGAGGGTCTTTGGCTTTCTGCAAGCAGTTCATTCGCTCTTCTTACAATACCGGTTGCGGACGCATATTGCTCAAGATGACCTTTTTTTCCGCAGCCGCACGCCGTGGTTTCCGACTGCGACATAATAATATGACCTATTTCGCCGGCGGAGCCGAATCTTCCCGAATGTATTTTGCCGTTCAAAATTATTCCGCCGCCGACTCCCGTTCCCAGAGTTAAAAGAACGGCATTTTTATATCCAACTCCACCGCCCTTCCACATTTCTCCGAGAGCTGCGGCATTGGCGTCATTTGCCACCTTTACATTTTCAATTCCTGTAAGCCTTGTGATCTCTTCGGCTACATTTATGACTCCCCAGCCTATATTTACACATTTATTTACCGTTTTTTCATCTATCACGGGACCGGGTACGACTATCCCGAGTCCTTGCACCATATCGTCGGGTATACCGTCGGTCTCGTTTTCTCTTCTTATCTCATCGCATATTTCGCCCAGTATAAGGCTTCCGCCGTTATCTTTTCTGGTAGGGATTTCCCAGCGATACATAAGCTCGCCCTTTATATCAAACTTTCCGATTTTAATGCTCGTTCCGCCTATGTCTATTCCGTAAGCAATTTTATTCATCTAATCTCATCCCAATCAAGCAAAACCCTTTTGTCGTCAGTTACGATTGCAGGTATTCCTATATATCCGCTCCCCGTTATATCCTTAAAAGCGGGGTCGCTGTCTCTAAGTAAAAGAAAGTCCTTTAAATTTTGCAGGCTCTCATTTATATCCGCATATTCAAATTCCACATTGCGCTTATTTAAATCAGCCTTGCATTCGATACAATCCGGACACATGTCGCTGCCATATATTTTTATCATATATATTCTCCTTTTTTACGATTTTTCACATAAGGGCGTTTTTCAGTCACATACTGTACGCATTATAGCCGAGAAAACGGGATAATTATAGTAAAAATATATCAGTTAGCATTATAATCCGTTTTGGTTTATAATTCTTTCTTAATAATTTTATTATTGAACATATATCTACTATCGATGACACGGGTGCCGACTTTGTGAGGAGAAAAAATGGCTGACACAGGTATGTTAATCGTTATTGCAGTATATCTTTTCGGAATGATAGCCGTAGGACTGTGGTTTTCAAAAAAGAATGAAACCGTCGGTGACTTTTATCTCGGGGGAAGAAAGCTGGGACCCGTAGTTACAGCCATGAGCGCCGAAGCCTCCGACATGTCCTCTTATCTGCTTATGGGACTTCCGGGGCTTGCATATCTAAGCGGCATGGCTGAGGTGGGATGGACGGCAATAGGTCTTGCGGCAGGTACATATCTTAACTGGCTGTTGGTCGCAAAGAGGCTAAGAAGCTACACGGAAGCAACCGGATCGATAACAGTTCCGTCCTTTTTTTCAAACAGATACAGGGACAAAAAACGATATCTTCAAACTCTGGCGGCTGTGTGGATAATAGTTTTTTTCGTGCCTTATACCGCAAGCGGTTTTGCAGCCTGCGGCAAGCTTTTTAACACTCTGTTCGGAATAGAATATCATGTTGCAATGGTGATGAGCGCCGTTGTAATAGTGCTTTACACTTCGCTAGGAGGCTTTCTCGCAGCATCCACAACCGATCTCATACAGTCGGTAATAATGACGATAGCGCTCATGGCTATTTTGTTTTTTGCAGTGGATACGGCAGGAGGCTTTGGCGCAATATTTAACGATATAGACAGTTTAAAAGGTTATCTCAATATGACTGCGGTTCACAACCATACCGACAACACTGCGTTAAATTACAGTCCTTTAAGTATTATTTCAACGCTGGCATGGGGGCTTGGATATTTCGGAATGCCTCATATTCTTTTGCGCTTTATGGCGGCTGAGAATAACGGCAAGCTTAGAACCTCCCGCAGAATCGCATCCGTCTGGGTGATAATATCCATGACAATGGCTGTTTTTATAGGAGTGGCGGGAAGAGCTTTGAGCGACAGCTCTCATATAGTTTTATTGGACAACACGGCAGTTTCCGAAACCGTCATAATAGAGATAGCCCGTCTTCTCTCTCAAAACGGGCCGGCGGCAATAATAATAGCAGGGCTTGTAATATCGGGAATTTTGGCATCCACCATGTCCACCTCGGACTCTCAGCTGCTTGCGGCATCATCATCGATATATTCGGATATTATGGTAGATGTTATGCACAAAAAAAATGACGATATGAAAAGCTTAAACTCTTCAAGACTCGTGGTTTTGGCAATATCGGTAATTGCCACGGTACTTGCCTGGGATCAAAATTCCTCCGTATTTAAAATAGTGAGCTTTGCATGGGCGGGGTTCGGCGCATCATTCGGACCCGCAGTTCTGCTTGCTCTTTTCTGGAAAAGATCAAACAGGCAAGGCTGCCTTGCCGGAATGCTCACAGGCGGAGTGACGGTATTTATATGGAAATTTTTAGTCAGACCTATGGGCGGAGCTTTTGATATATATGAGCTGCTGCCGGCGTTTCTTCTGTCTCTCGTAATTAATGTAATAATAAGCCTTGTATCGCCGAAACCGTCCGAAGAGATCATAAAAGAATTTGAGAGTCTGTAATTGAAACCGGCGAAGTTTCAGATTAACTCCTAAGGTGAGGCGGAAAACTAATCCGCCTCCGATTTGTGCTTATATACGGCAAGTTTTTACGGCTTATTTTTCGTTTAAGCCTCCCGTTTCCTCTATCTCATGTATCATATCTATGCGTGCCTGATGACGTCCTCCTTCATATTCGGTATCAAGCCATGCATCCACTATGGCTTTTGCCGTCTCCTCTCCGACTATCCTCGCTCCGAACGCTATAATATTGGCATTATTATGAAGCTTTGAAAGATGTGCCGTAACCGGCTCGGAACATACGCAGCATCTTATACGTTTGACCTTATTGGCGGCAAGAGATATGCCCACTCCCGTTCCGCAGATAAGCACCCCGCCGTCAACCTCTTTTTCGGCAACAAGCCTGGCAGCCTTATAACCGCTTACGGCATAGGAGCAGCTTTCATTTGTATCCGTTCCCACGTTTATGACCTCTATTCCCCTTTGCTCCAAATGAGCTTTTATCTTATTTTTGAGCTCAACCGCCGCATGATCGTTGCCTATAGCTATTTTCATCATCTTTTCTCCTTGATATTTTAAATTTCTTCACTAAAATAACATTTTCTTTTTGCAAGCCATTCCTCATACTTATCTCTGCTTACATTAGCGGGAACCGCTTCGGACAGTTTATCATAATCCGTTATCTTCGCCATTATAATAGGATTTTCGGGCAAAACTTCCTCTTCTCCGTCCATAGCGAGCTTATCTTCCATTTTCAATCTTCTTAAATACGGCTCATCCCTTACGCAAAAAACCTCATAGCCTTCGTTAAGCTCGGATATTGTTTTCCTGTTATTTACAATACCGTCTTCTCCTCTTTCGTTCGTGAAGCGGCAGATCTCAAAAAAGCCTATCCACTCGTATATAGCCTTATCCACCGGAAGCAGAAAACAAAACGGAATATACTCTTTTTTCATAAACTCAAACGAAGCGTTTAAAAGACGGGTCATGTACCCCTTATGTCTGTGCTCCCTGTCCGTAGCAACCGCAACTACATAATAGGTATCGAAGATTTTTCCGCAAACCGAGATTTTGTAAGGGTTTAAGTGCAGCATGGAAATTATTTCACCGCCCTCATCCCAAACTATTACTACATTATCCTTACATTTTTCATTGTAATAATAATCGACAAAATTTTTCGTATCATCAAATGCCTGTAGGTAAAGGTTTATTGTCCTTTGTTTTTCCTTTAAATCTCTGATTATCTTTATTCCCATTATTAACTCTCCATATCAGCAGCATATTAAGCCGTTCCGATATATAAATATGTATCGCTCTCTAAAAATTCTTTTATGGCTTCCATCGCCCCGAATCCTCACAACTTCGGATTTATATTATTTAATTTCCAAATAAGCTTTTGCATAATTTTTTCACAAAATATTTTTTCATTGTATCATTTTTTCTGCTTAAATTTCTATCTGAAAATATCGCAAAAGACATATACCGTTCAGCTTTTGCGCTGTGTTCCGTTCTGAACCGGTCTGCCGCTCATAACGCTTTTGCTCCATATTTCTTTTCATATAAGTTTGTTTATCGTATACTTGTCATACTATGAATAGAAATGTGACTTTTTTTATAAAATCATTTTTGTCCGTATGGGCGATACTTATAATCTATAGTCTGCCTGTGAGAAACGCCTTTGCAATACCCGCCGTAATCCTGCTCGGTATTTTTTTTAAGAGTCTTTCCGAAAAAAAAGCGGGAAAAAGAAATATTATTTGCAGCCTGATATTGACATTTATAATAACGGTTTTTCATGCTTATGATTTTTCGTCAGCCTTTGACAGCCTGCTGTTTAAAATACTTGTGATTTTAATAGCTGCTTCCGGTATGTATATTCTCATACTGAACTTATTGATGTTTTTTTCAAATTTTGCCGAGATATACTCTCATTTTTTTGATAAAAAGAACTCGACTCCTTTTAAGACTTCAGAGCCCTCTTTCAGTAAGGAAGCTGACGGCACAACGGTTAAAATTCAGCATGGCGGCAGTCCGCACAAAATACGTCATAACATCATTATTGATATCTTTGAAAAACACACGGTCATTTTTTCAATGCTTACCTGCCTTATTTTTTGGCTTCCGATGTTCCTGTATGAATATCCCGGCATAATGTCTCCTGACAGCCTCAACCAATTTTCTCAGGTTTTAAAAGAAGCCCCTCTTTCAAATCATCATCCTATAATCCATACCTTCATCATTTCTTTTTTTTATAAAACAGGCTCTATTTTCAGCGACAGCCAAATAACGGCGGTCAGCTTTTATACTGCAGCGCAAATGCTGTTTTTGGCGTTTACCTGTTCCGCAGTGGTAAATGAGGTTAAAAAATTCCATATCGGTATAAAACTTCCTATTATTATCCTTGCCTTTTATGCCTTGGTTCCGTATAATGCCGTTTTTTCGGTAGTGATATGGAAAGACGTTCCTTTTGCGATCATAGTCACCTTCTTTACCCTTATATTGATAAGGCTTCATGAGGAGCTTAAAAATTCGTCAAAGCTCGGATATCCCCTGCTATTATTATTTTCAGCTTTATCAATTCTGCTGTCCCTGTTCAGATCGAACGGCTGGTACGCCTTTATACTCATGACTCCTGTACTGATCTATCTTTTCAGAAAGGAATTTTTTAAGATCTTTGTTTCCTGCCTTTTCGTGCTGATCGTATGCGCCCTTATAAAGGGTCCCGTTATGGACAGGGCAAAAATCATACAGCCCGACTTTATAGAATCCTGCTGTATTCCTTTACAGCAGATAAGTCTGGTTCTGGTGGAAGACAAGGTTGTAAGCGATGATGATATGTCTCTTATAAAAAATGTCGTGGACACGGAGCATATAAAGGAGGTATATCTTCCCGATTTTGCGGACAATATGAAGGAGCTTGTACGTGCCGGAAATCAAAGTTATCTGATAACTCACAAAAAAGAATTTCTCAGCCTGTGGCTAAGACTGGGAGCCAAATATCCTCTGACCTATCTGAAAGCATGGAAGGATATGACCTTTTATTTCCTGCACCCGGAATTTGACGCCGAAATAGCAACAATAGACGGTATGACATACCCCGACGACGAGCTGTTCTGGAGCCCTCTTATAGGAGGAAAGCTTATAATAAAACTAAAGGAGCTGTCCCTTAAGCTCGGAAGCTTCATCCCCGTTTATTCTCTGCTCTTTTCCGCAGGGTTCTGGGCGGTTTTACTTATAATAAAAACGACACATTCAAGAAGTCTTGTTGAAACGCTTCCTTCCTGCGCCGTTCTGTTTACCATTTTAATCTCGGTACCCGCATCCGATTTCCGGTACATATATTGTATAATTTTGAGCTCTCCGCTGTGGCTTTTTTACGGAATGAGAGAAAAAAGCGGGAAATGAGCCGAACTCAAGACCTTGGAGAATATCTAATACTTTCAGATAATTTTAAGGATCCTCCTGCCTTATATCTTATAGCCCGCCAGATCGGCTTTAAACTCCTCGATTAAGCTGCTGAATACGCTTATTTGTCTTGAAAGCTCCGTTATCTGCTCTACATATTGAGATACGCTGTCGCTTGCTTCCTGAGTCGACGCCGAGTTTTCTTCAGCGATAGCTGCCAGATTCTGAACGGGATCGAAAAGCTTTGTGATATTTTTCGTTTCGGATTCAAGACGTCCCATAGTGGACGACATGAGGCGAGATACATCCTGGAGATTTTCGTTGGAAACATCGGAGGTCTTGACTGCACTGTCGAGAGAGCTGCTCCCTTCTTCAAGAACGCCGTACTGCCTGTCGATATCATCTACAAGACTGTTGATTTTACCTATAAAACCGCCGAGCTCACCGTTTATCTTATCCACCGCCTGGTTGGTCTCTACCGACAGCTTTCTAACCTCGTCAGCGACAACCGCAAAACCCTTGCCCGCTTCGCCCACTCTTGCAGCCTCAATAGAAGCGTTTAAGGCAAGCAAATTAATCTGAGACGCAATTCCCGCAACGATTGATACTACCTGCATTATTTTTTCAGCATCATTTTGAAGATCGTTTCCGTCTCTCCTGATCTCGTCAAACTTTTCCATTACTACAAGAATTCTGTCGGATGTCACCTTTACCTCGGAAAAGGTTTTTTGCAGGTCTCCGAGTGCGTTAACTATGCGCTCATTATTGGACGAACTCTCATCCGAAATCACTCCTATGCTCGTTATACTCTCGTTAAGCGATGCGACGATTTGCTCGGTATTGACAGCCTGCATATTCGTCGCCTTTGCAACCAATTCTATTGTGTCCAGTATATCATCCGAGGTATCCATCATTTTTTTCGATATGCCCGACAAAGATGAATTAAAATTGTACATTTCGTCAGCGGTTGAATTAAAGCCTATAAAGTCCTTCTGCACAACACCCTTGGCTTCATGGAGCGATTTCATCATCTCCTCGTATTCGTCATTGCTGTCTATTTTCAGTTTTGCGGCAAACATTCTGGACGATAACTGAGAGATCTCCCTTTCTATCTCCTTAAGAGGGCTTGAAATCAACAGGTTTGAGCCGACAGCTGCAAGGGGAAAAACAAGTATAGCAACAATCGCTCTTATATCAGCTCCGAAGAGAAAAAGCATAAGAAAAGCCATTATAATACCGGACATAAGAGCCGCTTTTATGCCGCTGTTTTTTATGAATCCGAATGAAAACAGTTTATTTAAAAAATATTTCTTCGTATAGCTTATTTCTTTTTCAAAAATAAGTCTGAAATGAGCCTCGGAAGCCGTTATTTTTTCAATTTTGACTTCGATTTTTTCTCCGAAATGTTCAGATACGCCTTTCAACAAGCCTCTAAGATATTCGTGCATCCCTCTGTTGGAGCGATAAATAAACATAGCCTCTTTTGAAGAAATGACCGTCATATCGAGTATGGGAGGCGTGGCGCCTTTAATGCGGCGCATAACAATTTTATGAACATCATTCATCGACTTCAAAAACTGAAACGCACTCTCCTGACGAAAAAATCCGGGATAATTTTGGGCAAAGGTCTTAATATTTTCTCTGCCCATAACAGACCAAATTTCCCCTTTCTTTTTACCGGCTCTCGAACCGATATCCTCGAGCAGGCCCACTGCCGCATTATCGGGAACATCCTCAAGCGGTGAAAATATTTGATTACTTGAAAATCCGAACTTTGTAAGCGCCGCCTCAACAACGGCGTCTCCATACAAACGCCGGCTTGTAATGATCCAGCTGGATACTACGGTTCCTTTCATAAAACCTCCAATATCTAAAAATCAATAATGTTGCTATCACGAATGAACAAAGAATATAATTACCGTTCAAAAATTATTTACACACTTACAGTTAGAAGCTATTATGACGCAAAAAGCGAAATTTCTCAATATAATTCTATCTGCATACAAGCAAATATGATAAAAGCTCTTCTCTGTTAATATCCCGACTCCGTACGGAAACATCGCAAAATACAACATCCTCCGATTACACAACCTTTGTGGTCCACTTGGAGCAGTCCCATACATCCGTCACAATATCCGAATAAAAATCGCTCTCATGACAGACCATCAGAATACTCCCCTTGTAGTCCTTTAAAGCTCTTTTCAGCTCATCCTTGGCATACACGTCAAGATGATTTGTAGGCTCATCAAGGACCAGCAGATTCGACTCCCTGTTTATGAGCTTGCACAGTCTCACCTTTGCCTGCTCGCCTCCTGATAAAACCTTTACCTTGCTTTCAATATGCTCGCTTGTGAGCCCGCATTTTGCAAGCGCGGAGCGCACCTGATACTGAGTCAGCCCCGGAAACTCTTTCCATATCTCTTCTATGCAGGTGGTATCTATATCGGCTTTTGTTTCCTGTTCAAAATATCCGATATTGAGATTTTCCCCAAGCTCCGCATTTCCCGATAAGGGCTTTATCAGCCCCAAAAGACTTTTCAGCAGAGTGGTTTTTCCTATTCCGTTAGATCCCGTAAGAACTATTCTTTCACCTCTTTCCATCTTGAGATTAAGCGGCGATGAAAGAGGCTCGTCGTAGCCTATTACCAGCTCCTTTGTCGTAAAAAGATATTTTCCCGGAGCCTTTGAGTAGGCAAAATTAAATTCGGGCTTTTGTTTTTCCTGAATTTTATCAATACGCTCCATTTTATCCAGCTTTTTTTGTCTGGACATAGCCATATTTCTGGTTGCGACCCTCGCCTTATTTCTTGCCACAAAATCCTCAAGCTGAGCTATTTCCTGCTGCTGACGGTTATACGCCGCCTCTCTTTGAGCCTTCTGCATTTCAAAGACTTCCATAAAATGATCGTAGTCGCCTACATACCTTGAAAGCTGTCTTTCATTCATGTGATAAATGATATTTATCACACTGTTAAGAAAAGGTATGTCGTGAGAAATTAAAATAAAAGCGTTTTCATATTCCGCAAGATATCTTTGGAGCCAGACAATATGCTCTTCGTCAAGATAATTGGTGGGCTCGTCTAAAAGAAGTATTTCAGGCTTTTCGAGCAGCAGTTTTCCCAATAAAACCTTGGTTCTCTGACCTCCCGACAGCTCCGTAACGTCACGGTCAAGTCCAAGTTCCATAAGTCCTAAAGCTCTTGCCACCTCGTTTACCTTTGAGTCTATGAGATAAAAGTCATGATTGGTCAAAAGCTCCTGCAATACTCCGGCTTCCTCCATATACTCCGTCATTTTTTCTTCATCGGCACAAGCCATAAGCTCATAAAGCTCATTTGCCCGCTCTTCCATCTTATAAAGCTTATCGAAGGCGGACGATAAAACCGAGCCTATTGTCATGCCGGAGGCAAGCTTGGCATGCTGATCAAGATACCCTACCGAGGTATGCTTTGCCCACTCAATGTTCCCTTCATCCGGCTGCATTTTGCCGGTTATAATACTCATAAAGGTGGACTTGCCCTCGCCGTTAGCTCCTATAAGTCCTATATGCTCTCCTTTTAAGAGTCTGAATGAAACGTCCTCAAATATCGCCCTGTCTCCAAAGCCGTGCGTTAAATGCTCCACATTTAAAATACTCATTCTTCTGTTACATCGCTCCTATATATCTATAATTATATCTCTACTATTATACCGCACCGAATTGATCATAATATATACAGTTATGGTCACATTCTCCGTGAAACAGCTCTTTGCAGGGGATCATTTCATAAGAGCCGTCGGACTCGTCCGCATACCTGCCAACCCTCTTTCTGACATAGCCTATATATCTGAAATTGTCTTCTTTTCCCGGCGCCATGGCTGCGCAGCTGTTTATCCAGACCACGTTGCAGTAGTCATGCGTACACAAATCGAAAGAAGTCTTAAAATCATAGGCTCCCGTAGAATACGCCGGAACAATGATTAATGTGAGCATAAGACTCCTCATTATACGTTCCATGTATCTTGTGGTCAAAAAATCTTTGCAGATAAAAACTGCAAATCTGCCTATGCCCTCATAATGAAATATGACAATTTCGCTTTCTCCAACTATGTCCTCCATATATTCTTCATTTTTTTGGAACATTATATACGGATTATGCTTATACTGTCTTGCCATTACATTTCCGAAGCTGTCGATAATCGAGGAATAATTTTGCTGTTCAACAAAATATGACGGCAGAATAATAAGAGGCGGAATTTTCCGACGTTCTTCATCGGAAAGCTTCTGAAGCTTTTTACAGATGTATTCTTCCATGGAAGAATTTCCGAGCATCTCGGGAAATACAACAATCTCGGAACCGTTTTCTCCGGATATTTTTATTTTTTCCCACACCAGAGCGTTATACTTTTCTTCCTGATCCTTGTAATAGTCAAGAGAAAAAATCTGTAAATCATCCCTTTCCGAAAATTCGGTTTTGAAGTTTGCAGCCGAGCTGAGAGGACTTGCGCTTATTTTGATCTTTTTAGTTCTGTCGAAATTTTTAAAAAAGCCCTTGGGAATAAAGATATGCCTGTCCTTTATTTCCCTGAGCATGGTTTCGTCTATTACTATAAGATTTCTCAAATAATTATCTATTCTTCTATGAGAATAGGACTGTCTGCTTTTTCTCGCCCATACGCAGTTGAATCTCGGAAGAAGCTCAATACCCGTAGAACTTCTATTGTCATTCAGTCCGCATTCGGTTTCCGCATTTTCAAATCTTACGGCTTCGTCCTTCAAAATTTTTTCCAATGCTTCATCAAGGTATTGCAGAAGCCTTATAATGCAGTTTTTATCATCTTCGATCTTTAAGGAGCTTGAAAATGCATTCAGCTTGTATAAAAAAACATCGTCAATATCTTCATTTTCCAGAGGAGCAAATCTTTTGCCCGAGTTCATGCCGTGTATAGCCGCTCTTTCAATCCTTCCCTCTATTCTTTGTCTTTCACGCAAAGAAATACAGCCGTATTTAACCAGATAGTTGGAAGAGGGCGCTGCAGTAATATAGGCACAAAGCTCCGCAAAAATATTATATAGAGTCCTCCTACCAGAGATGCCCGTCTCCATAGTCATTTGTCTCCTTGGCAAGCTCATCTATTGTCAGCCCGCCGTACACCCACGCAAAGCAAAAAAGCTGGGTTCTTGCGGACATTTTGGATGTTTTTAAAAGCGTCTTTACCTGCTCTCTCGTGTACCAGCCGGCTATTATTTCTTCATACGGTGAATCGCTTTTGCTTATCTCTCCGCTTACTATCGCAAGAACGCAGGAACTTGTTTCATTGGTAATCCCCGGTGCATTATAGCTGCTTTTAAGCCTCACAAGTCTCTTTTCGAGGGTAAGCCCCGTTTCTTCCTTGAGCTCCCTCGTGGCAGCCTGAGTCGGAAGCTCTCCCTCGTCTATCATTCCCGACGGAAAATTGTATATCCAGTCGCCCACAGCCATTCTGAATTCTTTATTCAATAAAATCTTGTCGTTTTCGGGTGAAATCCCTATTATGACCACGGTTTTGCTGCGCCACGACTGTAAGTCCTCAAGTCCCGATATGTTCGGATCCCGACTTACTATTTCATATTTTTTATATCTGCCGTCATCCGTTTCATATTCAATATCATAGCGAGATATGTGAGAAGATCCTTCAAGCTTCCTCATGCCCTTAAATTTCATAAGCATACATATAATCCGATCATTTCAGGCGGTGATCGGATTCTCCTTTCTCCCGGCTGTTACCGGAGTTCTAAATACATATCCGATGTATAATAATTATTGTATATGCTTATCCTCTTCCGTCTCCAAAAAACAACCCTGATAAGCTTATTTTACACTATAAAGCAAAAAAGTCCTAATCTATAACACATAAAAGACTCCCGATCATCGGATTAAAAATCCGACAATCGGGAGCTGCGTCACCCTGCTTATAAAACCTTTATAACAACCAGTCTGTAAATATTTTATCTTGTTTCATCAAGATATATCTGGATCTTTGACTGGATTACCGAAGCGCACTCGTCAACGCTCTTTTGCCCGTTAAAGAAAGGTGCGGATTCCTCCGACAATATATTCATAATCTTCTGATCGTATTTCATAGAGGTTGTAATACCGTCTATAAGCGAATACATCTGATCCACATCGGCTTGTGACAGCGGAGGAATTTTGACCTCTTCACCGTTTATCGTATAGCTGTCATCATCCTCAACCTCATTTCCTTCGGCATCCTTATAGGTTCTTTTCTGCATGGACTTCTTTGCAAGTTCGTCAAGCTGACTTTTCCCTACAGGAAACTGATATTCGCCCTTGACGATAGTATTTTGGTATTCATCTCCGAGGAAATGTTTTATAAATTCCCAGCTTGCCTCTTTGCTTGTACTTCCCGAATTGATAGCAAGCGTAACCTCCGCCATTACACAGTTGCTTGATTTTCCGCCCTCTCCGGGAAAGCCTATCAGACTTATATCCTCACCGAAGTTTCCGTATTTCATCTGAGCAAACGTATAGAAATTATTCATGTACGCCTGTGCAACAACAGCCTTGTTTTCTCTGTAGAGACTGCCGGTATTGATATCCTCGCCGTCCTTGTAGTCCTTGGGAAAATTGTTGGCAAATGTAAGCAAATCCTTAAACTGCTGTGTGTCAAACATTGCTTTTCCGTTATCCGTGTCAATATAAGACGATATATCGAATATAACCGAAGACTGGAGGAATATGTCCTTAGTCATCTGATATCCGAAAGCCGTCGAATAATCTCCGTTTCCGTTTTTAATAAGATTATCAAGCGCTTTCATATCCCAAACGGTTATTTTATCGGCGTCAGCCTTTTTGATGGCATACGTATAAACGGTAAACGAGGGTATGGCAACGTACATTTTACCCTTATATCTGTAAGCGTCAAATACCTTTGTGACGAACTCTTTTTTGCCAAGTTCGGGATCATTTGCAAGGTAATCGTCAAGCGGCTCAAGAACTCCTTTGGACGCATAATTTTCAATACCGTTTCCCGATCCGAGCGAAATCATATCGGGACCGCTTCCGGATATAAGATCGGAATTTAATTTATTGATACCCGCATTATAATCCTCTTCCGTATTGAATTTTGAATAATCAATAATCTTAACTCTGTAATTGGAATTTGATTTATTGAAATCGACCACGGCGTTTCTCAAAGAGTCATTTGAATAATCCACACCCAGGGTTATCACCTGTTTTTCTACAACGGAGTCGGGATCGACCTTGGTAAACACGGAGAGTACGTCGCTGTAATCACTCGAGTTGTTGTAAAGTGCAAAAAATTCCGTATCGCTTATTTCAACAACCTGATTCAGATAAGACACAGCCAGATCGGAGTCGGAAAAGCTTAGAACCTGCTTTACCTCGCTGTCTCCGACATTCCACACCTTTATTCCTTCATCATCCGAATATATAAAATCGTGCGCCGTTCCGGTTTTCAGATTATATAAATTATTTTCGATATCGGTATTTAAATTTAATTCCTTTGATATATCTCCCGTATTGATATCAATTTCTCTGAGGGATCCATCTTCCTTTAAAAACAGTCTTCCCGAACCCGTAACGCAAAATTCCGTAGAGTAGGTTTCATAAATTCTTTTTATAAACTTTCCGTCTTCATTTGAAAACAACGAAACCCCTGACGAATCCGTTACAAGTATCCCTTTTCCTTCAAGATAGTGAATGTCGCTCACATAATATCCGTCGGTTTCAAGTCCCATGGCCTCTTTGGTAAATTCGGATTCATAGACGACATTGCCCTCACGATCATATTTGACCATGTAGAATTTTATTTCACCTGCGGATGAAGACGTATCTTCCGTATTATTATCCTGCGTTCCGGTTTTATCCGAATCGTCTACAAATTCGGAACCGGCTATGTTTTGCTGGGTGTCCGAATCGGAGCTGCTCCTGCCGGTCTGTTTTATAATGTATAAATTGCCGTCGGTATCAAATTTCATATCGACAAAGCTTGTATCGGCAAGCTTTTCGGCAAGAGTCTTTGACTCTATCAAAGCCCCTTCCTTTGAAAATCTTGCGATAAAAAGATCCGATGTGGCAGGAGTATTTTCATCAACGTAATTGTAATGTGAACCCGCCGCATAAAGCTCTTCTCCTATCTTATCAAGAGTCCTTATATCGTTGACATTGTAAGCGGTGTCTTCAAAATTGATTATCTGCTCGCTGTACACCATATCCTTGTCTATCTTTGCGGCAGTCTGCGAGACTGTATTATTTGAAGAGTTTCCGTTTCCGGATGAACCCTTACCGCCGCAGGCTGCAAGCGATATACCCATCACTGCGGCAATGCAAAAAGATAATGATTTGTACAAAATATTTTTCTTCATAAGTAATTCCTCCCTTTATTCATAGGATATATTCGCTAAAATGTATCCTGCTGTATCCGTACCCTGCCGCACAATATTCCGCGGACATTGAAATGCCGCTTATGCCGCACAACTGTACCATGTTAACTAATACAGTTAGAAGTATACACCTTTATTATTTTTTTGCAAGATAAGGGTTAAAATTTCTCAATTTAATTTTGTATTTTGTCAAATCTGTTCTAAAAGATTGCACATTTCTATTGCGGACAGGGCACAGTCATAGCCCTTATTTCCCGCCTTGCTTCCTGCACGTGAAATTGCCTGCTCTATATTTTCCGTGGTAAGAACTCCGAATAAAACGGGAATACCGGCTTCCATTGCCAAATGGGCTATCCCTTTAGACACCTCGCTGCATACATAGTCGTAATGAGTAGTATCCCCTCTTATTACCGCACCGAGAGCGATAACCGCATCATATTTGCCGGACACAGCCATTTTCTTTGCCGCCAAAGGAATTTCAAATGCTCCGGGAACCCAGGCACAGCTTATATTATCAGCTGAAACGCCGTGCCGCACAAGACCGTCCAAGGCTCCTCCCACAAGCTTGTTTACTATGATCTCGTTGAATCTCGCGGCTACTATCGCCACCTTCATGCCCTGTTTTGCAACTAATTTTCCCTCTATGGTTTTGATTTGCGTCATGATTTTCCTCTCCTTTTTATCATTAGTGCAGAATATAATTGTATATACCTATTGCGCTGCTTTATTATTTTGTTGCTATGTGTTTAGCTGATTCACGTTTTGCTGTTTAGTGCTTTGATTCCTTTGTGTTTTTAATATTTTGCATTTTTCTTATATTATTATCTGAGACTTAACATTTTCTGTTTTATCTTTTTATTTTTTCTGAAACCGTTCAATTTTTTCTATATTTTTGCTTTCAAAGGCATATTTTTGTAACGGATTCTGCATCACTATGCTCATCGGTTTTTTAGCGGATCAGCTAAGAGCCGCACTGCTTAATATATGCCCCATCTTGGTCTTTTTGGTCTCAAGATATTTTCTGTCATGAATTTGAGCCGGAATCTCTATCGGTACTCTTTCGGAAATTTCCAGTCCGAAATCCTCAAGCGAATAAACCTTATCGGGATTATTGGTAAGAAGCCTCAACGATTTGCAGCCCAAATCCCTTAGTATTTGAGCTCCGACCCAGTATTCACGCATGTCCGGAGCAAAGCCAAGCTGTACATTCGCTTCAACCGTATCATAGCCTTTTTCCTGAAGATCGTAGGCTTTTATCTTGTTTATAAGACCTATTCCCCTTCCCTCCTGTCTCATATAGAGAAGTATTCCTCTTTTCTCCCTGTCAATCATTTCCATGGACTTTTTAAGCTGCAATCCGCAGTCGCAGCGAAGAGAGCCGAAAGCGTCTCCGGTCAGACATTCCGAATGGACTCTGCAAAGCACATTTTCTCCGTCGCCGATATCGCCCTTT
Source organism: uncultured Lachnospiraceae bacterium (assembly GCA_963553525.1). Lineage (GTDB taxonomy): Bacteria > Bacillota > Clostridia > Lachnospirales > Lachnospiraceae > Butyrivibrio. Next base: position 6,672 of record CAUVOD010000008.1, on the reverse strand, counting down.
ACCAGCGCAACGTGATGTTCTCCGCTTATATCATTTACAAAGCCGTACATTTTAAATTCGCCGTATTCGGTGGGAAGCATGGCCTGCGCTTCTCTCACGACATGCTTTTCATGAATTCTTATATAATTTTGAAGCTCTTTTATGGTAATAAAGCTCATGTCGTATTTGTCCGCAAGCTCCCAAAGCCTCGAAGTCCTCATCATACTTCCGTCGTCTTCCATAATCTCGCAGCACACTCCGACCTGCTTAAGTCCCGCAAGCCTTAAAAGATCAACCGTCGCCTCGGTATGTCCGTTTCTGACAAGTACGCCACCCTTTCTTGCGACGAGCGGAAACACATGCCCCGGTCTTCTGAATTCACAACTCTTGGAGCTTATGTCCGCAAGCTTCTGCATGGTAAAGCCCCGCTCTATGGCTGAAATTCCCGTCGTGGTATCGGCGTGATCCACTGAAACCGTAAAGGCGGTGGAATGATTATCCGTATTTTCAGCAGCCATTGGAGGAAGATCCAGCCTGTTTGCAGCTTCCATACTCATGGGAGTACAGATAAGCCCTTTTGCATAGCTTGCCATGAAATTGATATTTTCCTGCGTTGCAAATTCTGCCGCACATATCATGTCTCCCTCATTCTCCCTGTCGGGATCGTCCGTGCAGAGAATTATTTTTCCCGCCCTTAAATCCTCAACCGCCTTTTCAACAGATGAATATTCTCGTTCTTTCTTCATTATTGCCTCCTTGATTTTTTAAAATCCGTTTTCCCGCAAAAAATCCAGATCTATATTTGATTTTTTCACAGATTTCAAATCCCCCTCTTTTGAGGGCGGGTTTATAAATTTTTCCACATACTTTCCTATGAGATCATTTTCGAGGTTGACGATATCTCCCCGCCTTCTCTCTGAAAGAGTGGTTTCGCCTATGGTGTGGGGAATTATGGAAACCTTGAATTTTACATCGTCTATGTATGCGACGGTCAGACTTATGCCGTCTATCGCCACCGAACCCTTTTCTATGATGTGTGAAAGAATTTTATTCGATGCGCTTATTGAAAACCAAACGGCGTTTTCTTCCGTTCTTATGTCTTCGACAATTCCCGTTCCGTCAATGTGACCCGAAACAATATGCCCTCCGAATCTTCCGTAAACGGGCATGGCTCTTTCCAAATTGACTTTTGAACCTCGATATTTTTCTTTTAAAGAGCTTCGCCTTACGGTTTCAGCCATTACGTCCGCTTCAAAAAAATCGACTCCCAGTCTTGTTACCGTCAGACAAATGCCGTCAACCGCAATGCTGTCCCCTATTTTTGTATCCTTTAAAACCTCAGCGCACGAAATGCTTATAGTGCCCGAGCTCCCCTTTATATCCAGATTTTTTATTATGCCTTTTTCTTCGATGAGTCCTGTGAACATTTTTTCTTCCTCGTAATGGCGGCATCCCTGCCGCCAAAAAACACTTCGTCAGAAAAAACGAACATCCTTGTTCTATTTTTTCTTCTATCTCACTAGTAATAGCAGCATCCCTGCCGCCCTGCCCGGTCACGGTTTGCTTTTCAGGTAGGTAAGCCGTATATCGTCATCTATTTGTTCAAGTGAGTGCAGTTTGAATTTATATGCCTCCTCAACCTTTGATACTCCAAATCCCATTACCGGTGTTTTCGAATTTCCGCCGAATATCTTAGGGGCTATAAAAATATTTATTTCATCAACCAGATTTTCTCTTAACGCAGCTTCATTTAAAGTCCCTCCGCCCTCGATCAAAACACTGTCCAGTCCCCTGTTCCCGAGTTCTCTTATCAGGGCTTTTAAATCCGTTTTATTCTCCTTTGACGGAAAATTAAAAATCCTGACTCTCCTGTCAAGAAGCTCGCTTATCTTTTTCAGGATGTTTTCATCCGCCGACCCCGTTCCCGATTCCCAAACGCTGTTTATTATTTCTCTTGTAATCTCACCGTTTTTTAAACCTTTAACCGCCGAAGCTATAATTGTTTCGAAGCTTTCCGCAGTTTTTACTATCCGGGAATTTAACGGCGTTTTCAGACCGCTGTCGCATATGATGCGCAGAGGCGATCTTCCGTTATCCAATCTGCAATTTAGTAAAGGGTCATCTTCAATGACGGTTCCTATGCCCGTCATTATCCCCATTGAGGCATGTCTTAATTCATGTACTTTTTTTCTTGAATTTTCGGAGCTTATCCACTTGGACTCTCCTGTTTTTGTTGCGATTTTTCCATCCAGAGTCATTGCATATTTAAGATTTACATAAGGCATGCCCGTTGTAATATAATGAAAAAAAACTCTGTTCAATTCATCGCAGTCCTTTTTCATAAAATCTTCCACAACTTCTATGTTGTTTTCTCTTAAAAAGCTGATACCCTTTCCTGAAACCAGGGGGTTGGGATCTCTTGAGCCTATAACAGCTTTTTTAATACCGGCTTCCACTATTGCCAAGGCGCAGGGCGGCTGCTTTCCCTGATGGGCACAGGGCTCCAAGGTAACATAGACAGTTGCGCCTTCAGCCGATTCCCTAAGCTTTGCTATCGCACTTCTTTCCGCATGGAGATCGCCGAATTTCGCATGATAGCCCTCCGCAATTATTTTGTTATTTTTTACAATAACGGCACCTACCAGGGGATTGGGATGACACCAGCCCTCGCCCGTTTTGGCAAGCTCTATCGCTCTTTTCATATATCTGTCGTCAGTCATTTTTTGCTCCGCAGATCGGTTTGAATATTATTTCAGGCTTTAAAAAAACTCTTTGCCGATCCTTTAGATCAATGCTTCGGGGAATTTGAACGTCCGGAAAAAGCTTTGACATGCTTATGTACCATACAAAAAAACCTGAAACCTACAAAAAGTTTCAGGGATCCGGCAGAAAGCCGCACACAAGGCGGCATATAAGCATATGCAGACTTAATCTTCTTCCATCCAGACTTTACTGTCGGCTTCGGAGTCTCACCGAATCCTGCCGTTAGGCTCGCGGGCTTTACCGCCGATAAGGAATTTCACCTTCCCTGAAGATCTATTTAATTTCGGGATTATGCTAACACTTATGCCGATTTATGTAAATACAAAATTTGTACAATTCGGCTCGTACATTTTTGAAGTATTTATCCAAGCCGTAAAGCAAGACTTTGCAAAATCACTATCAGAATTTTAAGCCTCATGCAGCCTATGGCGGCGTTTAAAGCAAGCTTAGTTCCGAACGTTATGTTAATTTTTTATCACAAAAAATTACATCATAATTCATACGCATTTTCATTTACCTTTCACATCATTATGATATAATTTAAAGAGCGTAATTAAGGAGGTGCGGAATGGACTTTTCTAAAATTGCTGAAGATCTTTGGAAAAACTTTTTTTCTAAAATGTCGGAAGAAACAAAAGAGAATATAATTGAATGGTTCGCACCCGAATGCGTTATTATAGGAACTGGCGCCCATGAATTTTATGTGGGAGTGGACAATCTTTTGGCTTCTTTTTCCGCTGAAATGGCGGAGCGGAATGATATAGAATTTCATTTTAAAAGCTTCAGCTGTGAACAGATGCAGCTCGGTCCGGAAACCTGCCTGGTGTACGGAAAATTCTATGTTTCGGGAGAAAACGAAGACAAGTCCGTCCTCGTCAACATGGACAGCCGTTTTACTTTGCTGTTCCACAATATAGAAACCGAGTGGAAGCTTGTTCACGTCCATCTGTCGATCCCCAATCAGGAGCAGGGTTACGGCGAGTATTATCCCAAAACTCTTTTGAGAAGGGTTCAGGAACTGCAAAGCGTCAATGCCGAACTGACCGAGTTGGCACAAAAAGACAGCCTGACCGCTATCGACAATTTCAGAACCTTCAGTATCAAGTGGGAGCAGAGGAGCAAATACGGCTGGATCTTCGTGTTGGATCTGGATCATTTTAAGCGGGTAAATGATACTTACGGGCATTTGACAGGTAATGAGGTTCTCATCGGAATGGCCAGGATATTCAGTTCTGCAGTGCGTGAAAATGACCTGATTTGCAGGATGGGCGGGGATGAATTTCTGATTTTTTGCAGTGAAATGAAGAATAAATCCGACGCGGCGGATTTTGCCCAAAGGCTCATAAACGATATAAAAAATGCCGGCGCTTCCAAGCCGTATTGGACTACAGTATCAATCGGCGCGGCAAAGGTTAAACCGGATATGTCTATCGAGGACGCCCTGGGAAATGCGGATAAAGCACTTTATGAAGTCAAACGAACAAGGCGGGGAAGCTTTTTGACTAAATAAAAAGAATGTTTGTGCATCACAGCTCTATCATACTCCTTGTCGGAAAACGGCTCTACAACCTTGTCAGAGAAGGCATTTATCTTTTCTTCCGAAAAACTTCCGGGAGCTTACCCTAGCCGCATGCAGCCATAAACGACATAAACACTATAACCGAAGCCATCGCTATAAATGCCTCCTCTATAACCGTATTCATACCGGAGGCGTATATTCAACGGCTGTAAAATCGAGCAGTCCGGCTTTGCGGTTCATTTAATATACCCTGCGGACTTATAAAAATATCGTTGTAAATATTTCATATATACTTTATTTTACTTTAGTATAGTGAGCGGTATATTGACTTAAAACATATATGTGCCGTGCCCGTGTTTCTTTTAAGCTGATATTATATATTTGAAAATGATACTGTCATCAAGATTATTATCGATAATATAATACCGCACAAGCAGGCGAAGAATGTTTGAATATATATACTGTCGATATAACATATCATATAGGAGAAAATCATGAATGCCTTTATGTTGGCGGCAATAAAGTTATTAATAGGTTTTTTGGCTTTAATCATGATAATTAATATTACCGGAAAGGGGAATTTGTCGCCGTCTTCAGCAAGCGATCAGGTACAAAATTATGTGCTCGGCGGTATCATAGGCGGTGTAATATATAACAGGAATATTCAAATCTTTGAATACATCGGTGTTTTATGCATATGGTGCACTCTTGTCCTGCTTTTTAAATGGATTAAAACTCATAATGTAAAAGTAAAACAGCTTTTGGACGGCAAGGCGTTAATAATTATCGAACACGGTAAAATCAATATTGAAAATTGCAAAAAGGTCGGTCTGTCCGCTCACGACGTAGCGTTTAAGCTTCGAACCAATAATATTTATTCTACAAGAAAGGTAAAAAGAGCGGTAGTGGAACAAAACGGTCAATTTATCATTATCCAAGCCGGAGAGGAAAATCCGAAATTTCCGCTGATAACGGACGGACAGCTGCAAACGGATATTCTGGATATAATCGGCAAAGATGAAGAATGGCTTCTTAACGAAATGAAGGCTCATGGACTGCACTCATACAGCGAGATCTTTTTAGGGGAATATACGGACGGACGTCTGACGCTGACGGCATATAATTCGGAGCATAATTAAAAATCACCCGAAGACTTATTCTTCGGGTGATCTGTTCCTAAAATATGCAAATCTTCCGCAGATACACTGCTCTTTTCGTATTTGATTTTGCAGGTGTATAAAGTATACCGGTATAAATAAAGCAAATGACAATAACCCCATATTTAATACCTGTATTTATCTCTTTTCGGGAGCATAAAAATCTTATGCGTATCAGAAAAGCACGGACAGTTTCATTTTAGTTTATATCCTACTTTGTTGTAAAAATATAAGTTACTGTAAAATGAGCTGTTTTTCCTTTATTTCTACCGCCATTTTCCTTTACATAAAGATCCATTGGTATTGTAAAACCGCTCAAAATATCTTCCGCCGTAACAATATGTGACGCAGAGGCTTCTCCTACATCGGGAAATTTATCCGCCTCCGTAAACTTTGAATAAAAGTTAAGCGTTTCTCCTACGGATATTGCACGTTCAGGCAATACGTTTTCTCCATTGATCTGATTTACATAGCTCCACTCTTCGCCGATGTTGTTGTTATCATTTCTTTGCTGTACAACATACACTTTCATCACCTTAGCTCCCGCTTTAGCCGCTGTCGCAGCATTTGCGGCTGCGCTACCTGCAGCTGCACCACTTGCGGAGGGGAGTCTGCCCTCTTTTATGCCGAAGTTTATATAATGCTGATAAAGCAGGCTTGCGTCAGTTCCTAAAGCTTTCGCCACATCGGGATAGGTATTTGCATAAAATACGGGATCGAAAGCTGCCGCCGTGCCTGAAGCGTCCCTGCCCTCTTTGAAGCCGTAATTAGCGTAATGATTCCAGAGCATATCGGCATTTGTGCCGAAGGCTGCCTTGAGGTCGGGATATCTCTCCGAGTAGGCTGCCGCATCGAAGTCCACCACCGTGCCGTCAGGCAGAGTCTTCTGTTCGGCGTGTGCGGTAATCGGAAGGGAAGCCGCCATACCGATGACAAGTGCTGCTGCAAGTATCTTTGTAAAAATTTTTTTCATTGTTTTTCCTCCTACTTGTTTTATAAAAATCAAACAGCTTGTTCAGAACAAAAATAACCGCCCCCCTTTCCATATATTTTTATATAACGAGGAAAACTCATAAAGCGTGTTTTCATCGTTATTACGGCATTCGCCAAGGTCTCAATCGAGTAAACTTGAGCAAGCTCAGACTTCGACCGATTGCAGACATAAAAAAGTACCCAAGGTCAGAGTATCCTCTGACCTTGGGTACTTAAACAGACTATATTAAAACAAACTATTCTACTGTTCTGTTCTGTTCT
>CAUVOD010000007.1:0-65511 GCA_963553525.1 uncultured Lachnospiraceae bacterium | reverse complement strand
TTTACAAGGCTTCGGAGGGGTTTTCATCAACACGTTTTGTCCTATAACTCAAATAATATCAGCATCAAAAACGGCAAATCGGAATAAACGATGTAAGAACTTTTGTATATAAAAAACCCCGGAAACACAGGCTTCCGAGGTTTTGTAAATCTCTTGATGTCCCTTTTGATCGGACTCTGATTATCTCTTTGAGAACTGAGGAGCTCTACGAGCTTTTTTAAGTCCGTATTTCTTACGTTCCTTCATACGTGAATCACGTGTCAGGAAGCCCGCTTTTTTAAGAAGAGGTCTGTACTCATCCGAATCGACTTCAAGAAGCGCTCTTGAAATCCCGTGACGGATGGCTCCCGCCTGTCCCGTTGTTCCGCCGCCCTTAACCGTAACATTGATGTCGAACTTATCAAGTGTATTGGTCTCCGCGAGGGGCTGACGAACCGTTACTTTAAGTGTTTCAAGTCCGAAATACTCATCAATGGACTTTTTATTGATAGTGATATCACCCTTGCCGCTTGTCAGATAAACTCTTGCCACAGAAGTCTTTCTTCTGCCGGTTCCGTAATAGCTTGCAGATTTTGCCATAATATTCCTCGTTTCTTAATATCAAATATCCAATACTTCCGGTTTCTGTGCTTCATGCGGATGCTCGGATCCTGCATATACAAAGAGCTTGCGATACATATCTCTTCCAAGAGGTCCCTTGGGGAGCATACCTCTTACCGCATGCTCAATAACACGCTCCGGATGCTTTTCAAGCTGGTGCTTAAGAGAAATCTCTTTCTGACCGCCTATCCATCCCGTATGGTGCCAGTACACCTTCTGCTCAAGCTTTTTTCCCGTTACCTTAACCTTCTCGGAATTGATAACGATTACATAATCGCCGGTGTCGATATTGGGTGTGTAAATCGGCTTTTTCTTGCCGCGAAGAACACTTGCAATCTCGGTTGAGAGACGACCAAGAGTCTTGTCCGCAGCGTCGACAACATACCATTTTCTTTCTACTGCCGTAGCTGTCGGCATATAAGTCTTCATAATCCTGTTTCCTCCAAAGAGCTGCTTTTGCAGTTCCGTCAGTAAAATAGTTCCCCGTGCCCCACAGACCCTTCACCCGATCCGCAAACTGCAAGCGCCCTGTTTACCGGGACAGCACGCTTTAGACACGCCTAGATATTATAGGCAATCGGCACATGAATTGTCAATAACTACATATTGTGCTTTATTACTGCACTATTTCAATTTTTACCATATTGGTATGTCCTGAACGTCCATCAGGCTTACCGCCCGTCATGAGCACGGTGTCGTCCTTTTTAAGCTCCAAAAGCTCCGTAGCTCTTTTCAGTGCAAAATGGAACAGAACGTCAAGAGACTCGTAATGCTCACAAAGAACCGGCAGCACTCCCCAGCTTAGAGCAAGCTTTCTGTAAGCCTTTTCCGACGTCGTCATGCCCACTATCTGTATAGGGCTTCTGAAACGGCTTATAAGTCTTGCGGTTTCGCCGCTTATGGAATTGACCACTATACATTTTGCTCCTATATCTATTCCCATTGCACAGGTTGCGTGCGTAAGAGAATCAAGCATGTTTTTGGTTGTAAACTCGGTATTCTTAAACCTTTTTTCGTAATTGATATGCCCTTCCGTATATTCGGCAACGTCGCTCATTGTCCTTACCGCTTCCACGGGATATTTGCCGGCTGCGGATTCCGCTGACAGCATAATGGCTGAAGCTCCGTCATAAACCGCATTTGCAACGTCCGATATTTCCGCTCTTGTCGGACGGACGTTGTTTATCATGGATTCGAGCATTTCGGTAGCTATGATTACACGCTTTCCTATAACTCTGCATTCCTGAACTATTTCCTTCTGTATAGCGGGGACCTCCATGAAAGGAATTTCAACGCCGAGATCGCCTCTTGCAACCATGATCCCGCTCACAACCCTGCATATTTCTCTCAAGTTTTCCACACCGGATCTGTTTTCAACCTTGGCGACTATTTCTATGTCTTCTCCGCCGTTCTCATTCAAAAAATCTCTGAGCGACTGTGCGTCTTTTCTGTTGGATACAAAAGACGCAGCCACAAAATCCACCTCATTCTGTATACCGAACAGCAAATCCTTTTTGTCCTGTTCGCTTAAGTATTCGTTATTCAGTACCTTTCCGGGGAAATTCATGCTCTTATGATCGGAAAGCTTTCCGCCTGCAATAACCTTCGTTATTACATCATTGTTTTTTACAGAAGTAACCTCACACACAACAAGTCCGTTATTTACAAGAACCGTATCTCCGGCCTTCAGATCTTTTGCAAAGCCCTTATAGTTGACTGAAACCTTTTTTTCATCACCGACTATATCGTCAACAGTAAAAATAAACTCCTGTCCCTCTTCAAGCTCTACGCTGTGATCCTTGAAAACCCCGATTCTGTACTCCGGTCCCTTTGTATCCAGCATTATAGCCACCGGAAGTCCGAGTTCTTTTCTAAGCTTCTTGATACTGTCAATCTTCTTCTTATGTTCATCATGCGTTCCGTGTGAAAAATTAAGACGCGCAACATTCATTCCGCTTAACATCATCTCTCTTAAAACATCTTCTTTTTCACTTGCAGGACCGATTGTACATATGATTTTTGTTTTTCTCATGCTTCTACCTCTATTGATACTATCAGACAAACCTACCGGAGGCTAAAAGATTTTACACCTTTTGCCATCTCTTCTTTTACCTTTTTACCGAATTTGTATAATACTACTATAACATCGGATTTTTTATATTCAATATCAATAATACTACATATATATACTTATATATAAATAAAAACTAATTTTTATATCAACTTTTTAAAGCCTTATGCCGGTATATCAGTAAATATATCGGCATAAGGCTTTTCGATTTTCCGGTAAGTGCCGGAATGGGAGCCGTAATTATTCGTTCTCCACCTTTATATCTTTGTTCCGACTTTTGGCAAGCTCTATAATTTCACTATACTTTGACTTTGCAAGGCACAGACATTTTGCCCTGTCGTTTTTTCTGAAATATACGGCAAGCCTTTCTTTTCCATACTTTGCGTCATTTATCTCGCTTGCCATACGGTCTATTTCCTCCCATTTCCATATTTCATAATGAGCAGCTATTTTCATGCGGTAAAAGGTTTCTATACCCCGTATTGTAAGCACCGTATCCTTCTTCATGACAAGTGCAAGGATACACAGGACTCCTAATAAAGAGAGCACAGGGTACATGTAATATATCCCTCCCGCTATAAATACAAGGGACATAGCCCCTGCCGCTTTATTTACCCACGCTTTTCTTTCCTTTAAGGGTTCGGCCTCGTATATGGGTTCTTCAAGACCGGACCACGGCGGCATGTTTTCTTTCATAGCCGTTATCTCCTCACACCGGTGACGGCGCTTTTTTCTCTTCTCTAAGTCTTTTAAGGCTCGCTAAGGCTGTCTCATCCGCTTCTTTCGGCGCTGCCGCCTTTTTTCTCATAACGGTTTTGCCTAAAAGAGAGGTGTACGAGCCGTCAGCCCAGAATATTCCTCTACCCATGAATGCCGTAATTCCCGCAAATATAGGATTTATGAGATTGAGGAAGGCGAACGGGAAATACGCAAAGGAGTGCACTCCCAAAACCCCTATCTGATAAGCGCCGCAGCCCGTCCACGGGAACATAACCGCCCATAGCGTACCCGCATCCTCAAGCGTTCTCGACAGCATATTTCTTGAAAGCCCCATTTCATCATATTTTTCTTTATAAAGAGGCGCCGGTATTCCTATTCCGAGGAACTGGTCGCACATGGTCGCATCACAGAAAATCGATGTGAGAAGGGTGGCTGTAATGAGCGACCCGACGGAATTAAGCTTATTCTTTAACGCACCGAACAAAGCTTCAACACAGCCGCATCTCTCAAGCGCCCCTCCGTAAGCCACGGCAAGGAGTATCAAATTGATGGTCCACATCTGGTGATCCATTCCGCCCCTGTTAAGAAGCTTGTCTGCAAGCTCGTTTCCCGTTTCTATACTGAATCCGTAGTGCAGGGTATCAAATATGTTTCCGAGGCTTCCCGCACCTTGAAAGATAACTGCAAATATCACACCCACGGTAACGGACAGAGCTATTCCGCTAAGCCCCGGCATTCTGAGGATACATGCCGCTATGACGACCAATACGGGAATAAGCAATAAGGGATTGATATTAAATGCTCCCCTTATAGCCTCCTGCATATCGACAGCCACCTTGGGATCGTAGCTTGATGTATCCATATTAAATCCCAAAATCGTGTACATTATAAGGGCTATGACAAAAACAGGTCCGGTTGTGGACGCCATGGCGGTCACGTGATCGAAAAGTCCCGTTTCCGCTACCGCAGCGGCAAGATTGGTGGTGTCCGATAAAGGTGAAAATTTATCTCCGACATAGGCTCCGGAAATGATCATTCCCGCAGTAATTGCGGGATTTATCCCAAGTCCCGCTCCTATCCCCAATAACGCTATTCCTACGGTAGCAGTGGCTGTCCATGACGATCCGCAGGCAAGACCCACAACGGCGGTGAGAATACAACCTATGGGCAGAAATAATTTCGGCGTAAGAAGCTCCAGTCCGTAATATATAAGAGCCGGTATTGTTCCGGACATTATAAATGAAGCGACCAGAAGCCCTACCGTGCAAAGTATCAAAATAGCTTCCATAGTGGCGTTCAGTCTGTCAAGCATCCCCGACAGCATATCCGAAAAGCTGTGTCCGCAAGCCCTTCCTACCATACATGCCACAACAATTGATGCTATAAGCGGCATATGGGCATCGGTATATCCCGAATTTCCGACGAAGCCGTACAACATAAGTCCCATCATACATATAATGGGCAAAAGAGCTTCAAAAACCCTCGGTTTTCTAACGATTTTTTCTTTACTGCTTCCTTCACTCATAAGCCTTGTTCTCCTTTTCTATATAAATATTTATAATTAAATTACTTATCAGCCGTATGGCTTCTTAGCCGCCTTGCCGCTTAAGCTCTTAGAACGATTGACGTTATAGACACTACTTCATCCAAGACGAATAAGCCTTAGCGCTTACGTATTTTTATCGGTTCAATCCCGATTTCACAGCCGAAAATCCCGTATTGCTCAACATTCGTAAATGTATATGTCGGAATAAGCTTCAAAAAAGCCCGTCTCCCGGAACATCTTTTCATATACGCAAGCTGTATTTAATTGCCCCGATATATTAAGTTTTTTGTGATTTTAAATGACGATAAGAAACTTTTTAATCCTTATTTGTATAAGGATTAAACCGCATATAAGCTACGTCTGCGGGTTTTTAAGTCTCTCTGAAAATTCCTTCCATGGTACGGAAAGCGTGTGGGATATCTTTAATGCTTAAAGACATGACAAAGTTCTTTTTTATTCATAAGATTGTCTGAATATGATGAATAATTATACGAACTCGTCATCTTGATAACCTCTCGAACGATATAGACATCTATTATGTTACTGTTGTCTACCATTTTTGGATATAGTATTTATATTTATACATAATTACGCTTTCTGTCTATACTGAAAAATATACTAAAATTTTCGTCAAAATGTCTCCTTTCTTATTTAATATTGACAATAAATTTTGCCGATGATATTCTGAAAATTGTCAGGAAATCAGTATAGGAGACCGTTTTTTGCAACTATACTTATCTAAACAGGAGGAAAAATTGTGAAAAGAAAATTGTTAAGTCTTGCGATGGCATGTGTAATGCTTACAGCCATAACCGCATGCTCGGGTACGGGCTCAAAAAATGATGCCCCCGCCGATAATGCGGCATCTTCGGCAAGCGAAGCCTCATCTTTAGCTTCCGCTGAAAAAGGTGCGGGCGAAGGAAAGAGAATCTGCATAGTTTATTCGGGAACATTGGGAGACAGATCATACAATGACTCCTGTAACCGGGGTGCGGAGCTTGCAGCAGCCGATTTCGGAGTGGAAGTCAAAAACCTTGAAGGAACAAAGGCGGAGGAATGGAAGGCAAACTTCGTGTCCGCATGCGAAGAGGGTTACGATCTTATTATCTGCTCATCTTCAAACCTTGAAGTATATTTAAAGGAGTATGCTCCCCAATACCCCGATGTAAAGTTCGCCATCATTGATACAACGGTAGAGGGAGACAACATCGTTTCAATAAGCTTTGCTCAAAATCAGGGTTCTTTCCTTGCGGGAGCCGCAGCCGCCATGTTTACCGAGATGACCGATATCGAGGGCATCAACAAAGACAAGGTTATAGGCTGGGTAGGCGGAATGGATATCCCCGTACTTCAGGATTTCTACACAGGCTATGAACAGGGTGCAAAATATGTCAATCCCGATATTACCGTTCTTCAGTCCTTTGCCGGCGTATGGAACGACCCTCTTAAGGGAAAAGAGCTTACTCTCGCTCAGTATGAGCAGGGTGCGGATATTGTCATGAACGTGGCTGCCGGTACGGGCTCGGGCATACTTGAAGCTGCTGCCGAAACCGGAAAATACGCCATAGGCGTTGACCAGAATCAGGATGCGGATCAGCCCGGACATGTTCTCACCTCAATGATAAAGAGAGTTGACAGAGCCTGCTATCTTACAATCCAGTCCGTTGTTGAAAACACCTTCAAAGGCGGTTCCGTATCTTACCTTACAATAGAGGACGGCGGCGTAGGTCTTACCGACTTTGCAGAAATGAAGAAGGCTCTCGGCGATAAATTCCCCGAAGATATGCTTACAAAGCTTGCCGAAATAGAAGAAAAAATCATCTCGGGAGAAATCGTTGTGGAAAACTACGAAGGTTTCGGTCCTCAGAAATAATTTTTAGCTGAAATAAACTTGACAATATATACGACATATGAGAGATTGCGCGTTGGTGGCATCAGTTAATAAATACATGCTGCGGATGCAGCGATCTCTCAATTATTTTATCCGTTCCTACAGAAGGGTGGAAGAGATTTGGACAAGCAATTTGTAGTTGAAATGAAAAACATAAAAAAATCTTTCGGCAGCGTAAAGGCCGTAAAAGACGGTGCATTTACTTTGAAAAAAGGAGAAATACATTCGCTCATCGGCGAAAACGGAGCAGGAAAATCAACCATGATGAAGCTCCTTTACGGAATGTATCCTTTTGATGAGGGAGAAGTCATAATAAACGGAAAAGCCTATGACAGAATATACCCCAAAGCAGCCATTGAAGCGGGCGTCGGCATGGTTCATCAGGAATTTATGCTTGTAAAAGAGCTTACGGTACTCGAAAATATTATATTGGGCTTTGAGCCTAAAAAAGGCATGACAATAGACTTTGATTCGGCAAGAAAAATGGTCGCCCGATATATTGAACAATATGATATGGATGTTCAGCTCGATAAAAAAGTTTCTCAAATATCCGTCGGAGAAGCCCAAAGAGTTGAAATCATAAAGATTCTGAGCAGGGGCGCTCAAATAATTATTTTAGACGAGCCGACAGCTGTTTTGACCCCTCAGGAAGCAAAAAGATTGTTTGAAATATTAAACAATCTTCGCGCAGACGGAAAATCCGTTGTGTTCATTTCCCACAGACTGGGAGAAATCATGGAAATTTCCGACAGAATTTCCGTTATGAGACAGGGCGCATATATGGGAACCGTCAACAAGGCGGAAACAAACCCCGTAGAGCTTACAAAGCTTATGATAGGCAGAGAAGTATTTTTGAATATCCCCAAAAAAGAATCTCATACCGGAGACACCGTACTGGAAGTAAAGGATGTTTGGATATCAGGGGAAAAAGAAATTTCCAAAATCAGAGGTCTTTCTTTTGAGGTAAAGGCGGGGGAAATCGTAGGTCTTGCCGGAATTGACGGAAACGGTCAGAGTGAACTGATAGAGGCAATTACCGGTCTCAGAAGAATCGAAAAAGGAAGCGTGATTTTAGACGGAAAGGACATCACCAACAAGTCGGTCAAGGGCATAAGAAAAGCGGGCTTGACCCATATTCCGGAAGACAGGAACATAAGGGGCTTAAATAAAGAGTTTTCAATTGCGGATAATCTGATCGCAATAGATTTTGAATCGGACAGGTTTAAGAAAAACGGCTTTATAAACAATGCCGCAAGAGATGAGTATGCTGAAAATATGATTGAAAAATTCGATATAAGACCCGCCAGGGCGGAACTGTCCGCTTCGTCTTTATCCGGAGGAAACGCCCAAAAGGTAATCGTAGCGAGAGAGGTTGACGCAAAGGGCAAGCTCCTCGTGGCGGCACAGCCTACAAGAGGGGTGGATATAGGTGCCATAGAATCAATCAGAAGCATTCTGGTGGATGTAAAAGAAAAGGGACTGGGGGTTCTGCTGGTATCAGCCGATCTCGAAGAGATACTGTCCTTATCCGACAGAATCATCGTAATTCATGAGGGCAGGATAACGGGAGAGCTTGCGGCTGATGATGTGGACGAAGAAACAATAGGACTCAAGATGATGGGCGGAGAAGCCTCATAAACAGGAAGGGTAGGATAAAATGACTGATAACAATTCAAGCCCGGTTGAAAGCCTTATTAAAATACTGCTGACCATGCTGCTCGCCTTTGCAGTCGGTGCGGTAATCATTGTCGCAATAGGAGAAAATCCTGTTAACGCCTATGCTGCTCTTTTTAAGGGCGCTTTTAACGGAAAATTAAAGCTGGGAACCACTCTTGCAAGCTTCACCCCTCTTCTGTTGACATCAGTGGCTTTTATAGTCGCCGCAAAAGCCGGAGCTTTTAATGTAGGCGTTGAAGGAGAGGTCTTTTTGGGAGGCATAACCGCCGCCTACATCGGCATTAACTGGACCTTTCTCCCGAAGCCCCTTTTACTTATAACCTGCTTTGCCGGAGCGGCTCTGGTTGCTGCCGCCTGGGCATTTATTCCGGCGGCGCTCAAGATGTATTACGGAGTTTCCGAGGTCTGCACAACCATACTTATGAACTCGATCGCTCTTTATATCACAAGCTATCTGGTAAGCGGACCGATGAGTGCAGGGGTAGCCAATTCGCAGTCGCATGACGTTACGGTTACTCTTCCCAAGATCATGAAGCCGAGCTCTCTCAATACGGGTATCTTTATAGCGATTGTTGTTGTTATCGCCGTGATTGTTCTTGTCTACAAAACTCCCTGGGGCTACAAGCTGCGCGCAACAGGCATCAATCCCGAAAATGCCGAATATGTGGGAATAAATCCCAAAAAGGTATTCATTCAAAGTATGATGCTGTCGGGCGCTCTGGGAGGTATAGCCGGAACAATAGAAATCCTCGGTGTTCACGGATATTTTCTGAATAATTTTGCAAACGGGCTGGGAAGCAACGGAATGCTGGCAGCCCTTATCGTCAAAAATAATATTTTGTTTGCACCGTTCATGTCATTCTTTATAGCGGTTCTTAATTCAGGAGCTATGGGCATGCAGCAGGCTACCAATGTTCCCAAGTCTCTGGTAGATACCATTACAGCCGTATTCATCATTTTTGCATGTATGGAATTTATATCGGGACTTAGAAAAAGATTTAAAAAATCCGGAAAAGAAGTTTCGAAAGCGGAGGTTTAAGTGATGGACATATCTAAAATTTTTAACACAAGCCTTATATATGCAACCTTCCGCTCATCCACTCCCATAATATATGCAGCTCTCTGCGCCGCTATCACACAGCAGGCTGATATACTCAATATAGGCACGGAGGGCATAATGCTGATGGGAGCCTTTATGGCTGTTGCGGTAAGCTATTTAACCGGAAACTGGATATTGGCTGTAATAGCCGCCATGATATCGGGACTGCTGATAGCAATGCTTATGGCTGTGGGACATATCAAATACAATGCAGATATTTGCGCAATAGGAATGGGAATAAATCTGCTTGCGCTTGCCGTAACCAAGTTTCTGCTCAGCTCCTGGCTCGGAAAAACCGGAACCTTTACCGATCCCAAAATAAAGGCTATCCCCAGAGTAAACCTTTCCTTTCTGGACAATGCGCCTATTGTCGGACAAATATTCAATAACTGGTCGGTAACCGAAATCTTCGTTCCCGTCCTCATAATCATAATATGGTTCGTATTTTATAAAACCCCCTGGGGTCTGCGTCTTAGAGCCGTCGGCAGAATGCCGCTCGCCGCACAGACCTCGGGTATAAACGTAACTCTTATGAAATATCAGGCAATCGCCATTTCGGGACTTATAGGCGGTCTTGCGGGTGCTCACCTTTCTTTGGGCTATTCGCAGATGTTTGTTGAAAACATGACCAATTCAAGAGGCTTTATGGGAGTAGCCGCCATGTACTTCGGAGGCGCTCATCCCGTATTTACCTCGGCGGGCTGCCTCGTATTCGGCTTCAGCGACTCCATAGGATCAAGGCTTCAGGCTTACGGCGTTCCGAGCCAGATCGTTCTGCTTATGCCCTATGTCGTTACGATAGCGGTGCTTGCAATATCAATGGCTGCGAAAATTTCAAAGGAAAACAGGAAAAAGTCTTCACTTATAACAAATACGAATTGAGGAGTATTAAATGAACAGACAAAAGGTTTTTTTGGACTGCGACCCCGGTCATGACGACGCTATAAACATACTGCTTGCAGGAGCCGCTCCCGAGCTTGAGCTTACGGGCATATCCGTCGTGGCGGGAAATCAGACCATTGAAAAGACACTTATAAACGCTCTTAACGTATGCCAATATCTGGGACTTGACGACATCCCCGTTGCTAAAGGAAGTGAAAACGCCATGGTTCGAAACCGTGTAATAGCGGGAGACATACATGGAGAGAGCGGACTTGACGGTCCCGTATTCGATACCCTCACCAAAAAGCCCGACGACAGAGGCGGAATACAGCTTATGATAGACACCTTTATGAACTCCGACGGAGATATCATGCTGGTTCCGACGGGACCTCTTACAAACGTAGCTTTGGCGATGAGAATAGAACCCAAAATAATACCCAAAATAAAGAGAATAGTTCTTATGGGGGGCTCTTATCAAAACGGAAACGTGACTCCCGCCGCGGAGTTTAATATCATGGCTGACGCCGAAGCCGCCTTCGTCGTATTTAACAGCGGAGTGCCTCTTACCATGGTCGGACTCGACGTCACGAGAAAGGTTCTCTGCTATCCCGAAATCGTGGAGCGCATGGAAAAAATCGGAACCGCTCCCGCAAAGCTGTTTGCGGATCTTATGAAATTTTTCAACAAAACCCAAAAAGAGGTATTCGGCTGGGAGGGCGGTCCTCTGCACGATCCGGTAACCTGCGCTTCAATTATCGATCCCGCTCTTTTAAAAACAAAGAGTGTAAATGTATCGATAGACATAAGGTCACAGGAAAGCTACGGCAGAACCAACTGCGATATGTTCGACTACCTTAAGCTTCCGCACAACTGCGACGTTGCATACGATATTGATGTTGACAGATTTTGGGATATTGTGGAGCAGGGAATAAGAAATTACTCTTAAACATCTTTTATATGAGAAGGGCAAAATGAAAGTATTAAATTTCGGATCGTTAAATATAGACTATGTATATGATGTGGACAGCTTTGTAAGCAAGGGAGAAACCATAGCCTCAACCGCTCTGAACGTGTTCAGCGGCGGAAAAGGGCTTAACCAGTCCCTTGCTCTTGCAAGGGCGGGAGCCCGTGTTTACCATGCCGGAATGGTAGGCGAGGACGGAAAATTTTTGATAGATATACTGAAGGACTCCTGTGTAGATACCTCCAATATAGCCGTAAGCAAGGATATAAGGACCGGAAACGCCATAATCCAAAAGGATAAGAGCGGCGACAACTGCATCATACTTTTTGGAGGAGCCAACAGAGCCGTCACAAAGGAATTTGCGGACAAAGTCTTATTCTCATTTGATGAGGGGGATTTTCTGGTTCTTCAAAACGAAATTTCAAATCTCCCCTATATAGTGGAAAGCGCTCACAAGAAGGGTATGAAAATAGTATTAAATCCCTCTCCGATGAATGCGGAAATTGATAAGCTCGATCTCTCCCATATAGATTACTTTATGCTTAATGAGACCGAAGCTTACGCAATTACCAAGGAAAATGAGCCCGATCCCAAAAAGCAGCTTGAGCTTCTCAGGAAAAGATTTCCTTCCGCCGGTATCCTGATCACCCTCGGAGAAAACGGCTCCATATACTGTGACGGAGATAATATAATCACTCAGAAAGCCGCAAAGGTCGATGTCGTGGATACTACGGCTGCGGGGGATACCTTCAGCGGATACTTCATCGAAGGGCTCTTAAAAGGAGAAGATATAAAAACCGTACTCAAAAGATCGTCCGCAGCTTCGGGAATAGCCGTTTCAAGAAGAGGCGCCGCTCCGTCCATTCCGTATAGAAAAGAAGTGGACGAGAGGATGTATACGTTCACTTGAATATATTTTCAGCTTTTAATCCCTGTAACTGATAGACAGGTTGAAGCTGTCAATTTCATCTATGCTGCTGTCATAAAACACCTTGCACGCCTTTATGAGATAGTCGCAGTCTTTAACTCCCGCAGTTTCATAGGATGAGTGCATTGCAAGCTGCGCAAGACCTATGTCTACGGCGTTCATGGAAAGCTGCGACATGGAAATATTCCCAAGCGTGCTTCCCCCTAGCTCATTTGATCTGTTTGCAAAAAACTGATAAGGAACGTCCGCCTTTTCACAAACAGCCTTAAATACGGCTATGCTTACTCCGTCGCTGCAATATTTCTGACCGGCGTGGGATTTTATAACTATTCCGCCGTTCATATAGGAGCAGTTTGTATCGTCGGTTTTTTCCGGATGATTGGGATGGACGGCATGCGCATTGTCGCAGCTTAAAAGAAAGCTTTTTGCGACAGCTCTTTTGAAGTCCTCTTCCGTTTTTCCGAGAGCAAGATTTATTCTTGCAAGAATGTCCGAAAGAAAGGTTGAGGCTGCTCCCTGCTTTGTCCCTGAGCCTACCTCCTCGTTGTCATAGCAGACATATACCTGCACGGTCTTATCGTTTTCACCCTCCAAAAAGCCTTGCAGAGAAGCGTATGCACATTCGAGATTATCAAGTCTCGGACTTGACATATACTCGCCTTCTCTTCCCCAGACGGACTGGTGCGTGCGGTTATACAGGAATAAATCGGAGCCGTAAATATCATCTGAACTTACTCCAAGCTCCTTGGCAATAAGCTCCTTAAGAGCGCCCTTTTCAGGCTTTCCCTCTCCGAAAAGAGGCAGCATATCGATCTGCTTGTTATAGGCGAAACCGTCGTTTACCTGTCTGTTCATATGAATTGCAACATTGGGGATGACCACAAGATCTCTGTCTATGGCAATAAGCCTTGTTTCAAGCCTGTCACCGTTTTTTACAAGAACCCTGCCCGCTATGGAAAGAGGCTTGTCGAACCAGGTGGCACAAAGCATGCCTCCATACCCTTCGGTATTAAGCTGCGTATATCTCCCCTTTACATCCAGCTCGGCATTTTCCTTTATTCTGAAAGTCGGAGAGTCGCTGTGCGAGGCTGTTATATTAAAGCCGTAGTCCGAAATGCTTTTTCCGATTTTTACGGCTATAATACTCGAATTATTTCTTGTTACAAAATAAGAGCCTCCCTCTTTTATTTTGAATTTGCTTCCCTCAAGCAGTTCTTCAAAACCGGAGCTTTTCAGCGTTTTTCTGATTTCATCGATTGCGTGAAATGCAGTAGGGCTTTTCTTTATAAATGAAAGAAGTTCGTCAACCGTTTTTTTATTACTCATATATTCCTCCTGTGCTTAAAGCAACTTCTTAATTGATATTAAGACCGCCTGCAAAGCCGCTTATCCGTGCGGTTCTTAATTTGATATCCTCGCTTCCATATGGTTGATCATGCTTGCAAGATAGCCCGCTCCGAAGCCGTTATCTATGTTGACGACGGATACTCCGCTTGAGCAGGAATTAAGCATGGATAAAAGCGCAGCCACTCCGTTAAACGCCGCCCCGTATCCGATACTTGTCGGAACGGCTATCACCGGGCAATCGCATAAGCCTCCGATTACGCTTGCCAAAGCTCCTTCCATTCCCGCAATGGCAATAACAACGGATGCACTCATTATCTCGTCCATATGTGAAAGAAGTCTGTGAAGCCCCGCAACTCCTACGTCATAAAGTCTTATAACCTCGTTGCCCATAGCCTCTGCGGTTAGTGCGGCTTCCTCGGCAATCGGGATATCGCTTGTTCCGCCCGTTGCAACCAAAATTTTACCTATGCCGTCAGGCTTAGGCAGCTCTCCGAGTATTCCTATTTTTGAGTCCTCAAAATAATTGAGTTCAAATTTATCCGCTATTTTTTCAGCAGCCTCTTTTTTCAGCCTTGTTATCAATATGGTGTTTTGACCGCTTTCCAGCATAGCTCCTATAATGCCTATCATCTGATCGGCAGTTTTTCCGGCTCCGTAAATAACCTCCGCAGCCCCCTGCCGCATTTTTCTGTGCAGATCCACCTTGGCATAGCCTATATCCTCAAAGGGCTGCTTTTTTATTTTAAGCAAAGCGTCATCAACGCTTATGCTTCCTTCCTTTACTCCTTTAAGTATCCGCTTTATTTCACTATTCACCTCTTACCTCCAGATCCATATGTACGAATTTATAATCCTTTAAAAGGGCTTCCAATATTTTTTTTCTGTTTTTCATAAGCAGCTCAATCTGATTTTCCCTGATTTGAATTTTGGCTCCGCCTTCAAGCGTCCTGACTCTGAAGTCCTCAAAACCCAGAGTCGTGAGAAAGTCCTCCGCCCTTTCCGTTCTGCTTAAAAGAATCTCGTTTATCTCCTCGCCCGTAACTGTCCTGGTTGCAAGACAGGCATAGGAGGGCTTGTTCCATGTAAATAAGCCCGCTTCCTTCGACCTTACTCTTATGTCGTCCTTGGTAAGTCCACACATTCTAAGAGGCGACAGAACGGACAGCTCGGCAAGCGCCTTCATTCCCGGTCTGTCATTTTCTTCATCCGACGCATTCGTTCCGTCCAGCAGATATTCAAAACCGTCTTTTTGCGCTTTTTCCACTATGGTTGAAAAAATCTTCTTCTTACAATAATAGCAGCGGTCTTTAGGATTTGAAGCAATTTGTCTGTCCGAAAGTATGTCAATATGAATGATTCTCATATCGGCTGACAGCTCCTTTGCGAGTCTTTTAGCGTCGTCAAATTCAAACTGAGGCTGAAACGCCGACTTTACATAGTATGCTGCCGCTTCTTTAGCATATTTTTTCGCCGCATATAATAAATAAGCCGAATCCACTCCCCCCGAAAAGGCAATGGCTACTCTCGGGTATTTTTGAAAAAATTCCTCTATTGTCATATGTTTTTCTCTGTTCAAGCTCTTTTTGAGCCCGATTTTTTCGGTATTACCTGAAATATGATACCATTACTTCAGCTTAATTACAGCCCCTTCCATGCCGTTATATGTTTTTGTAAAAAGAAAATCTGATATACTATTAGTTATAAAAATATCGCCGCTTTTAATGTAAACGGAGGAATCCATGAAAAATAAAAAATTTTTATCCGCCCTGCTGATTGCGGTTCTGCTGCTCAGTATTTTCAGACTGGAAACTTTTGCCAATTCCGCAAGAAGGCTATGGGAGGGCGTAAGCATGACCGGAGCGGTTGTTGCGGACAGAAACTGCCCTGTCGAGATTGAAAATGAGAAGCTTACCTTCGATATTTCCGAATTTCCGAGCAACTATTATGAAAAAGAGGACGATTTTTTGGCATATTCAGGCAGGGTAACGGCGGAATATACCTTTTACAATCCTGCGGATTATAACGTGACAGCCAAGCTTGTCTTCCCCTTCGGCTCTTATCCTTCCTACGAACCCCACGAATACAATGAGAATACGGGTATGCTCGAATACTCCGATGATACGGATAAATACGGGATATGGGTAAACGGCGAGGAAATTGCCCATGAAATCAGACATACCCTTTCCGATATCGGCGATTTTGACATTAACAAGGATATGAGCTTAATCAAGGATGATTTTATAAAAGACGGCTTTTATACGCCCTCACTTACCGTAACGAAGTATACCTATGAAATGAGCGGGATAAACAAGGAAGAGTACCGTGCAGCCTCGGCGGGAACGGACATAGACGCCTTTGACGGAAAAAGAAAGTTTTGGCTTGAGGACGCAAGCGGATATGATTGGTTAAGCGATGAAAAATGCCGCCTCGGCATGTGGGCGGATAACGGGATAACGATTAACTTATATGTGATAGGAGAACCCTTAAAGGAAGCTCCGGACTGGAAATTTTATAAGGATGGCGGCAATGAGGACGGAGCTGAAATAGACGGCACAATGACACTTCTAAGCACTAAGATTCTGTCGTTTAAGGAGCTTGCACTCAGCAGCTTTAGAGAGGGCGGCAGAGTTTCGGAAACCGATTGGTACAATGCGTCAGTTGCTTTTCTTAATAAATGCGAGATTGAGAAGTTCGGAGTTATAAAAATAGACGGTACAGGCGGGCTTGATATATCGGAGCTGCTTGAGCGCTGGTACGAATATGAAATCACTCTTAAACCGGGAGAAAAAATAGTAAATACCATAGAAGCGCCGCTGTATCCCTCAATAGATTTAAACTATGACCCGGGAGTTTACGGCTACACCTATCTGCTTTCTCCCGCAAGCACCTGGGCTAAATTCGGAAGACTTGATATCAATATAAATACTCCTTTTTATATGACGGAGTGCGATAAAGAAGGCTTTGTTAAAACAGGCTCCGGTTATTTTTTTACCTCTGACGGACTGCCTGACGGAGAGCTTAATTTTTCTTTAAGCGAGAGCCCAAACCCGAAAACCAAACAAAACGGTATGGGTATAATTTATTTCTTTTTCCTGCTCATATTGGGCTTTGTTCCTTATGTAGTCGGTGCGCTTGCTGTTATAATCGTGATCATCTTGATTTTGGGGAGAAAAAGAAAAAAGTAAAGCCTTTTATATTTGACGGGTGGCGGATGCGAAGTTAATAATTATACGTTTAAAAAACGGTTACTACGCTGCATTTTAAGCAGGCATACCGTATCATTCCTATTATAATACTTTTTTACCATAGGTTTTACAGTCAAATATAAAGTTACAACTTACCGAATACGCTTTAATATCGACCGCTTATTGAAAAACAGTGGTCGATATTTTTTTGTCCGTCTATACTGTGTACAGAAGCGGGAGGTGTTCAGGTGAAAATTGAAATACGGATCGACAAGGACTGCAAAGAACCTAAAATGCTTATCATAACGGACAGTGTGACGGATGAGATCAACGAGCTGATGCACAAGCTGTCAGCCGAAGCGCCGCAAATATTCGTCGGATTTAAGGATGATGAGGCAGAGCCGATTTCACCCGAGGACATTATACGGGTATATGCTTCTTCCGGAAAAGTTTATGCCGTAACCGAAAAGGCGGAATATGTCCTGCGCCTGCGCCTGTATGAAGCCGAAAACAGATTGGATAAGAAATACTTTGTAAGGATTTCTCAGTCGGAAGTCATAAACCTGAAAAAGGTTAAAAGGTTCGATCTGAGCTTCACCGGCACTATCGGCATTCTGCTCTGTGACGGCACGACCAGCTACGCTTCCAGAAGATATGTGGCAAAAATCAAACAATGGTTGGAAATGTGAGGTGGCATATGAAAAGAAAAGCTTTAATGAGAGGTCTGTCGGGCTTCCCCGAGGGAATCGCAATCGGTACGGTAATAACAATCGTAATATCGCTCATCAAAGGAAACGGCTCGTATTATCCCTGTGTTCCCGATTTTGTCTCTTTTGTAGGAAATGAGATTATGGCGGTGATAATACAAACGATTATATGGGGGCTACTGGGAAGCATATTCGGTGCGGCGTCCGTAATCTGGTCAATGGAAGGCTGGAGCATAGCCAGGCAGAGCGGAGTATATTTTATAATAGGCGGCGGTGCAATAATGACCGCAGGCTATATTTTAAGATGGATGCCTTACAGCATATACGGCGCTATCGGGTTCCTTATGATATTCTTTGCGGTATTTTTGATCGTATGGTTAGCCAACTACCTGTTCTTTATGATAAAAATCAAAAAATTAAATCAGAATATAGAAAAAAGCGGAAGAGCATAACAGCACGCTACAAAGACGCTGTCATATTAAAAAGCCTATTTCAAAACATATATGCCGTACAGCACCGCGATTAAAAAGATTTACACAGAGGTTTTTTATGGAGAAAATTTTAGAGGTTAATAATGTTACGGTAAAGTATAAAAAAATTGTCGCCGTCGATGATGTGACGTTTTCTATATCTGACGGAGAAATATTCGGAATAATAGGACCGAACGGAGCGGGAAAAACTTCGTTAGTTGAAGCGATAGGGGGCTTAAGAAAAATTGACAGCGGCAACATATCTCTTTTGGGATTAAACCCTCAAAAAGACAGAGAAAAAGTTTATGAAAATATAGGAGTTCAATTACAGAGTACATCTTACCCCGATCATGCAAAAGTAGAGGATGTTTGCAGATTATTCTCGTCATTTTATGATTCTCCGGCAGCATACGAGGTTCTGTTGAAAGATTTCGGATTGCTGAATCGCAGGAATAACTACATAAGAAATCTTTCCGGCGGTGAAAGACAGAAGCTTACGATTTTATTATCAATATTGGGTAATCCCAAATTATTATTTCTTGATGAATTAACAACGGGCTTGGATCCGTTTGCAAGGCATGAAGTATGGGAAATGATAAGAAAATACAATAAAAAAGGAGTTTCTATCATTTTGGTAACACATTTCATGGATGAAATCGAAGAATTGTGCGGCAGAGTCGGAGTTATAAAGGCAGGAAAGATGATACTTATTGACACGCCTCAAAAAATAAGAGAACAGTTTGACGCAAAAAATCTTGAGGCTGCCTTTTTAAAAATGAACAGCGTGGCGGGAGCTTAAAAATGAAAAAACATTACATTAAAGGTCATTTTATATTTGAACTTACAATGTTTCGGAGAAATTTTGTTACAGCGTTCTTTCTGTTGATTTTTCCAACGATGATGTTATTGATTTTCGGAAGTATATATGGAAATGAGCCTGTTGAAATTTATGGCGGAGCGGGATCAATAGACATGTTTATACCGTCCTACTCGGGAATAGTAATTGCCGTTACAGGGGTGATGAACATTCCCCTTACAATATGCGAGTATAGGGAAAAAATGATCTTTAAAAGATATAAAGCAACGCCTACCGACCCGGGATATGTAATATTTTCACAATTAATTATAAATTCACTTATAACTATTTTCGGAATGTGCTTATTGATAGCTGTGGGAAAGGTTGTATATGACGTTAAAATTACGGAGAATATCCTTCCTTGTTTATTTATATTTATAACAGCAATGTTTTGTATTTTTTCCATAGGCTTCTTTATCGGCGGAATTGCTCCCAATATGGAGGCGGCTAATTCAATCGCATCTTTATTATTTTTCCCTATGCTGTTTCTGTCGGGAGCTTCCGTTCCGTATGAAATTCTTCCGAAAGGAGTAAAGACGTTTTCTAAATTCCTTCCTCTTACACATAGCGTGGCTGCGATGAAATCCGTTTGGAACGGGGAAACAATAACGGAAAATCTTTTACCGATAACAATTCTTTTTATAACAGGAATTATTTTTTGGGGAATTACCAAAATAAGCTTCAAATGGGAATGTTGAATATATAGAAACTGTTTTGCAGCGGTCTAAAAGCATTGTATCATTTTAAAAATTTGCAACCATTTGAAAGACTTACGACAGTTTAAAAGGCGGGCTTGAAAATTTACAAAAACAAGCAATTTAAACCGAGCATCTCACGTAAAATCAGCAGATCCTATGGTATAAAACTGTCTGTCAAGAAGCATAAGCAAACGCTCAATTTCGCTGTAGAAATCCCATAGATTGATCATCGACATCGGTGAAGCCGGCGATATATTTATCGTTCTTATGCGACATTGCTCAATTTTAATATGCAGAATGTTGCCATTGAAATTATGGTCGAATATAGCAGAATGAGAACCTCCCAGAGCTCCCCTAATTCTTCAGCATAACATTTACTGAAGAGCATAGATTGTTGCCGACATTTATAAATTCATCATCGTTCATATTTTGTCACCACAAATTCATTCATCATAAGATTAGCATCTGGTAAAATATACTCTTTTCAAAGTCAGTGGTGACTTTTGCTTTTAGTTTCTGTCCTTTGTGTCCGAATTTTTTCCGGATTAGCAACAAGATTTTTATTTACTAATATTCAAATCACCTTACCTTTATTCAAGCTTTGCCATTTTCCCTCAGTTTCTATTTTCTTCGAGCTCCGGCAAACTGAACAATTCCTGCAGTTTCTTCCGCAGAACATCTTTATCCGGCAGCTGTAACTGATACTGCGCCACCATCATTGGCGAAAGCGTGCGGCTCATGGAGTATTCGACCACCTCATCATTTTGGGACGCACACAGAAGCAACCCCACGCTCGGATTTTCGTCAGGCTTTTTAATCTGCCTGTCCAGTCCTTCCAGATAGAAGTCCATCTTGGAAACATACTCCGGTTTGAATTTACCCGCCTTTAGTTCCATCGCCACAAAACATTGTAGGCTACGGTGGAAGAACAGCAGGTCGATTCGATAGTCCTCGCCGCCGACCTGTATAGGGTATTCTTCTCCGACAAAGATGAAATCCTTACCGAGTTCGAGGATGAATTCACGCATCCCCTTTACCAACGCCCTGCGAAAGTCGTTTTCGTGGAAGGAGTCCGGCAAATCGAGAAATTCCACAACATAGGAGTCGAGAAACGGATTTTGCCGCGTTTTCAGCGATTCCGGCAGCAATTTACCCTTGGAGAGCATATACCGCTCGTAATAGCCGCTATCCATCTGACGCTCAAGCTGGCGGGAACTGTACCGCTCTTTGACGGCAAGATGAATATAAAATTCCCTCTCCTCATCGCTCTTGCTTCCTGACATGATAAGCAGATGGTTCGTCCAACTCAATTGTGTCAGCAGTGCTGACACTTTTTCATTTCCGACATAGGTCTCGTAAAACTGCTTCATGCGGTAAAGTCCACGGCGGTTGAAACCTTTAATTCCGGGGAATTGCTGCCGGATGTACCCGGACAGGGAGTCGATATACCCGTCACCGTAGTTTGCATCTTTTGATTTTTCAGAAAGGAACTGCCCGATTTTTTTGTACATCAGGATCAGTTCTTCGTTCACCTTGCGATAGGCGTTGTTGCGGGCTTTTTCTATGGTATGCGCTATTTCAGCGAAAGTATTATCAAGTTCATTCATAATCATTCCCTTACTACCGTAATTGTGTCACCGGTGATGTCATTTTTTATTTTAACTGCCTGTTATTTTTCCATCTCTTTACGGTGGCGGTAATTGCGCTGATTTTGGACAACCACGTCTTACATCATAGGATAGACACAGGATATTCAGACATTATTATCACCGTCACATATTATGCGATATTAAAGACGGAATTTGCATCGGGGAACAGGTCGGCTATCGTCACATAATATTTCTGCTTCTATGTCATTTATTTCGAGTTTATCATCGGTCAGAACGCTATACAAGATTTAAAATATTTTGTACAGATCTAAAAGCATTGTATCGTTTTAAAAATTTGAACGGCTTACAACAGTAAAAAGACGGGCTTGGGAATTTGCAGCCATTTGAAAGGCTTATGCAAGCCAAAAGGCGGGCGAAAAATCGCCCGCCTTTTATCGTAACTATCTTTTATTTCTTAATGTATTCATCAACATTATCGGCAGTTACAAGCTTAACCTCAACGGGTATAACGGCTTCTATGCTCTCGCCTTTAATAAGCTTTGAAGCATTTTCAACAGCCGTTTTTCCCATAAGAGCGGGATCCTGAGCTACCGTTGCGGCAAGCTTTCCGTCTTTTACAGCCTGTACTCCGTCATCGGTTGCGTCAAAGGCTGCGATTATTATGCCGCTCTTGTCTCCGAGAGCCTCTATTGCTCCTAAAGCCATCTCGTCGTTATGGCAGAATACAGCCTGAATATCGGGATGTGACTGAAGCATGTTTTCCATAACGGTCATGCCTTCGGAACGGTTAAAGTTGGCTGTCTGTGATGCAAGTACATCAAGCTTTTTATCAGCAATCCCGTGGAAGCCCTCTCCTCTGTCTATGGTTGCGCTGGCTCCGGGAACTCCTTCAAGCTCAACGGTTTTTGCACCTTCTCCGGCTTTTTCTACAAGATATTCGGCTGCAAGCTTTGCTCCGGCTACATTGTCGGAGGCGATAGCACAGTCAACCTCCGCGCCGTTTACGCTGCGGTCTACCGAAATAACCTTGATGCCCTTGTCTATAGCTTCCTGTACCACCGTTGCTACAGCGTCGGAGTCTACGGGATTTACAATCAGAACGCTGATATTCTTGGAGATAAGATCCTCAATATCGCTTGCCTGCTTGGCGGCGTCATCTCCGGCATCAACCGTTATAAGATTAAGACCGAGTTCCTTTGCAGCTTCTTCCGCTCCCTCCGAGAGAGTTACGAAGAAAGGGTTGTTGAGTGTTGAAAGCGAAAGACCTATGGCGCCGTCTACTGCCATTTCTGCGTCTACTGCAGTCATAGACGCTCCGGCGGAGGGCTCTGCGCTCATATCGGAAGCTGCGGAGCTTGCTTCCTTTGCAGGTGTGGCAGACGAGGTGCAGGCTGCCATGGACAGCGCCATTGCACCTGCCAACAAAATTGATGTGATTTTTTTCAGTTGCATAATAATATCCTCCTTAAATGTTGTGAAAAAAGCTTTACTTTTTTCTTTTACATGACTGCACTTTTTATCTGTTTCTGTCGCTCAAAACGGCAACCAATATTACAAATCCCTTTACAACGCTTTGGTAATAAGACGAAATACCCAATATGTTCAAGCCGTTATTCAAGACGGCAATTATCAGAACGCCCACGAATGTACCCCAAATGCGTCCCCGTCCTCCGCTCATCGACGTTCCGCCGAGAGCAGTCGCCGCTATGGCATCCATCTCATAACCCTCGCCGAGAGTGGGCTGTGCACTGTTAAGCCTCGACAGAAGAATAAGCCCCGACAGAGCCGCCATACAGCCGGATATGGCATAAACCGCAATTTTGGTTTTTATGATATTTACTCCTGAAAGCTTTGCGCTGACCTCATTCGAGCCTGTCGCATATACTCGTCTTCCGAATGTCGTCTTTCCCAGTACAAAGGAAAATAAAACAAAAAGCAGAACGAACAGCACTACCGGAAAAGGTATTCCGAATACATTTCCTCTTCCGAGAAATTGAAAAACCGCACTGCTGCCAAGTCCGGAAATAGGCTTCCCGTTCATGAAAATCATGGTGACTCCTCGAAAGACCTGCATGGTAATAAGCGTGGCTATAAAGGGCTGAAGTCTTCCCTTTGTTATCATCACTCCGTTCAAAGAGCCGAATATCGTACCTACCGCAAGCACAATCATAACCGCTGCCGCTATCGGCATTCCTCCCTTTATCATGGACGCTCCGAACGCCGCCGTAAGCGCCAATACGGAGCCTACGGACAGGTCGATTCCTCCCGTCAAAATGACACAGGTCATACCGAAGGCGATAAAGCCGTTTATTGAGGACTGGCGAAGAAGTGAAAAGAAATTATCCAGTGTCCTGAACTCCGGACTTATCATGCTTATTACTGCAATCAGCGCAACAAGCGCTATCAACGACCCAAAGTCTGAAATTTTACTTAAAACGGAATTTTTATTTTTCATTCGTTTTTCCTCCCGTTGCGAATGTCATTATATTTTCCTGAGTCGCTTCCTCTTTTCCTATCGCTCCGGATATTTCTCCTTCATGAATGACCATTACTCTGTCCGACATTCCCAAAACCTCCGGAAGCTCCGAAGAAACCATGACTATCGCAACCCCTTTTGATGCCAACTCGTTTATGATAGTATAAATTTCCTTCTTTGCTCCTATATCCACGCCTCTGGTCGGCTCGTCCAATATAAGAACCTGGGGCTCGGTAAAAATCCATTTTGCAAAAACAACCTTCTGCTGATTTCCTCCGCTCAAATTTTCGCAGGCATGCTCCGCACCCGTGCATTTTATTCTCAAATCCTTAATTCCCTTTTCAGAAAGCCCTTTTTCAGCTTTAGTCGAAATCACGGCATTTTTGCTGATCTTTTTCAAATTGGCAAGCGATATGTTTTCACGTATTGATTTTTCAAGCATAAGTCCCTGGGTTTTTCTATCGTCGGTTATCAAACCTATGCCGTTTTTCATGGCTGTTTCGGGATCTTTATTTTTTACTTCTCTGCCGTTTATGAATATCTGCCCGCTTACGTTTTCCATGTTTCCGAAAATCGCCTGCATAATCTCGGTTCTTCCCGCTCCCATGAGCCCCGAAACCCCGAGCACTTCTCCCGATCTTACGCTGAAGCTTATATTTTTGAATTTGGACGGGCATGAAAGATTTTTCACCTCCATTACCACATCGCCGATTTCCGCAGTTCTAAGCGGATATCTTTCACCTATCTCTCTGCCTATCATCATCTTTACAAGATCGTTCATATCGGTTTCCGAAATGCTTTTACAGCCGACATATTGACCGTCTCTAAGCACCGTCACCTTGTCGCAGAGCTCGAAAATCTCTTCCATTCTATGAGAAATATATACAACGGAAACTCCTTTTTTCTTGAGGGTTCTTACGATTTTAAAAAGAATCTCTATCTCCTTATCCGTAAGTGCGGCGGTCGGTTCGTCCATAATCAGAACCTTTGCATCGACCAAAAGCGCCTTTGCAATCTCAACCATCTGCTGCTCACCCACCGATAAATTACGCATTATGCTTGCGGGATTTATATCAACGCCCAAAAGATCCAGCACCTCTTTTGCCTTGCTGCGCATTTTCCTGCTTGAACAGATACCGAAGCTTCCGTGAATTTCCTTGCAGAGAAACATATTTTCTTCAATGCTCATATCAAAAAGAACATTTAATTCCTGCTGTATAAAAACAATACCCGCTTCTTCAGCCTCTTTGGCACTGTGATACGAAAGCTCCTTTCCGTCTATCCTTATACTCCCCTTATCCTTGGTGTAAACTCCGGTTAAAATCTTCATGAGCGTCGATTTTCCTGCGCCGTTTTCGCCCATAAGCGCATGAACCTCACCCTCTTCCAAAGTAAATGCCGCAGACTTTAAAACCGCATTACCGCCAAACGCCTTATCTATTCCGGACATTTCAATACGCATAAACCTTCTCCTTCTAAAAGATACAGCCCGCTTCCAGTATGATATTGGAATAAGCTGTGGCTTCTCCGCTCCTGATAACGGCTTTGCAGTCCCGAGTCATTTCCTTAAATTCCGAATGAGGCACAAATTCTATTTGTATATCAACTCCGCTTTTTTTAAAAAAGGCTTCTATCGCTTCAAGCTGAGCCGCATTTTGAGCTTTTATTTCATCAGCAAGAATAATTTTTTGAATCTTCATATCGGAGGCGGCCTCGGTGAGCACATCCATAAAGGAGGGAACTCCCATTTTAAGCGCAAGGTCTATTCTCTCCACATCTTCCGGAATAGGCAGACCGCAGTCGGCTATACAAATCCGGTCGGTATGTCCCATATATGAAAGAACTCTTGAAATATCCGAATTTAAAATTCCGTTTTTCTTCATCACAGCCTCCCTTTTATCTTGTTGTCTGTCTTTTTATAAGATCCACGTCAAACACGTTGTCTCTTTGAAATTTTTCGCCCCTGGAGAGCTTGTCTATTATACGGACAGCCATTTGTCCCATTTTTTCAATCGGCTGGGCTATGGTGGTAAATTCAGGCGTCATCAGAGTATCGAATTTTATATTGTCGAAGCCTACTATCTGGACGTCGCCCGGAACCGCCTTTCCCTCGGATCTCAGAACCTTAAAGGCGGAAAATGCCACCAGATCGTTTGCCGCAAAGACTCCGTCAACATCGGGATATTTTTTTATAAGCTCCTTTGCCGCCGACAAGCCGCTTTGAAAATCGTATCTTGTGTCTATGACCCGCTCTTTAATCCCGTACTTACGGCAAACCGCCAAGTATCCGTGATAGCGCTGCATTCCGCTGGTAAAGCCCTGAGGCCCCCGCATACACACTATCTTTTTACAGCCGCAGTCAATTAAATGCTCTGCGGCAATCACTCCGCCCTGATAATTGTCCGACTCTATATATGCAACCTCGCCGCCGGTAGTCACGTGTCTGTCAACCACCACGACGGGAATGTCCGTATCTGCAACCGCAGTTCCCGTCTTTTCGTTATTGGTCATGAGTATGATGCCGTTAGCCTTCATACCGCTCAGCATTTGTATATTTACACGCTCCTTTTCAAAATCGTTGTTGGAGCTGCAAAGCAGTATTCTGTACCCTCTTAAATAAGCCTCTTCTTCGATCGCGTTTTCCAGTTCGCTGAAAAAGGGATTATCTATGTTGGGAACTATGACGCCGATTATTTTGGATGATCTCTTATATAGCGCACGTGCAAGCTCGTTGGGCTTGTAACCCGTTTCATTTAATGCTTTAAGCACCTTAGCCTTTGTCCTGCCGCCTACATTGGCTTTTCCGTTCATCACTCTGGAAACCGTAGCGGAGGATACTCCCGCCATTTTGGCAACTTCTCTGATTGTTGTCATCAAAAATCTCCCTGTCTTAAATTTGTAACGGGTTACAAATTTATTTTCAGTATAGTTGCTCACCCGCATTAGTCAATCACATGGCTTTATTTTCAGCAATATGCCGTCTTTTTTCGTCGCTTTTCAGTCGGTGAGACGGCGGAGAAAGCGGCAGTATTGTAAATGTTGTCTCCAAATCGGAAATAAAGGCTGCCATATCCATGACTTGGGATGCTCTAAGGAAAGTTAACTCTATAAAGCTCTGCTGAAATATGACATAATGTCAATAAATAATTAAAGAGATCAATCTGAAATTACAGGAGATGGTATAAGTGGATAAAGCAAACACGGAAAACTTTGAATTTGCAGCGGGAACACCAAAAGATGATATGATCATGGGATTATGCTTTCCGATAAGTATTATGCTTCACGCACTGGCAACTTATTTGATAATATTTTATTCAGGAATG
The DNA here is from genome assembly GCA_963553525.1 of uncultured Lachnospiraceae bacterium. Classification (GTDB taxonomy): domain Bacteria; phylum Bacillota; class Clostridia; order Lachnospirales; family Lachnospiraceae; genus Butyrivibrio. Next base: position 38,461 of record CAUVOD010000007.1, on the reverse strand, counting down.
TATGCTTCTTTTAAAAGCTCCCCTTTACTCTTTAGAGTTTTTGTGTTTGCTCCGGCACTTTGTCTGACATATTTTTTAATTAATAAATGAATTTGAAAGGGTTAATACACAGTGAAAATCACAATAACAGAACTTCAGGAATACTTATACGACCATTATAAAAATGGAGGTATTGACCAAAGCCTATTTATGAAACTAGTGGAGGAAATTGGCGAGGTGGCAGAAGTCTTAAATAAAAAGGCGGGGAGAAAATCTGCTGATGATGAAGATTTGAAGTCACAATTGGCTAATGAATTAGCTGATGTGATACATTATGCCATAGCAATTGCCTCATTAAACGATATAAATATAAACGATGCTATCCTCTCTAAAGATAAGATTGCATCTATAAAGTATAATCATAGAACAAATTTAGAACGGTTTGTTATAGAGAAAAGAATAAACGTTCCAAGCAGCGCATCATCACAAAGGAGTTCTTCACATACAGAGGAAAATATTAAAAATGAAAACTAAAACGGTAATTTTAATACTCTCTCTTTTATTGACAATAACTACCCTTAGCGGATGTTCAAATAAGCAAAATTTATCAAACAAAACTCAAGAGGATAATCAGGTATTTGAAGAAAACTCCATATCCAAAATCGAAACCGGCACTAATAAAGCTTTAACATATTCAAATTTAAACAGTAAAGCTTCAATGAATGAAATAAAATCAATATTTAACGATTCCGGCATTGAAAATAAATCTGTTGATACTGTTTTGGAATGGGTTAACGATTATAATGCGGCAATGAAAAATTGCGAAGCTTTTTCTTTAGTCGGCGATTTTACTGTATTACAGGATAAAACTGTCTATTACAGTGATTATCCTACAATATCAAGAGCTTGGTTTAGAAAAAATAACAGAAATTATTTTGATGTGTTATGCAGAATAGTTGCTTTTGAATTAAATAAAGGCAACATTACAATAAACAAAACATTATCAAGAGAAAACTTTGCCTGTTGGAGCGAAGAGGGATCTTGGCTATATAGCGATGGGGTGGCTATTTTCGGCAGAGAAGCTGTTGAGGGGGATTACCCAAAATCAGAACCGTTCCCTCTGCTGGATTGGAATGATGAAGAAATAAAAAAGTATTTTACACTTTTTAACCCCATAGAAATTAAAGAAAATTGTACTGAAGAGGATATGTATGAAGCAATAAATAAACACTTTGAGGACTACGGAATTTCATTTAAAGAAAATTCTTACTCTCTTATAGGATTTTGGATTCAGAGCGGGAATCAAATTTCCATGTCTCATTCTGCAACATTATTTGAAACGGAAAACGGATTTCTTTTATTCGAAAAGGTCAATCCCGAAGAACCGTATGTAGCAGTAAATTTTTCCAATACAGATGAAATAAAAACATATTTATATGAAAGAATTAAGCTTGAAGATGAAGAATACGGTGATGAAATCACTGATAAATATGTTATAACGAGAAATAATAAAATTATGTGACTGAGAATTATATTTATAACATAAAAATTTCAAAAGAAAAATCGTCAACAAACCAAAAGTTCTTTGGCGAAACTCTCTCTTACATAATATAAAGCACCGTACCTTAACAAAATTCGAAAAAGGTACAGTGCTTTTTATTTACGCTTATTTTCTCTTGTATTACCAAAGGCGCATGGATGCAACCGCTTCATATTCCTTCGGAAGCTTCAGGTCTTCCACGTTGTCAACCTTGCCAAGCTCCCATTTGTAGCCGGAATTGTTGTACTGTGAATATGTTATGTAAAAATTGTACATCGTCGCTCCCTGACTGAGCTTGCGATCCTCCGCAGATACCATCTTGTCCTGCCTGTCGCAGATAACGATGTCGTGATCTCTAAGTATATAGCGGTATGTTTGAAGATTGAGAAAGCTGGGGGCAAATGAAGCTGCACACAACGCCTTATCAAGATACGGGTCAAACTGATCCTCTTCTCTTACCAGAGCTTTTCCGAAGCTGCCTTCAAATACCATCTCGCTCGCCGCAATTTTAGGCGCAACATGACCTTCTCTTTTTTCAAACTCGACATTTGACTGAGTTATTATGTCTATTCGAGTGACTTCAAGTTCGGGATTTCCGTAGCCGCAGGCAATAACGGCGGCAACCGTAAGACCGGTATCAAGATTCAAAACCTTTTTTACCATGTCGCTGCTGTCAACAGTAAGCCAGCACTGGTCAAGCTCCATGTCCGTGAGCTTAAGCGAAAGAGCTTCCGCTATGAACCCGATGTTTTCATAAAAGCCCTCTTTTTCCTCGGAAAGCAGAACCAGATAAAGCGGAGCGTTAAAAGCATAGCCCTGATATCCGACCACGCCCTCAAGTCTGATTCCCGCATTTTCCGCACATAACATAAGAGAAACGTCAATATCGTCTATAAGTCTGTCGCTTCCGTCGAAAAACTCTCTTATCTCGTCAAGCTGTTCTTCCTTTAAGCTTTTTTCCTTAAAAGATCGTATCGACTGCCTCTTCTGTATCAATTCCTCATAATTCATCTCGTCCCTCCTTCCAAGTATCAGGCAATATCCCCTTTTTGTGCCGAAAACCTTCACCTTTATTATATATCAATTTTGCGACAAGCACCATTACGCTTATTATAATAGGTATTGATAAAGGTTCAGCGAGGACTTTCATACGGAGGTTTTGCTGAGATTATGTTTTACAGCCGCTCTCCTATCTTGACAATTACGGCTGTTGCATAGTAATATTTTGTGGCTTGTTACAGTCATGATTCCGGCTGTATGACAATCGAGGTGTGGCTCAGCTTGGTAGAGCGCTGCGTTCGGGACGCAGAGGCCGCAGGTTCGAATCCTGTCACCTCGATAGCAGAAACGTGTATCATAAGACGCATAGAAAAAACTGCAAAGCCTTAACTTAGGCGTTTGCGGTTTTTTCTTTTTTGATATGTTCAGTATTTTCATTTAAGCTCATTTTATTGATATTCAAAAAATAATTCCCGTGATCATTTGACATAAAAACCCTGCGGATAGGATAATGTTATGGTATTGTCTTTCAATAGATTTTTGTCAAATACACATAAGTCTTTACCGGCAGGTCTTTAATAAAGCAAAGGAGAACCGTACAAAAATGTCTAACATAGACAATCGGAAGATGTTTACCACAACGCAGATAATAATGATAAGCTTCCTTGCCGCTATTATTATCGGGGGCTTGATTCTTACGCTTCCGTGCATGTCCGCTGACGGAAAGAGAACTGTCTTTCCGGACGCTTTATTTACAGCTACGACGAGCGTATGTGTGACGGGACTAGTCACCGTTTCGACGGCGTCTCATTGGAGCACCCTCGGGCATATTATCATTCTTATTCTGATACAGATCGGCGGAATGGGTACCATTACGCTTGTGACCATGGGCTCCGTCGTAATGCGAAGACGCATACCGCTCGGAGAAAGACTGCTTATTAAAGACGCCTTCAATATGGATACGACCGTACATATGGTTCATTTTCTCAGAAACGCCTTTTTCGGAATTTTTACGGTTGAAGCGGCGGGAGCCCTGCTCTATTCGTTTAATTTCGTTCCCATCTTCGGAATACGGCGCGGAATCTGGTATTCGATTTTTCATTCCATATCCGCATTTTGCAATGCGGGAATAGATATTATAGGAAATAACAGCCTTGTTCCCTATGCCGGAAATATAGGCATCAACCTCATCACCATGTCGCTCATAATATTGGGCGGACTAGGCTTTACCGTCTGGTGGGAGCTGCTTGATCTTTTTAAAAATCGAATTTCACGGCTGTTCAACAAACACCGTGACAGGGTAAGCTCTCCTCTCAGTCATCACACCAAGGTGGTGCTTACCATGACGGCGGCGCTGATATTCATAGCCGCTGCGGCATACTGGCTCTTTGAACATAATAATCCCCTTACAATAGGACAGGAGCCTTTAGGAATACAGCTTATGGAATGTCTTTTTGAATCGGTATCAACCAGAACGGCGGGATTCGCAACTTTTTCACAGAAGGGACTGCTGTTTTCGTCAGTCATGCTTACGGTTATATTGATGTTCATCGGCGGTTCTCCGACCGGAACCGCCGGCGGAATTAAAACGACCACCGCCGCCGTACTTTTTTTGGAACTTAAATCCGTTATACAGGGTGAGGGCGACGCCGTATGCTTCAGAAGGCGCATCCCCAGAGGAACAGTCAGAAAAGCCTTTGCCGTGTTCTGCATAAGTGCGGCGGCAGGCTGTATTGCGGTGCTTCTTTTATATCTTATGCAGCCCGGACAGGCGGGAGATATTGTATTTGAGGTTTTCAGCGCCCTCGGAACCGTAGGTTTGACCAGAGATTTTACACCGCTTCTTGAGCTTCCGGGAAAAATACTCATTATCATATGTATGTATCTGGGAAGGGTCGGTCCCATCTCGATCATGCTGGCTCTTACGGCAAAGGAAAGTAAATCAAGAAGCAGATATGTGGACGGAAATATCAGAGTAGGTTAAGGAGGATATGTAATAATGAAACGCTCATATGCGGTTTTCGGACTGGGTGAATTTGGAAGAAGTATATCAAGGGAGCTTTTTAAGATGGGAGCGGACGTGCTTGCCTGCGATGTGAATGAAATGCGTACCGCAGCGATTGCCGATGAGGTCACGACGGCTCTTGTCTTCAATGCTCTTGATGAAAATGCCTACAAAGAAATCGGACTTTCATACATGGACGCCGTTATCGTAGCCATGACGGGCAGCCTGGACGCCTCTATTTTGGCTATAATGGCGGCAAAGGACGCCGGAGTACCGTCGGTTATCGCTAAGGCTGCGGATGATTTACAAAAAAACATATTTGAAAAGGTGGGGGCAACCAAAATAGTACTGCCTGAACGCGACGGAGGAATTCGTCTGGCAAGAAATATTCTTGCGGGAAATTTTCTTGATTACATTGAGCTTTCGGATAAAATCAGGCTTGTGGAAAGCAAGGTTCAGCAGGAATGGGTGGGTAAGACCCTGAAAGATCTGAATTTGAGAGGAAAATATAATCTGAATGTGATTGCTATTAATCGCGATAATGATATGATTACATCTATAAATCCGAATTTGGTTTTTTGTGAAAACGATACCGTTTTGGTTATCACGGACAGCAGGCATCTCCACGAGATTTAAAAACATCTCTCGAGATTTTAAAATTTCAAGAAGGGAAAATTATGGGGGATTTTAAAAATAAAGCCGCTTCTTACGAGATGGACATGGTGCACGGTCCCATCACCTCAAAGGTGCTTATATTTACGGTTCCGCTTGTGCTTACCGGTATTTTACAGCTTCTTTTCAACGCCGCCGACGTGGCTGTAGTAGGTCAGTTTTCATCATCAAATTCGGTCGCCGCCATAGGCTCGACATCTTCACTTATCAACCTTCTGATAAGTCTTTTTATGGGAATAGGCGTAGGCGTTAATGTTCTGGTTGCAAGATATTATGCGATAGATCATAAAAAAGATGTTTCGGAAACGGTTCATACCTCCATAGCGGTGTCATTGATTGCGGGAACGCTTCTTGCGATTACCGGCATTGTGCTTGCAAGACGCCTTCTCGTCCTTATGGGCTCTCCCGATGATGTTATAGATCTCAGTACCCTGTACATAAGAATTTACTTTCTGAATATGCCCGCAAATATTATTTATAATACGGGAGCCTCCATACTGAGGGCTGTCGGAGATACTAAGAGACCTCTTTATTTTCTTATCATATCGGGCAGTATAAACGTATTTTTAAATCTTATAACCGTAATATTCTTCCATATGGACGTTGCAGGAGTAGCTCTTGCCACCTCCGTTTCAATTTATGTTTCCGCAGCACTCATTATGCTGACCCTAATTAGAAGCAGCGGAAGCTTCGCCTTTTCATGGAAAAAAATGAAGATCACCCCCGATAAATTAAAAAAAATTCTCATTGTCGGTCTCCCCGCCGGACTTCAGGGGACGGTTTTTTCAATATCAAACGTGTTAATTCAATCCTCTATAAATTCGTTCGGCTCAATCGCAATGGCGGGCAATGCCGCAAGCGGAAATATAGAAGGCTTTGTATATGTTTCAATGAATTCTTTTTATCAAGCCTGCGTAACCTTTACCTCCCAAAACTATGGGGTGCGGGATATGGAGCGTGTGAAGAAGGTGCTGAAAAACTGCCTTGTTCTGGTCATGATTACCGGACTTATTCTCGGAAATTCCGCATACTTTTTCGGCAATGCGCTGCTTTCGGTTTTTACAAGAGATCCCGAAGCCATAGCCTTCGGTCTTAAAAGACTGTCCGTTATCTGTACCCTTTATTTCCTCTGTGGAATGATGGATACTGTTTGCGGATCGGTAAGGGGTCTGGGCTCCTCACTGGCTCCTATGATAGTTTCGGTTGTGGGTGTATGTATGCTCAGAATCCTGTGGATATTTACGGTTTTTCAAATACCCGGATTTCATAACCTTGTCGTTTTATACTTTTCTTATCCCATAACATGGATAGTTACCTTCACCGCACATCTTGTAACCTATCTCATACTTATGAAAAAAATAAAGACCCGCACAGTGTAAAATTCTCTTCGATTTTATAACGCAAAAAAGGAGCCTGTCCCGGCTTTTATCGGTTGAAGCTCCTTATCTAGGCTGTATTATTTAATTTAAGCTCCCGTTTTAAACAGGTTTCCGTACCATCTGATGGCTTCAATATACATTCCGTATATCTCGTCCATTTCATAATTTCCGAGAACCATAAGTCTTGAAACCTCCTGCCACGAAGCATTTTCGTATTCGTATACAAAATTTATAACGGGGTAGAGCGGTCCGGATTTTCTGATAAGAGCGTCTTCTATATTTTTTGAAACCTTCAAAACGCTGAGCGCCTCTTCCATAGGCTTATCAAGCATGATATCCACTACGGAAAACATTCCGGCAAGGAAAAGATCCTGCGAAAACGCCGCAAGTTCAAATACTTTGGAAAGATTTTCGGCAAATCTTGCTCTTATGAGCGACAGACGCATTATTTCCGTCGGCTTATCGGACAACAGCTCCTTTGTTATGGCTGTGCTTATCCATCTCTTAAGCTCCTTTTGCCCGAGCATTGCGGCAGCATGATTGACATTCTGCACGCCGCCTGCCGCCGTCATGCGGTTAACCATCTCCAGAAGCGAAACAACCAATGCCGTGTCGTGTCCTATTACCGACGCCGCATCGCTAAGATTATAGTCGGGTGAATTTACTACGTTCAGAAGCTGCACATAATTGATTTTAAGAGGCGCTATTTCTCTCTCGCTGCGCTTAATCGGCATGCGGAAGAACGCTCCTTCATACATATCATATCCGCCGTCGGCAACCAGCCTGTTATAGGACTCCTGATCGTTTACATTTACTGCGCACAGCTTTATATTAGGGTACCGGCGCTTAAAATATACCTTTGCGACTTCCATCTTTATTTTCTTTGAGTCCAAAAGTATATAATCCATTATACTTAAAATATCTTTGTAGTTCTCAAATTCTTCTATGGGAAGCTTACGTATCGCAAGCTTAAATCCCGTTTCCTTAAGCTGCTTCAATCTTAACAAATATTTTTCATTGGGAACAATATTTTTGTCCATGAGAAGAACCAGACTCGATTTGGGAATTTTGCACTGCTCCTCAACATTGGAAAATACCGATATGCTGTTAAGCTGTATAAAAACCAGTTTGTTATCGGAAAAAGTTTCCGCTCCCAAACTGTTAACTATGTCAAGCCCTACAATATTGCCGGCTCCGTCCAGTCTAGTTACACCGTTCATACCCGGATTTGTGAAGAAATTATCCTTCTGTGCAAAAACCGAATATGCACAAACGAACAATTTTGAATCAAATAGAGGTACTAAAGCAGCTAACATGTGATATCCTCCCACCTTTTATGGTATCCGTACTATAACAATATTACTACAAAACAGCACAAAAAAGCTACTTGTTTATGTCGGATATTTTTCCTTCATTCATAACACTTTCTTACTATTTATAGCATTATTCACACATCCTACACATTACATCTATACAAATATACTATCGTAAATTAATAATTTTTGTTTCCCTTTTTTTATTTGTGCTATAATGACGATAAAAATATACGTCTTATACAAAAACAATTATTCAACCGGAACTAAATTGTGAAAGGATTTTTGTGGAAATTAGTAATACCCTCAAGTTAATGTCGGAATTTCAGCGCTTTCAAAAGGCTCATCCGAAGGCTGTCCAATTTGCGGCAAGTCTTGCAAGAGACGGAGTAAAGGAAGGTACGGTACTGGAGCTTAAGCTGACCGATCCCGACGGTGAAGAAAAAGTATGCAACATAAGAATTACGGCGGAAGATCTGAGCCTGTTGGAGCTGCTTAAGGAGCTTGGAAGCAAAAGATGATGTCCTTAAGCAATTTGCAGTTTATTTTTCGTTTTTTGCCTGCTCTTATCCTGATATACTATTTATCTCCCTCTTCTATCAGAAAATACGTGCTGCTTTTGGCATCCTTGATTTTTTACGCCCTTGGAGACGTAAGATATCTTGCCCTTCTTGTTGCCGCCGTTTTAATAAATTATTTTCTGGGAAAAAAGGTTGTTGACGGGCTTAAAAATTATCTTATATACGTTATTGCTTTTGACGTGGCGCTTCTCGCTCTTTTTAAAGCCCTCGGAACCTTTGTCGGCAATTCTTTAATTCCCGTGGGTATAAGCTTCTATACCTTCAAAATGATTTCTTATCAGATCGGCCTTTATAAGGGAAATTTCAAAAAGCTTCCCGATTTCGTCGATACGGCGGTTTATTTTACATTGTTTGCGCAGATCGCATCGGGACCTATTATGAGATGGTCTTCATACGAGGAAAATTCCTCGTATATATCAAGAAAATATCGGCTTTTGCACGGTTCCTTTCACAGCAGATTGTACTTGATAGAGGTCGGGCTCTACTACTTCTGTATAGGTCTTATTTTAAAGGTAATGATAGCGGATCATTTGGCTTACGCATGGCAATCCATAGGAACCATCGGATATGCGCATCTTTCAACCCCGCTTGCATGGCTGGGAGTAGTTATTTACAGCCTGAACCTGTACTACGACTTTTGGGGATATTCGCTTATGGCGTCAGGAATAGCCTCTATGCTCGGCTTTCCTTTTATAGAGAATTTCCATCATCCTTATGCCGCTTCAAGTGTAAGCGATTTTTACAGGCGCTGGCATATGAGTCTTGGAAGCTGGTTCAGAGACTATGTATACATACCCCTTGGCGGAAGCAGAAACGGTGTTTTAAGAAATATTTTAAGCCTTTTTGCTGTCTGGCTCTTAACGGGACTGTGGCACGGCTTCAGTATAACCTTTATAATATGGGCTTTTTTCCTTTTGCTCCTGATACTGTGTGAAAAATTTATATGGTCGAGATTTCCTTCAATATACAAATTTGTCGGACGCTTCCATGTGCTTGTATTAGTGCCTTTAAGCTGGATACCCTTTGCCATGGGCAAGTGGTCGTATCTTTACGGATATTTGAACAGGCTTTTTCCCTTTGCAAATATACCCGCAAATGTTTTTGCAAACGACTATGTGGGTATTTTACAAACCTACTGGCCGTATATAATTGTCGGTTTTATAGGCTTGGTTCCCATTGTGTTTGCCGCAATAAAGAAATTCCGAAACAATATTTTCGTCATTTTATTTGTTTTAGTCCTGTTCTGGATCAGTATATATTCCCTGAGCGTAAGACAGGAAAACCCGTTTATGTATTTTAAATTTTAATTATGAAAAATAATACTCGCTACATTTTTATATTGCTGTTCGTATTGTCGGCAGCATTTTTGACCTTTTTGGGAGTCCGGGGCTCAAGCGGCGTCTATTCCTCATATAATTACAAATATGAGGACGGTCCGTATCTGACGCTTCCCTTTAGAGGACTGCAAAACAATATCCCCCTGTTTGCCGCAATAAAGGAAAAGAAGCCCGGCAACAAAAAGCTTCCTTCCGCTTCTCCCGATCAGGCAGCCTTTGTCAAAAAAGCTGAAAACGGCTCCTCCGAAGCGGACGCTGACGATTCGGGCGATACTGGAGCTTCTTCAACCGAAAATGCGGACAGTCAAAACGCTTCCTCCGAAGCCTCCTCATCCGCTGAAGAAACTCCCGTCGTTGACGAGCAGACCGCCGCCCTGATTGCCGAATTTCAATCTGTTACCGTTACTCCCGCAAGCGGCACTCCGGCGGACGCAAGCTATTATTCCGACGCTCTTTTTATAGGAGATTCAAGAACCGTCGGGCTTTCCAGATATCTGCCCGAGATAGATTCCATTGCGCACTTTTACTGCCAGGAATCTCTTACGGCATTTAATATACTGACCTCGCCCATAGTTAAGGTAAATGACAAAAGCTATACTATCGAGCAGGCTCTTACCGCTCTTAAATTCGGAAAAATATATGTGATGCTGGGAATAAACGAGATCGGATACCCCGAAGACAGCTTTTATACTCAATTCAGCTCCGTTATATCGAGAATAAGAGAGCTTCAACCGAATGCAACCATTTACATTCAGAGCATAATGCATGTGTCGGCGGCAAAAGCGGCACAGGGCACTATTTATAACAATGTGAACATAGATGCCAGAAACGCCAAAATTACAGCCCTGGCAAACGGTAATGATATTATTTATATTGATTCCAATTATCTTTTGGATGACGCAAACGGCGCATTAAACGCAAACTATACCTATGACGGCGTACATGTAACCGCCGATGCGTATCCGATATGGTTTCAGGAAATAAAAGAGCAGACCCGTTGACTGTTTTCGGGTAAATCAGACCATATATTTTAAGATCGGCAATTTTTTCATTATCTTTATCAATATAAGACATATGATAAGCGCCAAAGCGGTTTCAAGCACCGTCAAAAGATAGTTCGGAGCCGCCGCTATATTATCTCTGTAATAATTGTCGGTAATATTATTAAATATATAAACCACCACGTATTGACTCAACAGATATATTCCCATGGTGTATTTTCCTACATGAGATAATATGTCCATGACTTTTTCAGTCAACTTGCTTTTGGAAATGAAATAGATCAAAAATCCCATTACAACACTGCCCGAAAGTCCGATCAAAAATCTGTAAGCATCTATATACAGCTGATTAAAAATATCCTTTCCTATGAGCTTATAGCCCGATATATATACGGTCATTCCGCCGCCATAGCCTGAAAGCAGGGCTGTAAACAGCAGTACGGCAGGTATAAAGCTCTTAAAATTCAAAAATTTTTCAGCTCTTTTCCTCATACTGTCGTCGTAATAAGCTTCAAAAAGCTTATTGCCTATGATGAAATACGGGAGCATATATTTGTAAGCCCCCAGATTCAAGCCGTCGGGTACTGCGAACATGATTAAAAAAAGCGCCACAAGTACAAAGGGGTTTTCCTTTAAAAGATTTTTCCACAGTACGGAAAATAAAAAGCACCAGAACACAGCCCACAAAAACCATCTTTCAGTAACGAAAAGGATAAGATATTGAAGCGCTACTATCTTGATATTGATCTGTATTCCTGCGGATATCCAGTTACTTATACTGAGGATAAGATCCAAAACAGAAAAGAGCAGCAGAGGTACAATCAGCTTCTTTGCCTTGTCAAATATCTGCTCCGCCGTTTTTTTTCTATCATAAAGCCTTACCGATCTTCCGAACAGAAAGCCGCTTATCATCATAAATAAAGGCATATGGAAGCTGTATATAAGCTGAAACACCTTATCATTGAAATAGAGATCCGTTTCTCTGAATACCTCACCGTTTCCCATGATTATGACGTGCCCGAAAAGAGTAAGTACTCCGGCGACTCCCTTTAAGCGGTCAAGCAGCTCTATGCGTCTTTGAGAAATATGATTATCCATAGCTGTGAATATAGCATTTTATAGGCTTTAGGGCAAATTGCCGCTGATTTTTAAGGATTTAACGGGTAAGGCTTTGTTCAAACAGCGCCTTTTTGCAGGATATCGCCGATAGTCTTTCAGGTTTTGAACTTCGGCGCAAATATTATATAATTGCCTTTGGCTTATGCGGGCAATGAGAAGGAGTTCGAACTTGTCCGAGCGTGCTTGCCTGATCCTGCTCAATAGGAGACCTTGGCTAATGCCGCAATAATTCAAAAACGGTGAAAGCCCGCAAAGTGTGCTTTCCGTAATTTTGCTTGTGACAATAAAGGATTTTTATATGCTCAAAAATTTACATAAAAATGACCGCCTGTTGGAAGTTTTATTCGTTATTTTTTGCTTTGCTTTCTATTTTATCTGGAGCTTGAACAACTTTTACGACGCCTCTCTTCCGCTTAGCAGTCCGCCCGACGAAGCCATGCGGTATAAGGTAATAAAATATATTTTTGAATTTAAAAGACTTCCGCACGGACTGAGCAAAGAGGTGGTTGAACCCGCCTTCGGATATTCGTACGCTTTTTTCCCGACCTTTTTACCCGCCTGCTTAAGCAGCCTTTTTATGTTTATCGCCAATATGTTTTCCTCCGATGAATTCATGCTTCTGATAGCCGCCAGAATGACCTCGGTTATCTCCGGAGCTGCGGCGATATGGTTTTTCCTCAGGGGACTTGACCTGCTTTTTTCAAAAAAGACAAAGTGGGTATGCGCCGTAATGCTCGCCATGCTTCCCCAGTACGCATATATGTCCACCTATGTAAATAATGATATTTTGTGCGTCTGCGGATCCGCCGTCATATTATACGGATGGATAAGGGTATTAAAGACAAGCTGGAGCGTAAGAAATACTTTGACGGTAGGAGCGGGCATTGTCATTATCGCCCTCACCTATTACAACGGCTACGGCTGGATACTTCTGAGCATAATACTGTTTTTTACAAGCTTTTATATGAACAGAAATGCGGAGGGCTGGTCGGCTGTTATAATGAAAAAAAGGCTCCTTCTTATTGTACTGTTCGTATTTGCTTTTACCGGATTTTTCTTTATCAGAAATATCATACTGTATAACGGCGATATGCTGGGGCTACATTCCATGATGGAAGCGGGCAAAAACTATGCGATGGAAGAGCTAAAGCCCGAAAACAGGCACACTCCGAACAACCTCGGTATTTCTCTTTTTGAGATGCTTTTTACTCCCACCATACTCAGCACGTCGTGGCTGGTTGCTTCGTTTTACAGCTTTATAGCCGCCTTCGGCGCTCTCCAATATTTTTTGAAGATGAGATATTATAAATTGTATCTTCTTATCTTCGTGATCTGTTTGACCGCATTTTTTATAGGGCTTATACGACTTGTCATTAAAAGAAATCGGCTTAAAAAAGATAAGGAAACAGGCGATATCCCGCTTATACAAAGCTCCGAGCTGCTTCTTAGGATTTTACTCATATCCGCTTTCGCCATCCCCTTCTGCCTTAGCGTATATTACAGTTATTTTATGGATTATCAATCGCAGGGAAGATATTTATATCCCGGAATAGCCGCTTTTATCACCATTCTCGGCTTCGGAACGGAAAGCATATTTGAGCTTTTAAAATTTATTTTCAGAAAAAAAGCTGCCGCTGCGGAGGTTGTATTGACCGCTCTTTCGGTACTGTTTGTGATACTGAACATTATATTTACTATTTACGTGTATCTGGATGTTTTTATAAGATCCTATTACGGCTGAGCTTAACTGCAGATTAAGTATTTTATATACTTGTATATTGCATGTTTGTATATTGTTATTTACAAGCTTATATATTTGTAAATTCAGCCCATATATATTATTCTTATTATCGTAACCGTTGACCCTGTTCATACCTCAAAATAATGCTGTTCAGTTCTTATGATTTCATCCTGCTGTTTTTGCCCCTGTGTCTGATCGCTTTTTATCTGATCAGGCTTTTTTCGCTTAGGATCGGCTCTGCAAGCAGCAGAAAGCTTATAAAAATATTTCTTATACTTATTTCAATTGTTTTTCTGTCTTTTTCGGGCTTAAGAAATGTAATCATATTGCTTATAAGCATCGCTCTCAATGCGGTTTTTTTATCTATACTCGGCAAAAAGAAGATCAAACCGGTATTTATAGCGGGCATAGCGGCTAATATACTTTTTCTTTTTCTTTTTAAATACGGCTCCGCCGTGACTTCTTTTTTATATTTTCCGATAGCGATAAGCTTTTATACCTTTGAGCAGATAGCCTTTTTGACGGATTACTATAAAGGAGACATTCCGCAAGAAAATTCCGGAGTGCTTAATTATCTGCTTTATATTCTTTATTTTCCCAAGCTTATTCAGGGACCTATTGCCGACTTTTCCGATATATCAAAGCAGTTTGATGAAGTATGTGAAAAACGCTTTGACGCCGAGCTTTTCCTCAGAGGCTGCCTGCTCTTCTCCATAGGAGCGGCAAAAAAGACTCTTTTAGCCGATGTGCTGGGGGCTTCGGTTGATGCGGCGTTTTCTTCGGTGGATACACTTATGACCGTTGATACCGTAATAATCGCTTTTGCTTATGTATTTCAGCTTTATTTTGATTTTTCGGGATACTGTGATATGGCTGAGGGCGTTTCCCTGCTTTTCGGAATAAGACTTCCCGAAAACTTCAATTCACCGTACAAGCAAACCGACTTTTTGTCATACTGGCACAACTGGCACGCAACCTTAGGACGTTTTTTTACCCGCTACGTTTACATTCCCCTCGGAGGAAGCAAAAAAAGAGGTCTGCGGCTTTATCTGAATATCATGATTGTATTTATTCTTTCAGGTCTTTGGCACGGCAACTCTCCGACCTTTTTGCTGTGGGCGGTTATTAATACGATCATTGCTGTACTTACTAAGCTTTTGAACCTGAATTTAAGGCTTTCCGCCGTTTCCGAGGAGAGTCTTACGAAAAAACTTTTTAAAAAAGCAATTTCCGTAATCAGAACCGCTTTTTCATTCATACTGTGGTCTGTCATACTGGTTATTTTCAGAGCCGACACCATAGATACCGCCTTCAGCTTTTATAAGAGGTTCGGGCTTACTCCTTTCAGATTGTCCTGGCTCTCGCTTGATGTCCTGAATAAGATGATACCGCTCGAGCTTGTTACCGTGCTTAATAAAACTCCTCTTTGGAACACCTACAAATTTACCGCAACAGGTTCTCTTATGATGCTCGGTATCTGTGCGTTTATTGTTTTCTTTTGCAAAAACTCTCACGAAATAGCGCTCAAGGGGAAACTGTCTGTGTCGAAGGTCGTATTTTGCTCATTTTTATTGGTATGGTCCATTCTTTCGATAGGAAAAGTCCAAACCTTTTTATATATAAATTTTTAACCGGTGAATTATGAATAAAAATCTAAAAAAGCTTTTCATTATATTTTTTGCAGCCGTTTTCTTTATGCTCGTATCCTGCGCCGCAGCGGTGCTTTTTATTGATCCGTTTTTTCATTTTCACGCTCCCTTAAAAAACTTTCCCTACGAGGTCGACAATCAGATTTATCAAAATCCCGGAATGGCTATGCACCTTGATTACAACGCCTTTATTACCGGCTCTTCCATGACGGTCAATTTTGATACGGATGATTTCAGCGAAGACTTCGGAAAAACGATAAAACTCAGCTACGACGGGGCTTATCCCGCCAATCTTTCCGCTATAATGGATTTTGTTTTTGACAAAAATTCCTTTTCCAAAAAAAATAATCAAATTCATACCGCTTTTATCTGCCTGGATATAATAAGCTTAACCGCCGACCCTTATACCACAAAATATCCTCTTGACGACTATCTTTACGGGAAAAAGGACAGCGCCGTTTTTACTTATCTTTTAAACAAAGAGGTTATCATCGACTATATCTTAAAGCCGATTCTGAAAAGAAAGCCCACCGATCTGAGCGAAGTTTACAGCATGTATTGGCTTACGGATGATTTAACCGGAAAGGACTATGTGCTGAAGGGCTATGAGGCTCCTGAAAAAAGCTCCGCTCCGGCGGATAAAAATATCTTTCTGGACAAAACCCGTGAAAATCTCGAAAAAAACCTTATCCCCTATATTAAGGCTAATCCCGATACCGAATTTATATTCTTTTTCCCCGCATACAGCATACTGTTCTGGAATGAAATTCTGGCGGAGGGTACACTGGACGCAAGACTTGAGCAGACAAGACTTATTTTCGATACGCTTCTGGAATATGACAATGTGCGAATATTTTACTTTTCCGATGCCGAAGAGATAATTACCGATCTTGATTTGTATACGGATTATACGCATCACGTCAAAAGCGTAAGCTCATATGAAGCAGCCTGCTTTTCAAGCTCCGAGCATGAGGTTTTTAAAGAAAATATAGAGATTACTCTTAAAAATATGGAAAAAATTGTCCGCAGCTTCGATTTTGAAAATCTGTCGGAACAAAACGATAACGATTCCTGATTTTTCTTATCTTTATATTATTTATAAAAATTTTGGTTGTTATTTTTGTATCCTTATTGTATTACTATATAAGATTATATTTTGCACAATATGTTGCAAATGCCATAGCTCGGTGCTATATTAAATACCATTTATATACAGTTAATTGTTGTTTTTAGGGACGTTTACATATAAGAAAGGATCTGTTATGTCTAATGAGTTTTTGCTCCAGGTAAAAAATCTTTCCGTGTCCGCCGGTGAGAATCTTCAAATTCTCAAAAATATATCGTTGAATATAAAACCCGGTGAAACGCACGTTTTGCTTGGACCTAACGGAGCGGGAAAATCAACACTTGGCAATGCGATAGTGGGCAATCCGAGCTACTCCGTTACTGAGGGAAATATCATTTTCAACGGAGAGGATATCACGGAAGCCGAGGCGGACGAAAGAGCTAAAAAGGGCATTTTTATGACCTTCCAGAATCCTCTCGAGGTTCCCGGGATCTCACTTTCAGCATTTTTGAGGAATGCTCAACGAGAACTTACGGGACAGCCCGTAAAGCTTTTATCCTTCCAAAAAAGGCTGAATGCCGCTCTGGAGATGCTCGATATGGATCCCTCCTATGCCGACCGGGATCTTAATGTGGGCTTTTCGGGCGGTGAAAAAAAGAAAGCCGAAATTTTGCAGCTTCTTATGATAAATCCCAAGCTTGCCATTCTGGACGAAACGGACTCCGGTTTGGACGTGGATGCCGTAAGAACCGTATCGAAGGGAGTTAAGGAATTTCAGGAGGCTACCGGAGGATCGCTTCTGATAATCACACATGTTACCAGAATTTTGGATTCGTTAAAGGTCGATCACACTCACGTAATTGTGGACGGACGCATTGTAAAGAGCGGCGACGCCTCTCTTGTGGATCTGGTAAATAAGGGCGGATTTGAAAAATTTGAAAACTGAAAAACACGGTTTTCCCGAGGTTGGAGAGGGGAGGTTTTTTCGTGGCTGACGATAGAGATACCTTACAGGATATAAACGAAAGTTTTTACGACTTCAGATATGAAGAAAATGAGGATCAGTATATACGTGAAAAGGACGGTATTACCGAGGATCTGGTGCTGCGCATTTCGAAGGAAAAGCGTGAGCCCGACTGGATGAGAGAGCTTCGTCTTAAATGTCTTAAAATATATAACGAGATGCCCATGACCGACTGGGGTCCGGATATAGCCGGTCTTGATATGGATAAAATAGCCGGCTATGTCCGTCACAAGGACGATATGAAAAATAACTGGGATGACGTTCCTGACGATATCAAGTCCACCTTTGAAAGACTTGGTATACCTCAGGCTGAAAGGGAATCCCTTGCGGGCGTCGGAGCTCAATATGACTCCGAGCTTGTATATCATAATGTAAAAAAAGAGGTTGCCGATCTGGGAGTTATTTATTCCGATGTTGAAAGCGCAATAAGAGGAGAGCTTCCCGGTGAAGAGGAGCATCACTATGCAGATATGATAAGGAAGCATTTCATGAAGCTCGTGCCTCCCACGGATCACAAATTTGCAGCCCTTCACGGAGCGGTCTGGTCGGGCGGCTCTTTCGTATACGTGCCCAAGGGAGTAACCGTACCCATTCCATTACAGTCATATTTCAGACTGAATGCCGCAGGCGCAGGTCAGTTCGAGCATACTCTGATCATAGTGGAGGATGATGCGGATCTTCACTTTATCGAAGGCTGCTCCGCTCCCAAATATAATGTAGCCAATCTGCACGCAGGCTGCGTCGAGCTTTATGTGGGCAAGCGTGCAAGACTTCGCTATTCCACGGCCGAAAACTGGTCAAAGAATATGTATAATCTCAATACCAAGCGCTCCGTTATAGAAGAAGACGGACGCATGGAGTGGGTTTCGGGTTCGTTCGGATCCAGGGTTTCATATCTTTACCCCATGACTATTCTCAAGGGTGACCGTTCACAGATGGAATACTCCGGCATTACCTTCTCCGGAAACGGTCAGAATCTTGATACCGGACTTAAAATCGTGCATAAGGGAGCAAAGACTTCTTCGATAGTCAGCTCCAAATCCATATCCAAGGATGGGGGACTCGGTACCTTCAGAAGCGCCGTTGTAGTTGAACCGACAGCCAAGAAGTCGAAGCTTTCAATATCCTGCGACTCGCTTATGCTCGACTCAAGATCCCGTACCGATACCATTCCCGCCATGGATATACGTACCAATGAAACCGATGTGGGACATGAAGCCAAGATCGGGCGCATAAGCGACGACGCTATCTTCTATCTGATGTCCAGAGGTCTTTCGGAGGACGCTGCAAAGGCTATGATAGTTTCCGGCTTTGCAAATCCCATTTCAAAGGAGCTTCCCATGGAATATGCCGCTGAAATGAACAATCTGATAAAGATCGAAATGGACTGGAACGGTTAAGAGAAGAGGTAATTATGACTACAACAGCTATAAAAGACGTACAGGTAAATATGCTTCCCATGCGAAGCTATCGCTGGCTCAAGATGAATTCCGACTCCATGAACGTCGTATCTCTTGACGGAGCTTCTTCAAAAGGATTTTTTGTACAGGATAAGCCCGGAGGAGATTCCGCCGCAGAAAGAGATCCGTCGATTGAAGGTTCGGTATATATACCGGACGGAGTAATATACGAAGCGGATGCGGATAAGAGCGTTATTCATAAGATTTTTTCCGAGGAAATAGCGTACATTAAAGAAAAGGACTCTTCTGCCGTTCCTCCGAACGGCGACGAGCTTGTGAAAAATGTAAATCAGCCCATACCCACGGGCATGGGAAGGGAAATAGACAGGATAATGGAGGGTGAGAACGTTCCGATTCAGGTTTATTCCGTTCCCGACAACACCGAGGTTAAAGAGGCTTTAGAAATAGCCGTTCATCCCTCAAGAAGCGCCTCTTTAGTCAGACAGGTTTTTCATATCGGTAAAAATTCATCCGTAACCATACTCGTAGACAGCTTTTCAAAGCACAAAGAATCCGCATTCTGCGGTATACAGACCTATGTGCTTGCGGAAGAAAATTCAAAGGTCACCTTTGTGCAGGTTCAGATGCTTCCGGATAATTTTGAAGTCTTTGACGATTTCGGAGGCATACAGAAAAAAAATACCGAATTTAATCTTATAAGAGTTGATCTTGGAGCTTCAAAGCTCTGGAGCGGAGTCGTTCAAAATCAATTTGACGACGATACGGTATATAATCTGTCCACCGCCTATCTTTGCAGAGGTACTCAAAGATATGATTACAACTATGTATCCACAATGCGGGGAAAAAGAGCCCTTACCAAGCTTCACTTTAACGGCGTAATGGATGATAAGGCTTATAAGACTCTTAGGGGCACCATAGATTTCAGAACCGGAGCGGTCGAAGCGGACGGTGAAGAAAATGAAATCACGCTTATGATGTCTCCCGATGTCATAAACAGAACCGTGCCCATAATTCTTTGTCAGGAAGAGGATATAAGCGGACATCACGGTGCCACTATCGGTCAGACGCCGGAAGAAATGCTTTTCTACATGCAGACCAGAGGCTTTTCCAAAAAAGACGCCGAGCGCTTTCTTATAAGAGCAAGGATACAGGCTGTAAGCAATCTAATGCCGGACTGCCTGCTCAGAAAGCGTATCGAAGATTATCTGTGGGAAACCTTGTGATTTTAGAAAGCGGGTGTGATATGAAATCTGCGGAACTTTTCAGAAAAGATTTTCCTATTTTGGGACAAAAGGACTATATATACTTTGATAATGCCGCAACATCCCAAAGACCCTCCTGTGTAATCGAGGCTCAAAGACGCTTTGATGAGGAGACCAACGCAAATCCCTTAAGAGGTCTTTACGACTGGTCACAGGAGGCTACAAGACGATATGAGGCTTCCAAAAAGACCGTTGCCGATTTTATAGGTGCAGACAGAGCGGAAGAAATTATCTATACGAGGAATACAAGCGAATCGCTTAATATCATAGCATACAGCTACGCTTTAAATAATTTAAAGCCTGATGACGAGATTGCCATTTCCGTAATGGAACACCATTCAAATATCCTCCCCTGGCAGATGGCTGCAAAAAAGACGGGGGCAAAGCTGATATGGCTTGAAATAAACGAAGAAGCGGTTATAACAAAGGAGGAATACACCTCCAAAATATCGGACCGCTGCAAAATGCTTTGTATCGGATATGTATCAAATGTAATGGGCGTAACCAATCCCGTAAAGGAAATGGCGGCTCTTGCTCATGAAAAAGGGGCTGTTGTAGTCGTGGACGGTGCTCAGTCAACGCCTCATATGCCCGTCGATGTAAAAGAGCTCGGAGCCGATTTTTATGCCTTTTCCGCTCATAAGATGCTCGGTCCCATGGGCATAGGCGTTCTTTACGGAAGATATGAGCTTCTGGATAAGATGGAGCCGTTTTTAAGAGGCGGCGAAATGATAGAATATGTAACAAGAGATACGGCTACCTGGGCTGAGCTTCCTGCAAAATTTGAAGCCGGAACGGTAAACGGCGAAGGAGCCGTCGGAATGGAAGCGGGTATAGAATATCTTAAATCCGTGGGCTTCGATTTTATAAGAGCTCAGGAAGATAAGCTGTGCGAAAAACTTATGTCCGGCATGGAAAAGCTTCCCCACGTACATATTTTAGGCTCAAAGGACTATAAAAAGCATAACGGTATCGTCACCTTTACAATAGACGACGTACATCCTCATGATATATCATCCGTTCTGAATGAGGATAAGATCTGTATTCGTGCAGGACATCACTGCGCCCAGCCTCTTATGCAGTTCTTAAAGGTTTCATCAACCGCAAGAGCCAGTCTTTACTTCTATAATACGGAGGATGAGGTTGACGGATTTTTGGATAAACTCGGTAAGGTAAGAGCGGTTATGGGGCTTTAACATAAGCTTAAAGCCTGTTATCAGGGTATTTGTGCTTTTGATGTAAACAGCCGTGCTTAATTGACATATACCGTTTTTAACGAATACATATTTTGGGCATGACTATTTATATATTGTATATTTCTTTATTTATCAAGTATAAACATGTATTGCTTACAGCGATTAATCTATGCGTGTTATTCAGCTTATAAAAAAATGTGATAAAATCAAGAAATACACAGGTTGTGAAAGGAGATCGAAAGGTGGATCTTAAATCTCTTTACAGAGAAATTGTAAACGAGCATAATTTAAGCCCGACACACAAAAAGGAGATTGAAAATCCCGATCTTGTGCTCAGAGGCGTAAATCCGAGCTGCGGAGATGATATCACTCTTTTGCTCAAACTGGACGGCGATATAGTAAGCGACGGATCCTTTACGGGCGTAGGCTGCGCCATTTCGCAGGCGTCCGCCGATATGATGCTGGATCAGATTATAGGGCTTACAAAAGAAGAGGCCCTTAAAAGAGCCGAGCTTTTTCACGGAATGGTAACGGGAGAGGTAAAGGATGAAGAATCTTTGGAGCTTCTTGATGAAGCCGCTTCTCTGTCCGATATAGCCCATATGCCGGCGCGTGTAAAATGTGCAATGCTAGGATGGCGCACCATGAAGGAGCTTATAGAGCATCCCGAAAAAAGCGAAAAATAACAGGAGAAGATCATGGATTTAAAAAAAATTCCAAGCTTTACAGTCGATCACAATATACTTGAACCGGGTATCTACGTTTCGAGAAAGGACAGGGTAGGCAGCGAAATCATCACCACCTTTGACCTTCGTATGACGGCTCCGAATCGTGAGCCCGTAATCAACACCGCCGAGGTTCATTCCATAGAGCATATAGGCGCAACCTTTTTAAGAAATGACAAGGACTGGAAGGATAAGACGATCTACTTCGGTCCCATGGGCTGTAGAACGGGCTTCTATGCCATATTTGCAGGGGATCTTTCCTCAGAAGATATCGCCCCTCTCATAATAAGAATGTTTGAATTTATAAGAGATTTTAAGGAGACCGTACCCGGAACTCTGCCGAGCGACTGCGGAAACTGCCGTGACCATAACCTTATAATGGCAAACTGGGAGGCGAAAAGATATCTTGACCGCACCTTGTATGTGCTGGATGAAGCTCATATGAAGTACGGATTGTAAGTTTGCCGTTTGGGTATTTTTTCTTTAATCTCGGGTTTTAAGATCTTTATCATTTATAATGCGTACAGCAGCCATAATACTTTTTGAGGAATTGATGTGAACAGCGAAAAAATATACGGAATAATCGGCGCTATGGATATAGAGGTTGCCCTTATAAAGGATGCAATGACCGTTGAAAGACAGATTGACAAGGCGGGCATGAACTTTTGCGAAGGCACTCTTGGCGGCAAGAGACTCGTCGTCGTAAAATGCGGAGTGGGCAAGGTAAACGCCGCCATCTGCGTACAGATTTTAAAGGATGATTTTGATATAACTCATGTAATCAATACCGGTATTGCCGGAAGTCTCGACAACAGACTTGATATTTCCGATCTTGTCGTTTCGGATAATGCGGTTTATCACGATTTTGACGTTTCGCTGTTCGGATATAAAAGAGGGCAGGTTCCCGGCTTGGACGTTCACTTTTTCCCAGCCGACAGCGAGCTTAAAGAGCGGCTTGTAAACGCCTGCAAGCAGGCTGATCCGACACATAAGCTTCTGCTCGGAACGATAGCTTCAGGCGACCGCTTCGTATCGGATTCCGGCATTAAGGATGAAATAAAAAAAGAATTTGACGCTCTCTGCTGTGAAATGGAGGGCTGTGCAATAGCGCATGCGGCTTACCTGAACGGTATCCCTTTCTGTATACTCAGAAAGATTTCGGATAAGGCGGACGGCTCAGCACTCGAAGATTATCCGAGCTTTGAAAAAAATGCTGCTCACGCCTGTTCCGAGATTATTATTTATATGATGAAGCACATGGATTGATGAACGGGCGGTTCTTAACGACTCAGAATTTTGTAAAAATATGTTATTTGCTCGCAGAAATCAATATCAGTCCGGAGCTTATGCATAACAGATATTTAAAAACCTGTAATAAAAGTACGATTTATACTTTTCTTACAGGTTTTTTTATTTATTCTATCAATGAGAAGGAGTCTGAGCTTGCTCGAGCTTGCTCGATTGGAGACATTGGCGAATGCCGCTATAACGATAATTTACACGAACAAAAGGTTATCCCTTATTTATTTCCGCAACAATGTCCTTTACATCCTTATCCGCATTTTCGGGAGATACCTGACAGGTTCCGGCGTTTTCATGTCCGCCGCCGCCATATTTAAGACAGAGTTCACCGATATCAAAGGCGGACTTCTTATTTATTATGCTCTTTCCTATCATAACGGCTACCGTGTTGTTATGAGGATTTTTGGCAAGATGCAGCGATATTTCGATTTCCGGATACATTGCATAAATCATAAATCTGTTTCCGGCATGTATTACTTCCTCATTTCTTAAGTCTAAAATACCGACCTTTCCGTCAATTTTTATGAGCTTTTCTATCTGAGCCTTGAAGGCGTTTTGCTCTTTTTCATAAAGATCGACCCTTTCTTTTACATCGGGAAGCGCAAGAACATCATCAATATTGTGGTGTTCAAGGCAGAAATCTATGAGCTCCATCATAAGGCTGTAATTGGATATTCTGAAATCATGGAAGCGGCCGAGACCCGTCCTTGCATCCATCAGGAAGTTCATAAGCACCCAGCCCTTGGGATCGAGTATTTCTTCCTCTGTAAAATCAGCCGAGTCGCCCTTGTCGACAGCGGTCATTATTTCCTCTGTTATCCTGTCAAGCTTAAAGCCCTTCTCTTTATAATAATTATATACCACGCGCGCCGCCGATTTGGCGTCATCTCTTATCACCCAATTATCTTTTTTGCCTTCTTCATTTCTTATAAGTTCAGACTCATGGTGGTCAAAGCAGATAAAAACTCTTTCGTCATAAGGAAGATTGGTCGTTATATCATTATCGGAAAGCTCTACTATTCCATCCTGAACATCCTTGGGATGTACAAATTTAATATCATCAATAATTCCACACTCCTTAAGAATCATTGCGCATACCAAGCCGTCAAAATCGCTTCTTGTAACCAGACGTTTCATTTTACGATCCTCCTGTTGATTTATATGTGTAACATTTTACACTATAAAGATTGGGATATATATGTAGATTATATAAAATTTTACTTCAACTTCCTTGAAATATTTACAGGAGAGTTCATTGATTTTCTGCTTAAATTTGTTGCTGTTTGGAATAAAAGCGTCAAAACGGTGTGTGATATTGAGTTAGACCGTGCTAACCTAAAAGGCGACAATTTCATCCTTGCTGCAATACAATAATCAAATTCAGGAGGTTCTAATAATGAATCAAAATAAGCTTCAAGCCAAGGATTTTATCACAATCGGCATTTTTACCGCTATTCTTTGGGTCGTACAGATGGTCATAATGTATATGGGATTTCTTTCGCCGTTTATTGTGGCGGGATATGCGGTGCTGATTCCGATTGTTACGGGTATACCTATGATGCTCTATTACGCAAGAATAGAAAAATTCGGTATGCTGACCATTACATCCGTGATTGTAGCAATCTTGTTATTTATATTCGGAATGGGTTTTACCGGAGCGCCGATATGTATTGCGGCGGGACTTATTGCGGATTTTGTTGCAAAATCAGGCAATTACAAGAGTCTTAAAAAGACTGTCATCAGCTACGGAATATTCAGTCTTTGGGTCATCGCAAGCTATCTGCCTCTGGTACTCACGGCGGATTCATATAAGCAGAGTCTGCTTAAAGGAGGCTATGATCCATCCTTTGTGGATACATTATTTACTCTCGTAACCTATAAAACATATCCTATAATTATTATTCTCTGCTTCATAAGCGGCGTGATCGGAGCCTTTATCGGAAAAGCGATCGTAAGGAAAAACTTTGAAAAAGCGGGTATGGTATAAATGAAAGACACAAAAGTGGAAAGAGAGCTTACCGGCAGGCTGCATCTTGATCCGAGAAGCAAGCTTCTTATCCTGGTTCTGTTTTCCGTTGTGGTTATGATAGATGTTGTGGATGGTCCGGCTTATATAGTACGGATCATCATGACATTTATCCCCGTTTCTCTTGTTTGTTTGGAGGGAAAAATACATATCGGAGCACGTTTTACGGTTCTGTTTATCGCCGCATCACTATTACAAGGCTATACTCAGCAGAATATAGGCGGCATTTTGAAAATGCTAGTTCTTTTCCTATGCTATATGATTACGCAATTTGCACCGACAATGATCACGGTATGGTACTGTATTTCCACCACAAAAATAAGCGAGTTCATGGCGGCGATGAATCGTATGCACGCTCCGCAGGGACTGTCAATCTCAATAGCTGTCATGATGCGCTTTTTCCCGACCTTGGCTGAGGAATATCGTTCCATTCGTGATGCGATGAAGATGAGAGGTATTCAGTTCGGAGGCGGTAAAGCGACTAAAATGATAACATATCGCCTTATTCCCCTTATGTTCTCCAGTATCAGTATAGGTGACGAGCTGTCCGCCGCCGCAGTTACGCGAGGCTTGGGAGCTCCGGTCAAACGAACGAATGTCTGTGAGATCGGATTTCATGTGTACGATTTTCTGATTGTTTCCTTTACCGCTGTAATGACGGTTTTATATACATGGCTTTCTTTACGAAGCGGGGTGAAATTATTGTGATTGAAATCAAAAATGTTGAATTTCACTACGCCGGATTGGATAAGGGCGGATTAAAAAGCATAAATCTGAAAATTCCGGACGGTGAATGTGTTCTTTTGTGCGGCGCTTCCGGATGCGGAAAGACTACGCTGACACGCCTTATCAACGGTTTAATTCCTCACTTTTACAAAGGAGATTTAACGGGTGAGGTTATCGTTAATAATAAAAAAATCGGGGAGCAGGAGCTGTATTCTCTCGCCGGAACGGTAGGAAGTGTTTTTCAAAATCCGAGAAGTCAGTTTTTTTCCGTCGATACGGACGGAGAAATTACTTTCGGTCCTGAAAATATCGGTCTTCAAAAAGATGAGATTCTTAAACGAAAAGAGAGTGTTATTACGGAGCTTAATCTTCAGGAGTTGATGAACCGAAGTCTTTTTGATCTGTCGGGGGGAGAAAAACAAAAAATAGCCTGCGGCTCCGTAGCGGCGCTTTTACCTCAAATAATAATCCTTGATGAACCGTCTTCCAATCTTGATCTGTCAGGAATCCGTGATCTCAGCGAAATGATTAAGCTATGGAAAAGTCAGGGGAAAACAATAATTATTTCGGAACATAGGCTGTGGTATTTAAAAGACTCTATTGACCGTGCGATTTATCTGGAAAATGGCAAAATAGTGCAGGAGTGGACACAGGATGCTTTTGCAGCTTTATCGGAAAACGAACTTACTGAATATGAACTTCGTCCCGTAAACTTGGAAAAACGATATATTCAGGAGTTTTCGGAGGGAAAATCGGTCACGGAGAACCTCATACATAAACCTGCTCATAAAAATTACTTTTCAGAAGAAATCCCTACGGATAAAATCATAATAAAGGATTTTTATTTCACATATACTCCTAAAAAATATCTTTTTTTCAAGAAAAAGCTGTCTCCGGCAGATGAAGATATCTGTACGCTCAGAATACCTTTTCTTGAATGTAAATCCGGAGAAATAATCGGAATCACAGGTAATAACGGATCCGGAAAATCAACCTTTTTACACTGTATTTGCGGTCTTGAAAAAACATGTATCGGCAGCGTTTTTATTGACGGTAAAATTTATTCCGGAAAAAAACTTACAAAATGCTGTTATATGGTGATGCAGGATGTAAATCATCAGCTTTTCACAGACAGCGTTATTACGGAAGTCATGTTATCCATGGAAAATCCTGATGAGGAAAAAGCGAAAGAGATACTGGCAAGCCTTGATTTGTCGGACTATAAGGACAAGCATCCTATGGCTCTTTCCGGCGGACAAAAGCAACGTGTCGCAATAGCATCAGCAATTGCGGCAAATGCAAAAATCCTTCTTTTTGATGAACCGACCTCAGGACTTGACTACCGACACATGAAAGAAGTATCTGCTATGCTGAAAGAGCTTGTAAAAGAAAATAAAACCGTCTTTGTTGCCACACATGATCCCGAATTGGCGGCGGAATGTTGTGACCGCATAATTCGTATTACGGACGGACGCATCGTACAGATTAACTGAAAGCTTAAGTCGGTGAAAAATGAAAGAGCGTATTATCAAGCAATTTAAAAAAACAAGAGCTTTTGTACAAAAAAAACATTGCCGAATTGAACTGCCCTTAAAGTCCGATGTCGGAAAAGAAGACGGAAAGCTGATTACGATATTTCCGGAAGTAGGAAGTATTTTGTTTAATTTAATTGAAATACATTCAACGAAAATTCCCGATTATATAGCAAATCCCGTCAAGAGACTGAAAGAACTTAAAATCAATTATTGTGCCGCAGGACGCTGTGAACTCAAATTGAAATCGGGAGAATGTACCTATCTGGCTGCGGGGGAGATTGCCATTGATACCGGTCAGGCTGAAAACTCTTTTTATTATCCCAGAGGAGAGTATATCGGATATGAAGTGATCGTGCATATAGGAGACTCAGACGGCGCAGCCTCTTTTCTTTACGGATGTTTTGAAGGAAAAAACCGCCCCTGGATAAGAGCTGCGGGAAAATTTCTTTCCGGCTTTTACGACACTTTTAAATACTATACGGAAGAAGATCTGGGACATGAACTGATTTCACTAAAGTGCGTTGAACTTCTTACATATTTGACAAAGCTGGATTTTGAACATATACAGATAAAAAGAAGTTATTATACGACATCGCAGGCGGAGATAGCTAAAAGAGTGAAGTCGCTGATCTGTTCAGATCTTTCAGTACGTTATTCGGCAAAGGATCTTGCAAAGAAATTCGGAGTGAGTGAGACAAGCCTCAAAAATTACTTTCGCACCGTTTACGGATGCGGCTATGCGGAATTCCAACAAAATGCAAGAATGGAAAAAGCCGCCGAGCTGCTTAATAAAACGGAACAAAAAATTGCGGATATCGGGCTAAGCGTGGGCTTTGTCACACAGTCAAAGTTCGGCGCAGCCTTTAAAAATCGCTTTGGCGTTACACCACTTGAGTACCGAAGACAGCGCAGGCTGAATGAGCGGATTTTTCCTATGTGCGAAGAGTAAAAGTTCGGCTGCTTATACGGCGGCTTCAATAAAAACCCTATATATTTATTTCCTCTCTCTTGCCAGAGCAAATAAATACTGCTGCATTACCCCGTTATACGGCTCGTATTTTTTAAAGCTGAAGCCGTTTTCATACTTATTTTCGAGAACCCTGTTTATCCACACATCCTTTGGAAAAGCGTTAAGCCTGTGATATGCAAAAAGAACCACGCAATCGGCAACCTTCTGTCCGACCCCGTAAAGA
This sequence comes from uncultured Lachnospiraceae bacterium, assembly GCA_963553525.1. Lineage (GTDB taxonomy): Bacteria > Bacillota > Clostridia > Lachnospirales > Lachnospiraceae > Butyrivibrio. The sequence goes on along the minus strand of CAUVOD010000007.1, from coordinate 9,670 downwards.
CCTTTAAGCTTTTCGCACAACTCATAATCGGAAAGCTTTGATAATTTTTCCATATCAAATGCTCCCGATACAATATCCCTCGTCGTCTGCCATATATACTTTGCCCTATATCCCATTCCGAGCCCGGTCAAGTCCTCAACTGATAGCAGAGAAAGCTCCTTTGCCGTAGGAAAAGAGTATATGTCATTTTTTATTTTTTTCCCCGCCTCTTTGCTCAGAAGCTCGACAGCCTTCTGAATAGCCGGTATATTTTTTCTTTGAGAAATTATAAAGCTGATAAGAGTCTCCCAGGCGTCCTGATTTAAGATGCGTATCCCCCTGCCGGCAGCGGAAGCTTTATAAAGATACGGATCGTCATTTTTGTCGATAAGCCCTCTTATTTCCGAATATGATAAATCCAAGTCGAAATACGCTTTCCAGATCTCCTCAAATTCTTTTTGAGAACAGTCCAGTATATATTCGCTCTCCTTATCTCTTCGTATGTTCAGCAGCTTTCCCCTGTGTATTATGTTGTACGAGTGGTCGGGAAGTTCTTTCCACCTGAAGCATTGACCGCTTTCGGCTATTTTTTTTAAATCGAAATCATCCGTAATATTTAAGCTGTACATATTATATCTGTCTTATTTTCTGTAAATTATCATCCGTTTCGCTCAGCATTTTCTTTAAGGAAAGACCTTTTTTATGCTCAAACGAGCATATGGAGCATTGTAAATGTATCATGTACGGCTTTGAAACATCACGCATAAGCTTCAGATTCTGTTGAGACATCTCATCCTTGAGCCGCTCGCCGAGCTCCTCGTCATAGGTAACAAGAATTACTGCAAATTCATTGCCTCTTATGCGACCCAGTACGCAGTCATTTCCGAAAACGGATTCCAAAATATCCGCAACTTTTATAACCGCGCCGTCACCCTCTTCTCTTCCGAAATTGGCATTTATACTCTTTATGGAGTCTATATCTATGTAGGCAACAACTGCGTATGTGCCCTCAACAAAGTTCTTTTCAAGCATATCGTAGGCATGTGAAAAAAAGCCTCTTCTGTTCAGACATTTCGTAAGATAATCCTCGTCTCCCAATCTCTCAAGAACGGATGTATTCTTTTCCACCCTTCGCTTACTCTCCGTCAGCCTGTTTTGAATAAGCTCAAGCTGTCTGTCATTTGATATAAGTCTTAATGTACCGGTGACCATGGACACAAAAAGAGCGTTTATATGCTTTTTACAAAATTCATCCGAAAGTTCGGTTACCATCAGACCTATTTGTCTGTCATTTAAAAATAAATTATTCAGAATGCAAATAGAGGGGGGATGTTTATCTAAGTCTTCCACAGGCAGCGCCGCTCTTACAGCCTGAGAAAACGGAACTTCAACAGCTTCCTCAAGCTCTATCGCTTCGAAGTCCTGCATTAAAGATAAAAGCATTATATTTTCCGGCTTTTTCCAGACGTTTTCTTTTGTATATTCAACAGCTTCCGAAAAAAGGTAAAGAGCTCCGAAGCTCGAGCCGAAGCTTACGGACTGATCCAAAATTATATTATAAGGGTTGACGTTTCCCTCGTAATTATGATGAAAAAGTCTGTGTGCAGTCCCTTCAAGCAGTTTAAAAGCTCCCTGATCTCTTATATCCGCCCGCAATCTATCTATATCATCCTGTCGCTTTGCCGCAAACTTGCCTGATACCGCCTTTTTCTGTATTCGCTTTCTTTTATCAATAAAAAACTTTTTCAGTTCCGTAATATGATCCGAACAGCCATATTCAACATCCGTACCGTCAATGGCATTATATATATCCAAAAGCCTGCAGGCTTCTTCAACCGCAGCCTCTCCTTTTGACTGCACGTCATCGCCTTCATTTATATATATGATTTTTGAGGGTATAGCGCCGCTATCCGCAATATCGTCGTCCGTACCGCTGTCCGAGTCAAGAATAATCTGCGGTACAAAAGAATATCTTTTTATGATCTCTTCTTTTTTTACGGATGAGGCGTATTTGGCTATTTCAGCCAAATCGATAATGACAAGATCGGTGTTTTCTTTTGTGGCATAATCAAATACGGCGGTCTCCTGAAAGGAATCCGGCAGACGATTTTCTATGTTACCGGCACTCACAAAGTACTTACCGGGATATACCGTCAATGCCGCCTTTTTTTCCTTTGCCTTTGCTACCGCTCCTCTGATAAGAGCCTCAGCTCTGCCATCGGCAATTTCAGCCAGAAAAAGCGCTATTCTGTACATTCATCTCACCCGCATTTATTTATGTTTCTTCACTCTCTGCCGAGTCTTCTCCTTCAACCTCTTTAAGCGTTGCAGATGATACCTTGGCTATTTTTGAAACCTTGATTCCGTCGTCAACCTTTATCATCCTAACTCCCGAGGTATTACGTGAATAGGTGTTTATCTCTGACATACGAAGCTGTATCAGAGTTCCGGCATCGGTTATCATCATCATATCATCATCATCACAGACAGCCTTTACACCTATTACATCACCCGTTTTTTCGGCAATCTTATAGCACTTGATTCCCTTGCCGCCCCTGTGTGTGAGTCTGAATTCCTCAAGATTTGTACGCTTTCCGTATCCCTTTTCCGAAACTACGAGAAGCGACGGTCCCTGAGTATCTATCTGCATGCCTATGACTTCATCGTCATCGGAAAGTCTCATGCCCCTTACACCGCTGGACATTCTGCCCATGGGTCTTACTTCTTTTTCATGGAAGCGGATGCTCATTCCCTTTTTCGTTACAATGAAAATATCATTTTCATCAGTCGTCATCTTGACCTCGATAAGCTCGTCATCCTCTTTTAAAATTATGGCGTTAAGACCGACCTTTCTGATATTTTTGAAGGCTTCCACCGGCGTTTTCTTTACTGTACCGCTCTTTGTGACCATAAAGATATGCTTATCCTTATCCTCTTCAAATGACTTTGTCGGTATTATCGCACTCACCTTTTCATCGGGAGCAAGCTGCAAAAGGTTCACTATGGCAACTCCTCTGGAGGTTCTGCTGCCTTCGGGTATTTTATAGGTTTTTAAGGTAAATACCCTTCCCTTTGTGGTAAAGAAAAGGAGACTGTTGTGGGTATTTGTGAGAAGCAGATCGGCTACATAGTCGTTTTCTATGGTCTGCATACCCTTAATTCCCCGTCCGCCTCTGTTTTGAGCCTTGAAATTGTCGATCTCCATGCGTTTTATATAGCCGAGATTCGACATGGTGATTACGACAGCCTTGTTGGGTATGAGATCTTCAATATCTATATCGGCTTCGGTGTATTCAATACGGGATCTTCTTTCATCTCCGTACTTTTCACTTATAGCAAGTATTTCTGTGCGGATAACCCCCAGAAGAATTTTTTCATCTCCCAAAATAGCCTTATATTCAGCAATTTTTCTTAAAAGTTCCTCGTGCTCCTGTTCAAGCTTCTCTCTTTCAAGTCCGGTAAGAGCACGAAGTCTCATATCGACGATTGCCTGAGCCTGAGCGTCGCTGAATCCGAATTTTTCTATGAGGGTCGCCTTTGCGGCGGCAACATTTACCGAACCTCTGATGATGCGTATTACTTCATCGATATTATCAAGTGCCAGTAAAAGACCCTGTAAAATATGATCTCTCTCTTCAGCCTTGTTTAAATCATACCGGGTACGTCTTGTAACCACCTCTTTTTGGTGGGAGAGGTAGTTCCCGAGCATTTGCTTAAGCGATAACTCTTTGGGCTCGCCGTTTACAAGGGCAAGCATTATGATGCCGAAGGTTTCCTGCATCTGCGTGCTCTTGTAAAGCTGATTGAGCATGACCTGAGGATTTACATCATGCCTGAGCTCAATTACTATGCGCATTCCCTCTCTGTTCGACTCATCGCGAAGCGCGGTAATTCCGTCCAGCTTTTTATCCTTTGCAAGCTCCGCTATCTTGGTAATGAGATTTGCTTTATTGACAAGGTAAGGAAGCTCCGTCACGACTATGCGGTTTTTGCCGCCGCTCATAGTTTCTATATCGGTAACGGCTCTTGTTATAACCTTGCCTCTTCCGGTTCTGTATGCCGCCTCAGCCCCTCTTGTTCCGAGTATTATTCCTCCCGTGGGAAAATCGGGTGCCTTTATAATTTCTATAAGCTCTTCTATATCGGTTTCTCTGTCTTCATTTACCTGATTATCAATCATCTTCACGACAGCCGAAATAGAGTCTCTTAAATTATGAGGGGGTATGTTGGTAGCCATGCCTACGGCGATACCCGTAGTTCCGTTTACAAGAAGGTTGGGAAATCTTGAAGGAGTAATAAGGGGCTCTTTTTCCGTTTCGTCGAAGTTCGGAGCGAAATCAACCGTATCCTTATTGAGATCAGCCATCATTTCCATCGCAATTTTCGACAGTCTGGCTTCCGTATATCTCATTGCGGCAGGCGGATCTCCGTCAACTGAGCCGAAATTTCCGTGTCCGTCAACAAGATTTGCCCTCATGTTCCAAGGCTGAGCCATATTAACCAAGGCTCCGTAGATGGAGGAATCACCGTGAGGATGATATTTACCCATTGTATCACCGACGATACGGGCGCTTTTTCTGTGAGGCTTATCCGGAGTATTGCCGAGCTCTATCATCGAATATAAAATTCTTCTCTGAACCGGCTTAAGTCCGTCTCTGACGTCTGGAAGCGCACGCTGTGCAATGACCGACATGGCATAATCTATGTAGGACGACTCCATAGTCTTTATCAGATCTACGTCATGTATGCGGTCATTATCCACTGTCGCATCAAAAATGTCATCCGGAAGATTGTGATTATTATCTGTTTCTGACATAAATTTTTATCTCCTCATATCTTGAAATAATCTCCAAGATTGAATTTACACATCCAAATTCTTTACAAATCTTGCATTCTGCTCTATAAATTCTCTTCTGGGCTCAACCTTGTCTCCCATGAGGGTAGTGAAGGTCATATCAATATCGGACTCGGCTTCTTCGTCGATCGCAACCCTCAATAAAATTCTTCTTTCCGGATCCATAGTCGTTTCCCAAAGCTGATCCGCATCCATTTCTCCAAGACCCTTATAGCGCTGAATTTTGTTACTTTGATCTCTGCCGACCTGTTCAAGAATATCAGACAGTTCCTCATCGGAATAGGCATACCAGACCTTTTTATTTTTTTCCAATTTATAAAGAGGCGGTCTTGCCAAATATACATATCCCGCTTTTATCAGCTCGGGCATGAATCTGTAAAGGAAGGTGAGCATGAGAGTGGATATATGTGCACCGTCCACATCGGCATCCGTCATAATTATTATTTTGTGATAACGAAGCTTTGATATGTCGAAATCGTCATGTATACCCGTTCCGAATGCGGTTATCATGGATCTTATTTCCGCATTTCCGTAAATACGGTCGATACGGGCTTTCTCAACATTGAGTATTTTACCGCGAAGAGGAAGAACCGCCTGAGTCGCTCTGCTTCTGGCTGTTTTAGCGCTTCCTCCCGCAGAGTCTCCCTCAACTATAAATATTTCACATTTTTCAGGATCCTTATCGGAACAGTCCGCAAGCTTTCCCGGAAGTCCGAGATTATCAAGAGCTCCTTTTCTTCTGGTTAAATCTCTTGCTTTTCTTGCCGCCTCTCTTGCATGTGAGGCAGTAATGGCTTTATCAAGTATAATTCTTGCAACGGACGGATTCTGCTCGAGATAGTATGTAAGCTGCTCGCTCAATATACTGTTGACTGCGCTCCTTGCTTCCGTATTTCCAAGCTTTTGCTTGGTCTGCCCTTCAAACTGCGGATTTTCTATTTTTACGGAAATGATTGCGGTACAGCCTTCTCTTATATCCTCACCCGTAAGATTGTCATCCGACTCCTTTAACATCTTTGAATTTCTGGCATAATCGTTAAAGGTTTTGGTAAGAGCGGCTCTGAAGCCCTCAAGATGAGTTCCTCCGTCGGGAGTATTTATATTATTTACAAAGGTATAGGTCGATTCGTTGTAAGAATCGTTATGCTGAAGCGATACCTCAACCTGAACATTATTTTTAAAGCCTTCAAAGTAAAGGATGTCGTCATAAAGAGCCGTCTGATTTCTGTTGAGATATTCGACAAATTCTTTTATTCCGCCTTCATAATAAAAGGTTTCACTTATTTTTTCCGGTTGAATTTCCGATATTCTCTCATCAGTTAAGGTAATTCTGAGCTTTTTTGTAAGAAAAGCCATTTCCCTGAGTCTTCTTCTTAAATCCTTATATTCAAAAACCGTTGTTTCCTTAAAAATTTCCGGATCCGGTTTGAAGCTTACCTCGGTTCCGGTTTTTTCCTCATCACATTTACCGACAAGCTTAAGAGGATGACATACATGACCTCTTTCATATCTTTGATGATGTATTTCTCCGCCCTGATATACCTTTACTTCAAGCCACTCTGATAAAGCGTTTACAACGGAGGCTCCCACGCCGTGAAGTCCGCCGGATACCTTATATCCTCCTCCGCCGAATTTTCCGCCGGCATGTAATATTGTAAATACGACCTCGACAGCCGGAAGTCCCGACTTATGATTTACTCCTACGGGTATTCCGCGCCCGTTGTCCGAAACGGTTATCGTATTATCCTGATGTATCGTTACCTGAATATGTGAGCAGAAACCTGCCAGTGCCTCATCAACTGAATTGTCAACAATTTCATATACAAGATGGTGAAGTCCTCTTGAAGCCGTTGTGCCGATATACATACCGGGTCGTTTTCTGACAGCCTCCAGACCCTCCAATATTTGGATCTGGTCTGCACCGTATTCACTGCTTACAGAAGTATCCGTTAAATTTGATGAAGCATTATCATCAAAAACTCCCTCTGTTAATCCCTTCCCTACATTCTCGTTTTCTGACATTTTTCCTCTTTTCTTAATTCTGTGCTTCTATATTTCCGTCAGTAACCCTAAATATTTTATCAACCTTAAGTCTCGAAAGAACAAAATCGTCAAGACCCGTACATGTCATAATAGTCTGCAAATCCCCGATTGCTGAAAGAAGCTTGTTTTGTCTGCTTTCATCAAGTTCGGGAAGAACATCATCCAGCAGCATAATAGGTGCGGAATATCCGTTTTTTTTCACAAGCTCTATTTCCGCAAGCTTCATTGAAAGAGCGCAGGTTCTCTGCTGACCCTGAGAACCGAATTTTCTGATATCTATGCTTCTGTTTGAAAGCTTTCCCGAATGATAATTTCTTACCATAAATGAAATATCATCCCTGTGGGGCCCGCAGTTGGTTTGTGCGGTTGCTATATCCTTTTGTCTGCTTAAGCGAAGCTCTTCTTCATACTCCCGAATATTTACATTCGGAGCATATAAAAGAGATAAATCCTCTTTATCCGCAGTTATTACTCCATGCACCTTTTTCATTACGGGATTTAAATTTTCTATAAATACCGCTCTTTTTTTTATTATTTCACTTCCGCACTCAACCAAACTTTTATCATAAATATCAAGAAGTGTATTTATATCCGTTTTATCAAAGGTATTTTTTTTGTAATTTTCTTTTATTTTTAAAAGAACCGACGATCTCTGCTGTAAAAGCTTCGTATATTTTTGAAGCGACTCCATGTACAGGTGATCTGCCTGACACAGCTCCAAGTCAAGATATCTTCGTCTCTCTAAGGGAGGTCCTTTAATAATTTCAAGATCCTCAGGTGCAAAAAAAATCACGCGTGCCGACAGCTTTTTTAAAAAGTCGGACGCCTTTTTCATCTTCAGTCCGTCTATTGCCACACCCTTTCCTTTTGAGGCTCTTAAATGCACATCAATACGCTGTATAAGACCGTTCCTGTCCACAGCTGTTCTGATATGAGCTTCATTTGAAGAAAAGCGTATACACTCTTTATCCTTTGCTCCCTTATGCGATTTAGTGGTAAGTGAAAGAAAAATTGCTTCAAGAAGATTTGTTTTTCCTTGAGCATTATCTCCATAAAGAATATTTATACCTTTATCAAAATTAAGAGACAAATTCTCATAATTTCTAAAATCAGAGAGCTCTACGCTCTTAATTATCATAAAAAATTTAAAGTCCTTATCCTACTCTTTTATTTCGACAACTATATCCTTGAAGCTGAACTTATCTCCTACTCTGAGCTTCTTTCCTCTTCTGGTATCCACTTCTCCGTTTACCAGAACCTTACCCTCTTCAATTAAATGTGAAGCGTCGCTTCCTTCAGAAACGATTCCGGATTTTTTCATCGCCTGAACAAGCTTTATATAATCCTCGCCCGCTCTTAAGCTTATACTTATATTTTTCATTTATAAACCGTTGTTTGTTTTGATTTAATTAAAAAATTTATAATATCGTCTTTTTTAATCTATAGTTTTAAAATTGATAGGCAATATCATATACAGATAGCTCGAATCAGTATTTCTTATAAAACAGGGAGCTTTTGCATTTACAAAATAAGCGTCAATTTCTTCATCCTCTACAGCCTTAAGGGCATCTGTTAAAAATCTGGGATTAAAGCCTATCATTATATCCTTTCCCTGCTTTTCAACAGGAACGGCTCCGTTCATGGATCCTCTGGTAGATGAAACCTTAAGCGTCATATCTTCTTCATCGGTAATACCTAAAATAATAGGCTTTTTGTCGGCGTCGCTTGCAATCGACATAGCCTGAGCTATTCCGTCAAGAAATTTCTTTCTGTTTAAATGAATTTTAGTTTCATAATCTCCCGAAAGCATCTGAGAAACATCAAAGAAAGAGCCTTCTATTAATCTGCATGTAAATTTGGTGTCGTCGATGAAAAATGAAATATAATGATCCGCAATATAAATATCAACTATTTTAGTTTCATCATCTGATAGTATGCTTTCAACCTTTCTCAACGATTTTCCGGGAACTATGGCTTTTTTTGAAACATAATCACTTGAAAGCTCCGTTTTTCTGATAGCTATTCTGTGACCGTCAAGAGCACATATTGAAAACATATTTTCATTTATGTCAATAAGAGCGCCGGTCATTATCTTATTTGCTTCGTTTGAAGATACACAAAAAGCCGTTTGTGAAATAAATTTCTTAAATAATCCCTGAGATATGCTTATACCGCCAACCTGCTCAACTTCGGGAGGAAAGGGAAAATCGTCGCCGCTTCTGCCCGGGAGCGTAAATTTGGTTTTTTCACATTCTATTATAAGTCTGTAATCTTCATCAGAAGTAAGAGTGATCTCACTGTCGGGAAGAGATGAAATTATTGAAGAAAAAACCCCTGCTTCAACTGCAATAAAGCCCTGCTCCAATATTTCACCGTTAACAACAGTATCTATCCCGTTTTCTTCATCATTTGTAAAAAATCTGATGGCTGCATTTTGAACTTCAATATATATGAACTCTAAAATAGCCATAGTGGTTCTTGAAGGAACCGCTGTTTTGGCAATCTGGATACGTCCTGCCAATTCTTTTTTTGCACACTTGAATTTCATTTATATTATCCTCTTATTGCGCATCGCCTGTTCGCATATAAAATAATAAAATATATAAAACTAATAGTAATAATAATACTGTTAATAAGTATAAAACTTCCCTGTATTATAACAGAATAAGGGAAAATTTACAATTTTACCGAGGTTTATAAGTAAGCTGAAAAGCCTTGATTATAAACATTATTTCAGTATGTATTTTTTTTATCAATATGGAGGATCTATCTTTTTAACAATTATATCAACAG
>CAUVOD010000006.1:0-65993 GCA_963553525.1 uncultured Lachnospiraceae bacterium | reverse complement strand
CTTCACATTTTTTGCGAAGTTCATCACGAAACTGCGGATGTGCAATATTAATCAACGCCTCTGCACGCCTGGCCACATTAAGACCTCTAAGCCAAGCAATACCGTACTCGGTAACAATATAATCGGTATCATTGCGGGAAGTTGTCACAACTGCACCTGTATGTAAAAAAGGAACAATTTTTGAGTGAAGAGTTTCATTTCCATGTTCATCCCGCGTCGTGTAAGTAGAATGCATCGCAATAATTGATTTTCCGCCCTTGGACATCTGAGAGCCCTGCACTGTCTCCGACTGCCCTCCGGTTCCGGACCACTGATAATGACCTACCGTTTCTGAAGCACACTGTCCGGTGAGATCAATTTCAAGTGTGGCATTGACAGACACGAATTGATTATTGCGTCCGATAGTGTACGGATCATTGGTAAAAGTACATGATTTAAACAGAACAGACGGGTTGTTATTGATGAAGTCGTAAAGACGTTGACTGCCTAATGTAAAGGAACAAACGGAGTATCCGTTGTAAAAGCCCTTCCGGCTGTTGTCAACGGCTCCGCATTCAATCAAATCAACCATTGTTTCAGTGAACATTTCAGTATGAATTCCCAGATGCTTTTTATTTCTGAGCTCGTTGGCTACGGCATTAGGAATATTACCAATTCCGAGTTGTATTGTGGAACCGTCATCAATAAGTGAAGCTATATGCTTTCCGATTGACGCATCAACGTCCGTATATGGAGCGGGATTCACTGCCGGGATAGGTCTGTTTGTTTCTACCAAAGCGGCTGCTTCCGAAATATGCACCAATGTGTCACCGTACGTTCTGGGGAAATTGGGATTCACCTCCAAAATGGTCAAAGCTCCGTGATTGATCAGATCTCTCTCATAAATAGCACTGACGGAAAGCGTCATGTAGCCGTGTTCATCCATAGGAGACACAGTAGCAAGAACCACGGGACGACGTTTTTCAAATTCCAATCTCTGCAGCGTTTTTCGAAGTATGGAGGTTGAGCTTTGCGGAACGGCATATACCATCTTTTTTTTATGTGCATCTCTAAGCCCAGCACTGAAAAACCATCCGTTATGATCCAAGATACCTTTCATCTCAGGATCTTTGAAAGCGTCGTAATATTGGAGAGGAAGACAGGTGTTAAGTATGACATTTTTGACGCCGGTAGTTTTCAGGTGCTGCAGGTGCGAAAGGATTTCCGCCGGTTCTCCCGCAGCTTGAGCTGAAAACATATAATCGTTATCTTGTATGAGCTCCAATGCTTTTTCGGCAGAGGTTTTCTTCTCATTATACATTTCTTGAAATGACTTCATAATTTTATTCCTTTCTTATTCAGAAGATTTTTCTATACATCATTATATACATTGAGCCAGCACTTTTTTTAAAATGCCGTTAAATATCTCCGGTTGATCCATAAAGGCGGCGTGTCCGGCTTCTTCAATGGGAAACAAGCGGGCTTTCCCTTCAAAGTATCGTATACTGTCCTCACCTGTGGAGAAAGGTACAATCATATCCTGTCTTCCGTGGATCCAAGTCACGGGACAGCATATTTTTGAAATATTCCCGGTACCCGGAGTAATTGCATCCTCATGTGTAATGTTAAATTGGCAAAGTGCAACGCTTATATCTTCAAAGCACCGTTCTTTAAGAATTTCCTGCATATACGCATCAAAAACATTTTCATCAGGGGCGTGGAGGTTGAAGATGGTACGCTTCCAGATATTGTGTAAAAAATCCGTGTCCTTTTTTTGTATTGCGGAGGTGACGGGAATTAAAATAGCGGGATCTTGAACAACGTCCTCCCGCTTATGGAGATACTCTCCTTCCACGGGCGTGAGATCTTGATTGCGTTTAGGCAACGGGAATCCTTTTACCCCGACCGATGCAAGTAAAACCAGACTCTGTACTTTATCAGGGTAGCAGGCGGAAAGCTCCATAGCCACTCCGCCTCCCGCACTCCATCCCAGAACAATTGCGTTGTCAATATTCTTGGCAGTCATAAAAAGTGCAATATCATCAGCCCATTCTTTTATAGTCATATGTCTTGACTTGTATTCGGAATTTCCGAAGCCCGCCATATCAACAGCTATGAGGTGAGCGGAGTTCTCAAAATCGCGCATCAGAAACTCATAAAAAAGAGAAGAGCTCTGGTTTCCGTGGATCAGCAGTAGAGTTTTTTCTCCGCTGCCCGTCTCTCTGTAAGCCAGGATTTCTCCATTGGGAAGAGGCTGTTTTTTTATTTCATACAACATCTTTTACACCTCCTGTCTACTCCTGCCCGTTTCCGGCAGGAACAGTCCGCCCAACACAAAGGTGAGGCTCAGAACGACTGCTATATAAATACTCCAGGTATAGCTTCCTGTATGATCTTTGAGTACTCCGAACAGGAAGAATACAATTGTTTCTATGATATAGGAAACAGCCCAGAACAGCCCCATGATAACCGTCAAGCGTGCCGGGGTCATGCCGGGAAGTTCCTGAGGAATCATCATCAGAGAGGTCATAGGCGTGAACATAAAGGTTCCCAGAGTCAAGGCAGCTGCTATTGCCGTTGAGGGATTATGAGTTGTAACCATTAGAAATGCGCTTCCCGTCATAACAAGACCGCATATAATTATGACCGGCTTTCGTTTTGAATAACGCCCGGACAGCCAGATGGCAATTACTGTACCCAGAACACCTCCTATACCGGTTAATGCGCTGAGTGTAGCCGAACCTATTACCGCGCCGTCTGTTTGAGGAAATAATTGTAGAAGCGTTAGGTACAGAATCAAAACCCCGCAGTAAGTAAACGGAAGCAGCCAAGTTATACTTTCTTTTAGGGCATCCGCCATAGAGAATTTTTCAATCTCTCGATCAGTTCCGGCTCTGTTGATCTCGAAGTCTTCTCCAAGCAGCAGCCATAGAACGAACAGTATCCCGCTTATTGCGGCAAAAAATCCCATGCTATTCTGCCATGTCCGCATTAAGGATATAACGGTTTTTACGATGAATAACGCCAATATGGCTCCGAAATTGTAGGCTACGCTATTCAATGCATTTACGGTAGGTCGTTGCTTTGGCGTAAAATAGTGGATTACCAACGGTGCGAAATATATTACAAATACTGCACCTCCGAAGCCCATGATGAATCTTCCGACTACAAACATCCAATAGGATTGAGAAAAGATAGCTACCAAGCTTCCGGTAAAGATCAGAAGAGAACCCAGGCCTATGGATTTTTTCGGCAGAAGTTTTTTCAGAACTGACGCTGCGGCAAAGTTTCCTACGATCTTCGCTAGTGTAACCGCATTGGAGACAAAAGATGAGGTGGCTCCGCTGTCAACTCCGAAATATGCGGCGATTTGAGGAGTCAATGTACTTCCGGCAATCCAGTTAACCGCAAAGAAGGAATAAGTGAAAAACATGATAATTTCAAGAAACACCGCTCTTGACATCGTTTTGTTTGATGGCTGATTATTCATGAAATCTCCTTTCTGCTACAACAGATCTATAGATACATCATGCACAGCTGCGCTTTATATAAAACACTATATCAACAGAAGAGAAGCTTGAGAAATAAACAGTTTTCATTGTCCATGATTTTAATTCACGGTTAAAAGGCACAAAAAAAGAGATTGATTTTTGTTTCAATCTCTCAAAAACAAGTAGAGATATTCTTTTTTATTCCACTCGGCACTCTTTAAGGAAACTCTTCATCGCTTCTGTAAGCACCTTGTTTTTTTTATAAATAACCGAGAGCATCCAGGGAAAATCAGGTTCGGAGAGGGAGAGCAATTTTACTTTATCTCCATTAAATTTTTCAACAAGCGGCTTAGGTAAAAGGCTTACCCCTTGGTTATTGGCAGACATTTCAAACAGCCATTCCCAATGATAGCTTTCAAAAATAATTTTCGGTTCTATTCCCGCCTTACGAAATTGTTTTATGGCGACATCATAGAATTGAAATGCTTTTGAAATCATAAGAATGGGTTCTTCACTAAGCTCACTGAACGGGATACTAGATTCTTTCGCCAGTCGGTGATGCTTTGAAATGACCGCTACAACTTCGGATTTATATACGATTTTTTTAGCAAATCTGTTGTCTTCAAAGGGTTCAATAACGGCAGCCATATCGATTTTATCATTGATAAGCATATCAGGAAGCAGTCTAGAGGTCTGTTCTGAAATATCCAGACTTATATCGGGATATTTTTTACGAAATCTATGAAGTACGGAGAAAAAATAGATGGCTCCGGCAGTGGGAGGTATACCCAGTTTTATCGAATCTACCGCTCCCTGCAGTTGTGATAGAAACTCACTTGTTTTGGCATCATAATAGGACAGAATATCCAGAGCATAACTATAAAAAAGTTTTCCTGCTTCAGTAAGTGAGAAATTCCGGACATTGTGTCGGATAAGTTCCGTTTGAAGCTCTTCTTCCATAACACGTATCGCTTTGCTAAGAGCGGACTGACTTATAAACAGCTGCTCAGCAGCTTTTGTAAGATTTTGTTTTTCTGCGATAGTAACAAAATATGTTAATTGATCCAAAGTCATATAAATCTCCCTTCGCTCCGCCTTATATTTAATTTGCAGAGAAAATATCTTTTCGGTCTTTAGATTGCTTAAAGCAGGCTTTATAGTTCGGAAGCATATTCAACGGGAATATTGAGTACGGGATAGATATTCCAATCTGCCCGAGGTGCTGCAAATATCGTATGCTTTTCATATAATCAGGCTGTCTTGCCGAACTGAATTATATGTATATAAGGTGTTTAAAATTATATCCTAATTAAATTCAGTCGTAAATTCGCCGATAATCGTAAAAGGAATTGCTGTTAAACGTAAATTGCTGAGGCGTATATAATATGCGGATTAAATTATACTTAAATTGGACTACGAAAAATACGCTTTGCGAGTTTTTTCGTTACCCGGGCATTCGCCAAGATATCGAGCAAGTTCGTACTTTGGCTCATTGTGCGCATAAATAAAAATATACCGACCCGGTAAACAGGTCGGTATATTTTGTGATCTATTATTTTTGTAAGCGTTGCCGCCCCGGCTCATAATGGAAATACGAGCCGATACCGACAGGAAGAATATCATTTATTTGCTGAACTTTATACTTTTCATGATTACTTCACCTTCTGTTCCCTCGGATATATTTACCCCCGATATTTTTACCGAGATCGCGAAGTCGTCATCCAGCTTGCCCACATACTCTGTCCAGTCCATTCCTGAATAATTGTATTTGCGTCCCGACATCTCTATTCCGCCGATAGTCATATTGTCTATCTCTTCAAGATTCTCGAAGTCGTCCTTATGCTTGTCAAAGTATTCGAGTGTCTTATCCACTTCCGTTTGGATGCGGGGAGAATCCGAATAAGCGCTTTTCTCATCGGGAACATTATAGAAATAAACTTTTGTTCCGTATTCTTCACAGTACCAGTTGCCCTTGGGTACGTCTGCGCTCACCTTTACGATGCCGCCGTCGTAGAATTCCGTCATGTTCAGGGTTACGTTTTCGGTATCTTCCGTGTTGGCGTTTGCTATAAGCCAGTCCGTAAGGTCTATATCGGCCCACTCGGAGCTGTCGAAGCCGCTTGTATTCCACTGGTTGATGCACTCGAATTTTCCGGTTTCATCATTGCCGCGGAAGCATACGTGAATGTAATGCGTATCATCGGCATACCAGTTGAAGTAATGATCCCCGAGCTCGGTCATTGTATTGGGACCGCTGTTTCCGCAGTCGTAGCCGTCCACACCGATAAAGTCGCGTACTTCTTCATAGGTAAGACCGTTCGCATAACCGCTGTCTATCCATTTTATCAGTCTAAGGACATCTTCTTTTGGAGCATAGCCGTCGCCGGTGCTTGAAGGCTCTCCGGGAACCGAAGTCTGCTCTACACTCGTAGACTCCGCTGCCGATGCGTCACTTTCAGACTTTGTATCGGCTTTTTCCGCCGATGCGCCCGTTTTTCCCGAAGATCCGCCGCAGGCAGTCAGGGAAAAACAGAGAGTCATTGCAACTAAAACCGAAATAACTTTTTTCATAACTTTTTCTCCTTTCTGATGAAAATATAAATGATATACTAATAAAATTACTATTATTTGTTTCTAAAAACATCACCGAAAGGAATGATATTGATTAAATCGGACTGCAAAAAGGTACTGCCGAAAGTAGTATGTACCCGATTTACCGGATGTTCGGTGAATCGAGTACATATTACCAATAGAGCCCCGTAAAATGAAATGCATTAGATATAGGTGTTCTGCAATAGGGTTATGCTGTTTCCGTTTATTTTTATAACATTATCATCCTGCATTCGTCCGAGCTCTCTACTGACCGAGGAGCGTTCCGCACATATATATTGAGCCAGCTGTTCTCTATTGAAGGGTAAGGTAATGGTATTGCTTCCGGAAGCGTCCGCCATTTGATAAAAGCAGTTAAGCAGCTTTTGCCTCAGAGTTTTTTGAGTTATAAGCTGTATCTTTTTATTTAATTTTATGTTGGTTCCGGCCAGAATTGCGCTGATATTTTTGGTGAATTTATAAAAATATCGTTTATCCTTTGGAGTTGAGAGAATTTTATTCAAGTCTAAAAAAAGAACCGAACAGTTTGTTTTTGATCTGAATGTGATAAAGGAATTAAGTTGTCTCGTTATGCAAAATGCCTGTCCGATCAGTTCCCCGGGGAAAGACCTTTCCACTATTTCGTCGTTACCCATATATGAATTCTGAATAACGTCGATTTCTCCGTCAAGAATTATACCCGCATAGTGTATGGAGTATCCGGGAGCCAAAATAGCCGTTTCCTTAAGGTAATCCTTGGTGAAATAACCGTCATGCTGCAATAACTGATAAATCTCCTTCTCGGCAAAATCCGTAAAAAGAGGAGAGCTTTTTAAATTTTTCAAGAATTTTATCATTGTCACAAAATGTTGCCGCGGCAACATATTTTTATAAAAGGATTTGCTATGGTATCAAAGTAGTTAGTGATTACTAACCAAATATCCTATCTTAAAAGGGGCAAAAAAACAACAAGATTAGGATAAAGAAGTTAAAGTCGGGCGGGGGAAATAAATGATAAAGATTGCAGTATACGGAAAAGGCGGAATAGGCAAGTCTACAACCACTTCAAATATAGCTGCGGCTCTGTCAAAAAAATATAGAGTAATGCAGATAGGCTGTGATCCGAAAGCGGATTCCACCAAAAATCTTCTCGGGGGCAAAGAGATAAAAACCGTTCTTGAAATGATAAAGCAAAAGGGTGAGGATGTGGAGCTTGAAGATTTGGTACAGGTCGGCTTCGGAAATGTGTTCTGTGTAGAATCGGGGGGACCCACCCCCGGAATCGGCTGTGCGGGACTCGGGATAATATCGGCATTTCAGAAGCTTGAAGAGTTGGAAGCATTTGAAACCTACAAACCTGATGTGGTTCTTTATGATGTACTGGGGGATGTTGTATGCGGAGGCTTTGCCATGCCTATCAGAGACGGCTATGCGGAGCATATTTTCATAGTCACATCCGGAGAAATGATGGCTCTTTTTGCAGCCGACAATATCAAGCATGCCGTGGATAATTTTAAAGAAAGAGGCTATGCAAGAGTCAGAGGACTTATTTTAAATGAAAGACTTGTTGAAAACGAAACTGAAATAGTAAGCCGTTTTGCGAAAGAAAGTGAAATAGAACTCATACAGACCGTTCACAGGTGCAAACTCATACAGGAAGCTGAAACGGAAGGAAAAACGGTAATAGAAAAGTTTCCGGATTCCGACATGGCAAAGGAATATGAGAATCTTGCAAAGAGAATGATAGAGGCATGTACAAGGGGAGATGGAGACAGGTAATATGGTTGAATTTAAAGAAGATCTCTGCTATTGCTCTCCCGCTCACGGAGGCTGGGGGATAATAAGACTCGCAGCCAAGATACCGGACAGCTATCTTTTGTTCGTATGCCCTGCGGCATGTTTCAGACACGGCTCGCTCGGAGCAATACAGCACGGTTATAAGGATCAGATTTCATATGTTTACATACAACACGAGGATATCATAAGCGGATATGACGGGATAATTGAGGACAGCATAGAAGAGCTGCTTACAAGATCAAAGAAGACTATACGGCTCCTTTATATATATGTTTCATGCCTGGATGATTTTATAGGAACGGATTTGGAAGCCGTTCTTGAAAAGGCGAGAAAAAAACATACGGACATATACTTTCAGGCGGGGCACATGAACCCCATAGCGGCGGACACAAGGATACCGCCCATGATAAGTACTTTCGACGCCATGCTCAAACCGCTTCCTTATCCTTCATCAAGGGATAAAAGCATATCCGTGTTCGGTAATTTTTATCCGTATCCTAAGGACAGCGATCTTGTATATGTGCTTGAAAGTCACGGACATAAGGTTAGACAGATAGGGGACTGCAATACCTTTGAAGATTATCTGGATATGTCCCGTTCGAAGTATGCCGTTTATGTAAAGCCGTTTGTAAAATATGCGATTGATAACTTGAGCAAACGGATAGGAATAATCCCGATATATATGCCATCAAGCTTTGATATTGACGTAATTGATAAGCAATATATGCAGCTTCAGCAAATACTTGGAGAGAATTTATCCCGTGAACTGGAAATATACAGAGAGTCCGCAGTCGCAGCTGTAAAAAGAGCGAAAGAAGCGGTAGGAGGCATTCCGATTGTAGTGTCGGACAGTGCGACGCCGTTTCCGTTTCAGCTGGCACTTGCCCTGCATAAATACGGCTTCAATGTTACGGATGTTTATGCAGAGCAGATTATAGCTCCCGACGAGCCTGCACTTAAAGCGGTCACAAAAGAAATACCGTATATAAACATAGTACAATCCGATCTGCCGAAGATGTATAGGCGCACGACAGAGGAAAAATATTGTATAGCCATAGGAGAAGAAGGAGCGTACCTTGTGCAGAGCTCCTTTATTGCCAATGTGACCTCGGAGGATCCGTTATACGGATATCATGGAGTAAGGCTTCTCATGGAAATGCTGGAGGAGTCTATAAAAGAAAAGGCTGATATAAGAAAGCTGATAGAAGAGTACGGAGGCGTAATTTGATGAATAACAGAGTTTGTCTTTATCTTCCTCCGATATCGGGAGACTATTCGGGAGCCTGCTCGGCGCTGTTTGATTTGGGCGGAATGATCTGTATACATGATGCTGCGGGCTGTACCGGTAATTATACGCACTTTGACGAGCCGAGGTGGTACGGAAGCGAGTCCATGGTTTATTGCACAAGCCTAAGAAAAATAGACGCAATACTCGGGGATGATGAAAAATTCATAAGCAGAATATCCGAAGCGGCAAGAGAGATGAAGCCGGAATTTATAGCCATAGTAGGAAGTCCCGTTCCGAATGTTATAGGTTTTGATTTTAAGGGAGTGGCAAGAGCGATAAGCTCAAGGACGAGCATACCGGCATTCGGCTTTGCAACAGCGGGAATAAAGGGTTCTTACAAGGACGGAATAGTAATGGCGGTAAAGGCTGTTACAGATTATTATATTGAGCTTAATGACGGTAAAAGAAGTGAAGCGGGCAAAAAGCTGAATATCCTCGGAGCAACCCCTCTTGATATACCCGAAGAAAATTTTGAATATTTGAGATCTATATTTGAAAAAAGAGGATATGAGCTGAGAATACCCGGCAATAAATATGGAAGTATGGATCAGATAAAAGATATAGAAGGTGCGGCGCTTAATTTGGCGTTTACACAGTCGGGACTGGAGCTTGCCGCCTATTATGATAAAAAACTCGGAATGCCTTATTTATGCGGGCTTCCGATATCAAAATCCGATACGGACAGTTATTTTGAAAGGCTTGAAGAGGTCATAAAAAATAAGAAGTCCGGGATATTCACAACAAGAAATACGGAGAATGAAAACAGATGCGTAAGGAAAGCATGCATCATACATGATGCCGTCATAACATCCGCAATAGCCGATCTGCTTGAAAAAAAGGGAATTGAATCCGAAGTATGCACTCTAAGCGGAAAAACTAAGGAAATGGCAAAGCTCGGAATAGTAAACCTTTACGATGAGGACAAGATAATTGAAAAAGTAAATGATGAAAAAATTGAGACGGTAATAGCAGATCCTTTGATTTTGAATCTCATAGAAACGAAAAAAACCAAGATAGCTCTTCCGCATTTTGCGGTATCCAGCCGTGTGTGCAGCAAACAGAACTGGAACTTTTTTGACGAACATGAATGGGAACTCAGGCTGAATGCGGTGCAGCCGCATTCGCTTAGTTAATAAATCATTATATATCCCTGTAAGGGAGAGGAGGAAAAAATGATAAAAAGAAGTATTTTAGCCGTTATGACAGCGGCATGTATGACCGCAGTTATGTTTGCGGGATGCGGCAATGCGGGATCAGGAGCGTCTTCCGACGCAGCTTCATCTGAGGCTGCTGAAGCCGCGGTTCAGAACAGCGGCGGTTCGGGAGAAGCCGTATCCGTAGCTGCTGAAAATGAGGCTGAAGGCACGCACAAGGTTATAGATCATGCAGGGCGGGAGGTTGAAGTTCCGAACAAAATCGAGCGTGTAGTTGTAGGAAGCTTTTATCCCATGCCGTCTGTTATAGCGGCATATCTGGGCTCCGCAGAAAAAATAATAGGAATACATCCTTTTTCAATGGCTGCCGCAAAAAACGGACTTCTCGGAGAACTTTATCCCGAAATTTTAAATGCGAGCACGGAATTTATTCAGGGGGATGAGGTTAATGTTGAAGAGGTCTTAAAGCTTAAGCCCGATGTCGTTATAGGCGTCGGAGAGGAAGAAGCCTATGCGCTTACTAAAGCCGGAATACCCGCTGTTGTGGTATCCGCATCATCATGGAAGTGGGATCTTCTGGATACTTATGTTAACTGGATCGATCTTCTGGATCAGGTGTTTGGAGAATACGAAATCGGCAAGAAGGTTCAGGAATACAGCAAGCAGACTCTTGATGACATCACGTCCGTGGTATCGGAAATAAAGGATGAGGACAGAGTAAGGGTGTTATTCCTGTTCAGATACAATGAAAATGTAATGGTGGCGTCAGGACGCAACTTCTTCGGACAGAAGTGGTGCGATATGGTAGGAGCGGTAAATGTAGCTGAAAAGGAAGACGGTGCAGCAATACAGATAAGCATGGAACAGGTCTACGAATGGAATCCGGACGTGATAATCATAACCAACTTTACCGGAGCGCAGCCTGAGGATCTGTACAGCAATGCGATAGGAGGCGATAACTGGAGCACTGTGGCGGCTGTTCAGAATAAGCGCGTGTATAAAATGCCGCTCGGCTTTTACAGATCGTACACCCCCGGAACCGATACGCCCGTTACATTGCAATGGCTTGCAAAAACGGTTTATCCTGAGCTGTTTAAAGACGTGGATTTGAATAAAGTTACAAAAGATTATCTTAAGGATTTCTTCGGTATCGAACTCAGTGATAAACAAATAGAAGCGATGTACAACCCTGTAAGAGAAGCGGGAGGCGGACTTTAAATTAAATGAAAAGAAGAACTGAGATACTGTGGGTAATTACGATAACGCTTGCGCTGGCAGCGGCATTTTTTACGGCGCTTACCGTCGGAAGATATTCAATACCTCTTGAGGATTGTTTTAAGGTTCTTTTCGGAAAAGAGGTTAACGATGTCAACTATACGATAGTACTTAAGACCATACGTCTTCCGAGGGCGATACTGGCTGTAATAGCCGGAGCGGGACTGTCCGTTGCCGGAGCTTCGTTTCAGAGCATGTTCTCAAATCCTCTGGCTACACCCGATACTTTGGGTGTAGCCACGGGGGCTTCTTTCGGAGCCACCTTGGGAATATTGCTGGGATTTTCCTCAATAGGGATACAAACCGTTTCCTTTGTCATGGGAATAGCTTCGGTGATATTGGTATACACCATTTCAAAGATAAGAGATCAATCTTCTTTGGTAATGCTCATATTGGCGGGCATGGTGATAAGCGCACTTTTTGAGGCTCTTGTATCTCTCATAAAGTATACTGCCGATCCGGAAGAGGTGCTGCCCGAAATAACCTATTGGCTCATGGGAAGTCTGGCGGGTACGGATTTTAACGACCTTTTTGTAGGAACCGCACCTATGCTTATAGGAATTTTTATTCTGTTTCTTTTAAGATGGAAAATGAATGTCCTCTCACTTAATGAAGATGAAGCTAAGGCTTTGGGGGCAAATCTTAAGCTTATGAGGGGAATAACAGTATCCTCGGCTACATTTATAACCGCGTCGGTAATAGCGATGTGCGGACAGGTAGGCTGGGTAGGAATACTCATTCCGCACATAGCGAGAATGATATTCGGAAACAACAATAAATATGTTATACCTGCAAGCATAGGGCTTGGCGGAACATATTTACTTTTGATAGACACATTGGCAAGAAGCCTTACGGCGGCGGAAATACCCATATCCATTCTCACTGCAATAGTGGGAGCGCCGGTATTTATAATCCTGCTAAGAAAAACCGGAGGTATAAAGACATGATATTTGAGGTTCGTAACGCTTCCTTCGGATACAAAAAACAAAAGAATATACTCAACAATATAGGCTTTAACGTGGAACAGGGGGAAATTCTGTCAATACTCGGCTCCAACGGAGTGGGTAAGACCACTCTTTTAAAATGCACCCTGGGCTTCAACAGATGGAAGAGCGGAGCCACATATATAGACGATAAAAAGTGGCAGGATTGGAAAATAAAGGATATATGGAAAAGAATAGGCTACGTTCCTCAAGCTAAGAAATCCTCTTTTTCTTATACCACGGAAGAAATGGTCCTCCTGGGAAGAAATGCACATCTTGGACTGCTTTCACAGCCGGGAAAAGAGGATAAAAAGAAGGCGGAGGAATGCCTTGAAATGATAGGCGTAGAGCACTTAAGAGGAAAGCTGTGCAACGAAATAAGCGGAGGAGAGCTTCAAATGGTGCTTGTGGCAAGGGCGCTTGCGGCCGACCCCGAGCTGCTTATTCTGGATGAACCTGAAAGTAATCTTGATTTTAAAAATCAGATTATTGTTCTTGATACCATAAAAAGTCTTTGCAGGGACAGACATATATCGTCCATTTTCAATACACATTATCCCGAGCATGCAATATCGGTTTCGGACAAGGCACTTATTTTGTACAGAGACGGAACAAGCTCCTTCGGGGACGCAAAGAGCACCATTATAGAACAGAAGCTCAGACGGGCATTCGACGTGGATGTCAGGATAAGAAGTCTTGATATAGAGGGAACCGAATACACGAGCGTTCTGCCGATAGGGGTTATAAACAAAGACTCCGATGAAAGAAGTGCGTCAAAGGCTGAGGCCCTCGGAGCTTGCGGCAGCTAAAAAGAGGACGTTAAGACGCAGAGGGCGTGAGCATAAAAGAGGAAAATAAATGGATAAGATCCTTAATTATACAAATGAAAATATTAACGCCAAGCTTCTAGGAAGACTTCCGAGCATGATACAGCTTCCGATTCAGGAACAGCTCGACAGGGAGCTCGGCGATAAAAGCATATATAATCTCGCCATGGCGGAGTTCGGAGAAAAATGGGTTGATAGTCATTTTGAATATATGAAACCGGACGTTATCTTCGGCTCGGGAGTTGAGGGTATGGTCGGAAGCAGGTATCTGCGTGAAAATGGTTTCAAAGCGCTTTCCGGAGACAGATTGGACAATCCTGATTTTGCCGATCTGAAAGATCCTAAGGGCAGGTTCGACGTAATTGCAGCCATACCACTTACACCCGTTGTGGATATGAGACAGGCAAACGGTAGAAAAGTGCCTGAAAACATAGAGGATCTGCTGAACGAAGAATATGAAAACAGCATAATGTATCCCGACGACGGAGCCATGCTGAAAAGCATCTTTCTCATGTATTTTTATAAGATAGGCGGAGAAGAAGCTGTTAAAAGGTTTAGAAAGAATGCCATAGCGGGAGTGCATCCGTCTCAGATGATAAAGCCGGGAGGTGTAAAGGAAAAGCCTTTCATCATGCTTATGGCTTGGTTTTTTGCGAGAATGAAGGCAATGCAGAACGGCATGGAGCTGGTATGGTTTAAAAACGGAAATCTTACTCTTCCCATAACCGTAAGCTCAAGGGATACCGCAGAGGCAAGGAAAATAACGGATGTGCTGTTTTCTAAAAAAACAGGAGAAATATTCAGAAAAAGGGGCTTTTTTCCGTCGGGATCGCAGTGCGTGGATAACGAGCTTCCGGGCAAATTGAGGTTTATAGGATGGGATGAGCTGTACACCGGGTCTTTGAACGATACAATAAGCGATTTAAGACGGATAATGGGAGGAGAGGCTTGAAGCTTATAACCTTTGCGGGTCCTCCCGCAAGCGGAAAAACCGCCGTCATAACCAAGCTTGTAAAAGCCATGAAGCCGGAAAATTACGGTATAGGAGCGGTTAAATTCGACTGCCTGCAAACTCAGGACGACAAAATATATTCGGAGCTTGGCATACCGTCTTTAAAAGGCTTATCCTCGGAGCTTTGTCCCGACCATTATTATATTACCAATATAGACGACGTATATGAATGGGGAATGAAAAAGGGGCTGGACTTTTTATTTACCGAAAGCGCGGGTCTTTGCAACCGCTGCTCGCCCTACATAAAAAATGTGCTTGCGATCTGCGTTATAGACCAGCTGAGCGGCATACATGCTCCGAGAAAGATAGGTCCGATGCTGAAGCTTGCCGATATAGTGCTTATTACAAAAGGGGATATAGTCTCTCAGGCGGAAAGGGAGGTTTTTTATCGTCAGGTGCAGATAGCAAATCCCAAGGCGGGAGTATACAGGGTAAACGGGCTTACGGGTCAGGGAATATATGAGCTTTCAAAGCTCATTATAAAGGAGGCTTCTTCCGACAAAATAACATCTCAAACCCTGAGATTTCCTATGCCTATGGCGATATGTTCATATTGTCTTGGAGAAATGGGAATCGGAAGCGAATATCAAACCGGTAATATTAAGAAAATGCTTGAATATGAGGAGAAAGAGTCTTGAATAAAGACATTACGCTTAGGGAACTGAGAGCTGCCAATCCGTTTATAATGACATATCTGGATGACATGGATATGGTCTTTAATATGGAGCTTTCTTTCAGAGATAAAATATATACCTTTCCCGAAAGCTTTTTTGAACAAAGAAAAACAAGCGCTGAAAAAGAGATTGAAGAATTTGAAGCCTATCTTTCCGATGTAAACGGGATACTCGGAACGGAGTTTGAAGCCGTAAAGGAAATTACCGTATATCCCGGGCATTATAAGGACGGGACAAAGGAAGACTTTGTTCCTATAAAAATAAAAAGTGGAGAAATGGTTGCCGTCGTCGGAGAAACGGGAAGCGGAAAAAGCAGACTTCTTGAAGATATTGAATGGCAGACGGACGGAGATACTCCGACCGGAAGAAAAGTGTATTTCGATAATGCACATCGGGCGGAAAGAGAATTCATAAATGACAGGCAAAGGCTGGTTGCGCAGCTGTCGCAAAATATGAACTTTGTCATAGATATGAGCGTTGAGGAATTTATCACAATGCATGCAGGCTGCTTTTCTTTAAATGAAGAGATAGGTATGGTAGTGGACAGAGTTTATCTTACCGCCTGCGAGCTGTCGGGAGAGACCTTTGAAAAAACCACGGCAGTAACGTCACTGAGCGGAGGTCAGTCGAGGGCTCTTATGATAGCCGACTGCGCTATTTTATCAAAGGCTTCGGTTGTTTTGATAGACGAAATCGAAAATGCCGGAATTGACAGGAAAAAAGCCATGGAGCTTCTTACAGGCAGCGACAAGATAGTGCTGATAGCTACGCACGATCCCGTTCTTGCTCTCATGTCCGACAGAAGAATAGTCATAAAAAACGGAGGCATTTTCGACATCATAGAAAAAAACGAAGCCGAAGAGAAAGCCCTTATGGAAGCCGAAAAAATGGACAAGGCTTTATCGGAGATGAGAAATAAGCTCCGCAGGGGAGAAAGACTGGAGTAAATCTTTCTCCCCTAAAGCTTATCCCTCCAGATTTATCTTTCTTACGGCGTCTCTTACATCAAGGACTCTTGACGCCGTGACGCTCAGTTCGTCCACTCCCAGTCTTAAGAAAAATTCCGTCATTAAAATATCGGCGGCAAGCTCTCCGCAGATTCCTACCCGGATGTTGTATCTGTGTGCACTCTCTACGGTCTGCCTTATTGCGCGCAGCACTGCGGGATGATGGGGATCGCTGTATTTTTCGAGTCTCGGGTTTTGTCTGTCGCAGGCTAAAATATACTGAGTAAGGTCATTTGTTCCTATTGAAAAGAAATCCACCTCCTGTGCAAGCTCTTCGCTTAAAAGAACGGCTGCGGGAGTCTCTATCATAATACCCTGCAAAATATCCTTTTTGTAAGCTATTTCCTCTTCATCAAGCTCGAACATAACGTCCCTGAGTATATCCTTAAGAGTCGTTACTTCCCAGATTGAAGATATCATAGGGTACATAATGCTCACATTGCCGTAAGCGCTTGCTCTCAGTATAGCCCTCATTTGAGTGCGCAGAACCTCTTGATCTTCAAGACAGATACGTATTGCCCTGAATCCCAGCTGAGGATTGGTTTCAGGCTCAAGGTTAAAATATGCCGCTTTTTTATCGGCTCCTATATCGAGAGTTCTGATGATCACTCTTTTTCCGCCCATTTGCGAAGCTACCGTCTTATACGCTTCGAACTGTTCTTCCTCCGACGGATAGCTCTTTGCATTTATATATAGAAATTCCGTCCTGAAAAGTCCTATCCCGCCGGCGTCATTTTGTATTACATATTCCAGATCCGATACGCCGCCTATATTGGCGAATATATCGATGCTGTGTCCGTCGATTGTTATGTTGTCCTTTCCTATCAGCTCGGAAAGCATAAGTCTTCTTTCCACATCGATTTTTGCCTTTTCTTTGTACTCATTTAAAACCTCATCATCGGGCTCCAATATCAGCTTTGAGGTATACGAGTCCATAATAGCGTACTTTCCGTGCATGGCTTCATCAAAATCCACACCTATCATTGCGGGGATACCCATTGAACGGGCTATTATTGACGCATGGGAATTGTCCGAGCCGTATTTTGTGCATATTGCCTGAACCTTTGTCCCTTTTATTGCAACAAGCTCACCCGGCAGAATGCGCTGACTTAAAAGTATTACGGAATCGGAATTTGAAAACATGGATGGTATCAGTTTTTCATCCGAGCTGCGAACATAGATTTTGCCGAAGGCGTATCCGCCGAAAATACGTATTCCCTGAATTTCGTACATAGCAATACCTCCCGATCAGATCTTAGTAAGATGCCTTTGAAAGCGATGAAAAAGATTACTTATATATGTGCTAATAATTATAACTTATTTAAGACGATTATTGTTAATGATAAAAGTATAAACTTAAATAATAAACAACCGATATCTTTATAAGATAACCTCTTATGTTATATATTGTACCCGAAAGGATACGGGTGCAGGGAGAAAAGTTATGAAATCGAACGGACTCGGACAAAGCTTTTATATCAAAGATCTGACTGCTATGGCGGCGGGTGCTGCCTCATCAAAGCCTAAAGAAACAACTTCGTTCCGCATAGGTGAAGACAGGACTCTTACCGTAAAAAATCAAAAAAATCAGCTTCTTTTTTCCAAAGAAATCGGAATAGGCTCGAAGGAGAAAAAATCGCCTAAGTATAACGCAAAGGAAGCGGGCAGGGCGATTACAAAGAGCAGAACTTCTCAAAGTGCGGCGGCAATCGCTGCGCAAATTCGAGTTCGTATAAATGAGCTTTATAAAAAGCTTGAAAGCGGCGAATATGACATGGAAGAAGTTCTTGCCGCAATCGCTCATGCGGAACAGATGGAGAGAGCCGCATTAAAGAGGGCGGACAATCTCAGAATAGAAGAACAGGCTGAAAAAAGTGCGGAAAAAAAAGAAAAAGAAGAAAAGCTTGAAGAATTGACGGTTGTCCGTAAATCATCGGAAAAAGAACATCAAGATAAAATAGATGCCTCAAAAAATACGAATGTCTACCATAAAACATCCGTCTTAAATAAGACTGATGTACTGAAAGAAATTGAAAAGCGGATAAAGTCGGTACAAAATGTTGAACAAAAGCAGTCTCTTGAAAAGATGAAGAAAACGATAAAAGAGACTGCGGAAAAAATAGACGAGCTGGAAAATCTGTATGATCCTGTAGATGAAATGTCTAGAGCGCTCAGCGGACTTATGACTCCTGAAGAAATAGAGGCAATGAAGAAAAGGCATCGCGCTCAGGAAATCGGTATGATAGAGATTGCGGACACCGCATATCTGAAAATGAAAATGGACAGGCTTGCTGCGGCTCAAAAGAGTTCGCCGTCAGTTGAGGCTTACAGTTCTCATGTAAATGAAAGCGCAGGCACGAGAGGAGTTTCTCCATCGGGAGCCGTATTCAGTGCAGGCAGCGTCGGTGTTGACGCCGTCTCTTCGCCTTCTGTGGGCGGAAGTATAGATGTGGAGGCTTAAGAAGAAGCGGTTTTTGTTGTCATTTTTCCGCCTGACTGTTAGACTGGAAAGATGAATATTTCTGATAATCCTATTGATAAACGGATACATGAATTTTTGGATAAGTATGTGATTTATCTCATGCTTATCCTTTTGCTTTGTGTTTCTTTTCTTATCAGAAAAACTCTTGCCAAAGAAGAGCTGTTGTCCGTTTTACCCGTGATAGCCGCCGAATACTTCATGTCATTTTTGATGTTTTGTATTTTGAAGGGCTTTATATCAAAGATAAAAGCGGCTTTTATCTCGCTGCTGTTTTTATTTTTGCCGTTCAGCTTCATGAACAGCTGTATGTTAAGGCTGAAGACCGCAGTTTTTATCTGTATTTTGCTTCTGGGGATATATTTATATTTAAAAGGACATTATGTAACGGCTCTTATTTCTTTTGCTCTTTCCGTATTCGAAATAAACATTCCAAAGTATGCCCATATGACCGATGGGGGTCTAAACGTATATAGCGTGGGGTATATGGAAGGAGAGGCGTATTTTTATCCGGCGATACTGTTCTGTGCCGCTCTTATTCTGTTTTTAGCGTATTACTTTTTGATAAAGGGTTTGTATAGAGGGACAGGGATTATATATATGCTAGCCTGTATCTCATTTTCCGTAATGCTGTTTTTTCCGGGGCAGTCCGTATCATCCGACTATGCAGCTTCGGTTTTGCTGATATTATCCGCTGCCGTCTATAAAAATAAATGGCTGTTCATATCGGCTTTTATTGTGAATTTTTGCAGTATTATGAACTATTGCAAAGAGATTTTTTATATAAGCACGGTGCCGATGTACGGGATCATATATATGATTCTTGCAGCATATATTATGCTGATTTATTTTATTCTGTACGAAAATAAAGCTGTTGATACGGACAAAAAGGCTGCGCTTTATCTAAACGGCAGATATCTGCATCTTGTATCGCTTTCGCTTATATATGTTTTGGCATTGTATATAAGGCTGATACTCGTTCCCAGGCATATAGACACAGGGGATTATGCGACTTTTCTGGTTCCGTGGATAGCATCATACAGAGAGCTTGGAATTGTCAAAGCTCTTTCGATGGGAGTGGGCAATTATTATGTTCCATATAATCTGCTCCTTGCCCTGTCCTCGGTACTGCCTCTTCCGGATTACGTATCGGTTGCACTTTATTCCTACGGAGCGGAATTTATAAGCTGTATTTTTATCTATAAAATGGCGCTCGGACTGTTGCGGGAAAGAAAAGATGAAAATGCCGAATATAAGGCGCTGTGGATAGCCG
This sequence comes from uncultured Lachnospiraceae bacterium, assembly GCA_963553525.1. Classification (GTDB taxonomy): domain Bacteria; phylum Bacillota; class Clostridia; order Lachnospirales; family Lachnospiraceae; genus Butyrivibrio. The sequence goes on along the minus strand of CAUVOD010000006.1, from coordinate 46,165 downwards.
GCTTAAGTCTTTTATTTCCGTTTACCTTTCTCAACAGCTCCATATGGAAGCAGTGCGACGCCATTTATGTAATGTTCGTGCTTATATCTCTTGAAAGGCTGATGTCCAAAAAATACGGAGCGTCATTCGTTTTTTTATCCATAGCGTTCTGCTTTAAGCTTCAGACGGTTTTTATACTGCCGTTTTATATGCTTTTGTATCTGCTTGAAAAGAAATTTTCGATTTTTCAGTTTTGCCTTATACCGGTTACTTATGTTATTTGCGGTCTGCCCGCCGTATTATGCGGAAGGAATGCAAAAGAAGTGTATTTGACTTATTTAAGTCAGGCAAACGAATATGAAAGCATGATCATGAATGCCGCAAATATATACGAGTTCGGCATGTGGGACTATGCCGTCTTTAAGATCCCGGCTATTTTGATCTGTGTTGCTGTGCTTGCAGCCGGAGTATCTTTTATAAAAAAGCTTTATGATAAGAAAAAATTCGATTTAAAAATGTATGCGCACACGGCGCTTTGGATATCGTGGACCTGCTTTATGTTCCTGCCTTCTATGCACGAAAGGTATGCTTATTTGCCGGCTCTTTTACTGGGACTTATTTTTCTTGTATATAAAGAAAGGCTCACATTGGCGTGTATGTGCGCTTTCAATGTGAGTCTTGTTCTTACATATGCTACATTTCTGTCCGGCGGAATTGATGTACCGCAGTATATGGTTGCTGCGCCCGCCTGTATTTCTTATTTCATATATTCTTATAAAATGTTTAAATCCGACATGTTTATTTCCTAGTCGGTAAGCTGCGTTACAGGATATTTCCGCTTTCATACAGGCTTACAGCCGGGAAAATGTGCCGTAAGCAAGCTTAAATCCTGGCCGGTTTATCTCCGGTATTTGTTACATCTAAAGAAAATTGCCTATAAGGCTTTTGGCGGTCAATAAGGAGTATATCCGACAGCGGATGCATTCTTGTAAGCCCTTATCCCCGTCTTTCTCCGTAGGATCTTACAACGCTCAGCTTGTTTAACAGATCCATCTTGCTGTCATACAGCTTTTGCGACAGATCTACATATACGGGGTGGGGATTAAAAAGACGTCTGGTTTCATCCCAAAGAGTATCCTGTTCTTCGAGGCAGTATTTTCTGATATCCATGACCTTCGGGGAAGTGTAGCAGACCGCACCGTTTTTGAATATCGGGATCATAAGTTCTCTTAACGTAAAGGTTCCCACCTCCATGATGGTCTTTTTCCAGGGAGCTGAGGGGTCGAACAGAATAAGCGGCTTATCCTCGGTATAAACTTCATCATTCATACATATCAGATCGGCTTTGATTTTATGATCCTTTTTTTCGTATACTCTGTAAATCTTTTTATTTCCGGGATTTGTAACCTTTTCGGTATTTTCCGAAAGCTTGATTTTCGGAACGAATATGCCGTCGTCGTCCATGAGGGCGCTTAATTTGTATACTCCGCCGAAGGACGGGTCGTCCTTTGCGGTTATGAGGTTTGTACCTACTCCCCAGCTGTTTATGGCGGCTCCCTGAAGCTTCAGGGATGTGATGAGATGCTCGTCAAGATCGTTGGAGGCTGAGATGATCGCATCGGGGTAGCCCGCATTATCCAGCATTTTTCTCGCCTCTTTGGAAATATACGAAAGATCTCCCGAGTCGAGCCTTATACCGTAACGTTTAGAGGTTTTTCCCTTTGCTCTCATTTCGTCAAAAATCTTTATGGCGTTAGGAATACCGGACGCAAGAGTGTCATAGGTATCAACAAGCAGGATACAGGAGTCAGGGAATAAATTCGCATATTCTCTGAAGGCTGTAAGCTCGTCGGGAAAGCTCATTATCCAGCTGTGAGCGTGAGTTCCGGAAATAGGCACGTCAAATATTTTTCCGGCAAGAACATTGGAAGTGGAGCTGCAGCCGCCTATCATTGCGGCTCTTGCGCCGAAGGTTCCGGCGTCGGGTCCCTGAGCTCTTCTGAGTCCGAATTCGGCTACAAAATCTCCCTTAGCCGCATAGCAGACTCTTGCGGCTTTCGTGGCTATCAGGGACTGATGGTTGATAATATTGAGTATGGCGGTTTCAACCAGCTGTGCTTCCATGATCGGAGCCACGACCTTTACAATAGGTTCTCTGGGAAAGATTATGGTTCCCTCCGGAATGGCATATATATCTCCCGTGAAACGGAAATTATGAAGATAATCCAGAAAATCCTGATCGAAGATGTTAAGCGTTTTCAGATAACGAATGTCTTCAGACTCAAATCTGAGTTCTCTTATATAGCTTATAAGCTGTGCGACACCCGCCATTACGGCGTATCCGCCGTCGAAGGGTATTTTTCGGAAAAAAACGTCGAACACCGCCATTTTATTGCGTGCCTCATTTTTATAATACCCCTGCATCATGGTAAGCTCATACAGGTCCGTAAGCAAAGTAAGGTTCTGTCTCATGATATCTCCTTTATAAAGTTTCGCTTCTTTGTTGAATCTGCGCCTTGAAATTGACCACACTGTGGACATATTCGCGGTCCATGAATTTGCTTGTGATTATAAAGTCTGCGCTGGCTTTATTATTGGCAATGGGGATATCATACACCTGAGCGATTCTGAGAAGAGCCCTGATATCGGGATCATGAGGCTGCGCCTCCAGGGGATCGGAGAAGAATATCACAAGATCGATCCGTCCCTCCACTATTTTGGCGCCTATTTGCTGGTCGCCTCCGAGCGGTCCCGAATTATAGCCCTTTACGGTAAGCAGAGTCTGATCGCTTATCATCTTGGCTGTCGTACCCGTTCCGCAAAGAAAATGCTTTTGAAGAATTTCCTTGTTGTGTTCGCACCACTTTATAAGCTCATGCTTTTTGCCGTCATGTGCGATCAGCGCTATGCGCTTAACCTTTCCGATAGTAAAATCAATATATTTCGTGTCCATAATAAATCCACCTCTCGGTCTTTAATATCGCATGATTTCGGGATTGTGTAAAGGAGATGGAGGATTTTTGCGAAAAGGTTTTTATTTAGGGGGATACTTTACATACCACCCCTCTCATTTTCCTGTATCACCACAAAAACACATAAATGATCTGAAGTATTATAATTTTTAGTCTCAACGCTTTTTACACTATACGTATTGTTCGGTATTAAAACATGATCTATCGTAGTTCTAAAAATAGCCGGAATATCCCTATGCCATGTTCCCGTATTATTTTTTGAAGCATACTCCAAGACGTCCATGTGTGTATTTATATCATTAAGATATCCATGCTTCATGGTCGCATTAAAATCTCCAATTATAATTGAATCTTTGTTACCATAATTTTTGAACCGTAATCAATATGTAGACATTAAAGTAGGCTTTGTTTTTGACGGGGATGAATAAAAAGCAATGAGTTCACATCCTTTATTTAGGCACGGAAACTTTTTTCGTTATTTGTAATATGATTATATTTTATATATATGTATTCTTCTTTTTATTTACTGTGCTATTATATTAACTATGAAATTCGTGATACAGGTAGTAAAAAATGCGGAGGTTGCCATAATAGGAGAGAGCGGTGAAGTGCTCAGGAAGTCTTCCATAGGGAAGGGTTTTGCCGTGCTTGTGGGCATAAGAAAGGGTGACACGGTACAGGATGCGGATAGGATGGTTCAAAAGCTTATAGGACTTCGTATCTTTGCGGATGAAAATGGCAAAACCAATCTTGCTCTCAAGGATGTTGACGGCGGACTCCTTTTGGTGTCCCAATTTACTCTTTATGCGGACATGAGCAGGGGAAACAGACCGAGCTTTTTGGACGCGGCTGCACCCGATGAGGCGATACCGCTGTATGAGTATATAGTGAAAAAATGCAAAGAACAGGTAAAGTCGGTCGGAACGGGTGAATTCGGAGCCCGTATGGAACTCGGTCTAATTAACGATGGACCGTTTACTGTTATACTTAATTCCGATGACATTAAACCTAAGGGAAATAAATAAAGAAAGGATATAAGTATGGGAAAGGGTGATAAAAAGCCGTTAAAGAAGGAAGCTTTAAAGAAGGATGCTTCTAAAAAGGATAATGCTAAAAAGGTCGACGCTGAAAAGAAAAACAGGGCTTTAGAGGAAAATTTAAAAACGGTCAAAAAGACCCTGGAAAAGGTTAATAGATATTATCATGCTTCAAGGATAGTGGGCTTCGATCAGCAGACCCTGTGTCCCGGAGCGTCCATGGAGGCTCAGGGCGAGGTGGGAGCTTTTCTTCAAAACGAAGCTTTTACGCTTGTTAAGGATAAGAAATTCATAAAAGCGGGAGAAGCTCTTTATAAAAAGCGTGATGAGCTTGACAAGCTCGACGCTGTTCTTGCAAAGGCTCTTCACAGAGAATATCTGCAGACCAAAAATGTAACCCCCAAGCAGCAAAAGGAGTTTTCGCTCACATATAATAAGGCTTTTGTCGACTGGATAGATGCTAAAAACAAGTCGGATTTTTCTTTATTCAAAGGATCTCTTTCAGCGGTAAGGACTGCGGAGCTTAAGAAAATTTCTCTGATGGAGGAAGCAAGGCCCGAGGCTTACGACAATCTTCTGAACATATATGAAAGAGGAATAGATGCAAAAGCTCTTGACGAGATATTCGGGCAATGCAAGGAAAGACTGATCCCCTTCCTTCAAAAAATCGTAAACAGCAAAAAGAAGATCCGCACGGACTTTATGTCGAGACCGGCAGCTGAAGAGGCTCAGAAAAAGCTTTCATATTATCTTCTGGATATTCTTCATTATGATTTGAACAGAGGCGCGCTTGCAGTAAGCGAGCATCCGTTTACGGATGAGCTTGATATAAATGACGTGCGTATAACAACGCATTATTATCCTGACAATTTCGCTTCAAGCATGTACTCGGTAATACATGAAACGGGTCACGCTCTTTTCGGACAGAATATACCGGCAGCTCATTATAAGCACTTCATTCAAAATGAAAAGACTCTCGGAATGCATGAGTCCGTGTCGCGCTTTTATGAAAACAGGATTGCAAGATCGAGATCCTTTGTAAAGCTTATTTTTAATAAGTTGAAAGAGCTTCTGCCCAATGTGCTTGAGGACGTCACCGAAGAAGAGCTTTACGAAGCTCTTAATACGGTCACACCGTCAACTATAAGAATTGAGGCTGATGAATTTACCTATACCTTCCACATCATCATAAGGTATGAGATAGAAAAGGAGCTTATAAACAACGGAGTCAAAATAGAGGATCTTCCGAAGCTGTGGAGCGATAAATATGAGGAGTATCTGGGTGTACGCCCCTCAAGCGACAAAGAAGGAGTTCTTCAGGACGTGCATTGGACGTCAGGTTTCGGCTATTTCCCGACCTATGCGATAGGAAATATGTATAATGCGATGTACTATAATAAAATGAGTAAAAAGCATGATGTTAATAAGCTCATAGAAGAAAACCGCATAGACGTAATAAACGAGTGGATGACAAAGCATGTATTCAAAAAGGCGGACAGGCTTGATCCCGCCGACTGGATACGGGATATAACGGGCAAAGAGCTTACACCCGTACCCTTCCTCGACTATCTTGAAGAAAAGTTCGGAGCGATCTACGGCTTGTAATAAACAAAGCACATAGGAGCGGGGCGGATAAAGCCCCGCTTTTGAGATACAAAAAGGACGATAATGGCAGAGAGAAAAAAGAAGAGAATTTCCCGGAAGGAAAGAAGCAGAATAGATATCGTACTTAAAAGGCTTGACGATGAATACGGAGTGGAGATCGCCACATATTTAAGTCACAAAAGCGCCTTTGAGCTCCTTATAGCCACCATGCTTTCCGCGCAGTGTACGGATGCAAGAGTAAACATGGTTACGCCTGCACTTTTTGACAGATACCCCTTTCCGCAAGACTTTGCGGAGGCGGATATAACGGAGCTCGAAAACTGTATAAGATCGACGGGCTTCTATCACAACAAAGCCAAAAATATCATAGAGTGTTGTAAGATGCTGGTTAATGAATATAATTCGGAAGTCCCCTCGGACATAGACGAGCTTGTAAAGCTTCCGGGAGTGGGCAGAAAAACGGCAAATGTTGTCAGGGGCAACGTATTTAATCAGCCGTCTATTGTGGTTGATACCCATGTAAAAAGAGTATCGGGAAGACTCGGGTTTACAAATGAAACCGATCCCGTCAAGGTGGAGTTCGATCTTATGGATATACTGCCTGAGGAAAACTGGATACGCTACAATATCCAGATAATTGCACTGGGAAGAGCCATATGCAAAGCTCCGAAAGCAAGGTGCAGGGACTGCTTTTTGATCGATCTGTGCCCGTCCGGGGCTGTGTGAGCGTTACAGGGCCTCATTTATGCTTTTTATAATGGAGTCTTTGCTTAGCGATTTGAGCGTTTCCGCTACGGTAAGCAGTGAGGAGATTTTTTGCGAAGCCGTATCCTTGTCTAAAAAAAGCTTGGTTCGGTACATATCTATCAAAAGCCGGTAGCTTTCTCTGATATCGGTTCCGCATTGAACCGCAAATTCCAAAACGCTTTTGGCGTCTTCGTATTTTCCGGCTTCATATAAGGCTTTTCCGCAATCCTGGAGAGCTGTAACAAGTGAAGAAAAATTCGTATCGTAAATCACCAGATCGCTTATATTGGCGGCTCCGTATTCGAGCTTCAAATCGGTGTTTGTATAGCCTGTTAAATTTACGATTTTTACCTCGTCATCTTTCATCTGCCTTATACGTTCAGCCGCTTCTCTTGCATCTCCGGAAAGAGCGAATGTTATGCGGGGCGGGATATCGTCCGGTATATGTATATAGTTAAGATTTTTAAGAGGCTTTTTCCTTGCGCTGTCGGCAGCGCGTTCCCTTTCAAAGAAAGCCCGTTTGACCGCCTCGTCGCTTTTATTGCTTTTGCGGACATGAATATTAAGAAGGACTAAGAACACTATAAAAATTGAAAAAATAGGGAATGTCATGTATATTAACCTATAAGTTTTAAGCGTTTACCCCTAAAAGAGGATCAAAATGTTCAACAAAAAAAATTCTAAAAGATCAAAGCAAATTTTTGCGCTTGCAATGGTAATCATACTTGTTGCAGTATCGCTTCTTGGTGCCGTCTCGGCGCTATTTTAAGATACCACAATCGGAGAGGGAGTAAAAGTGGAAAAGGTTGAAATAAGAAACGAAATTTTAAGGATTCTTGAAAATAATGCAAGAGTCGATCTTAAGGAGCTTGCCGTGCTTGCAGGAACAAGTGAAGCGGAGGCTGCCAACGAGATTGCGGATATGGAAAAAAGCGGAATTATCTGCGGCTACAATACCATAATAGACTGGTCGAAGACGGGCAGCGAAAAGGTACAGGCTCTTATTGAGGTAAAGGTCACTCCACAGAGAGGAATAGGCTTTGACGAGGTGGCGGAGAGAATATATAAGTACCCTGAGGTTGACAGCGTATATCTCATGAGCGGAGGCTTTGATCTCATGGTCATTTTGGAAGGCTCGACCATGCAGGAGGTTGCATATTTTGTAACGCTTAAGCTTTCAACTCTCGATACCGTTTTATCAACAGCCACTCATTTTATATTGAAAAAATATAAGGATCACGGAACAGTGCTTGAGGGTAAATACGAAGATGCCAGGGAGCCTATAACACCATGAATATTCCTATGAGCAGGAAGGTGCTTGAGCTTAAGCCTTCCGGTATACGTAAATACTTTGATATAGTTCAGGGAATGGAGGATGCTATTTCTCTCGGCGTCGGCGAGCCGGATTTTGATACGCCCTGGCATATCCGTGATGAAGGCATATATTCAATAGAAAAAGGAAAGACGCATTACACTTCCAATGCGGGGCTTTTGGAGCTTAAACAGGAGATTTGCGCCTATATGAAGCGTACCCAGGGGCTTGATTACATTCCCGAAAGTACCTTTGTCACCGTCGGCGGAAGCGAAGCCATAGACATGTTCATGAGATGTATGCTGAACGAGGGCGATGAGGTTCTGATCCCTCAGCCGAGCTACGTTTCTTATGAGCCCTGCGTTAATCTTGCCGGCGGTAAAAGCGTAATAATAGAGCTTAAAGAGGAAAATGACTTCAGGCTTACACGGGAAGATATCCTGGAAAAAATAAGCGATAAAACAAAGATACTCGTATTTCCCTTTCCCAATAACCCGACAGGATCCATCATGGAAAGAGAGGATCTCGAAAGAGTAGCGGATATAATTATCGAAAAAGACCTGTATGTGATATCCGATGAAATATATGCCGAGCTTACTTATTCCAAAAAGCATGTGAGCATAGCGTCTGTTAAGGGCATGCAGGACAGAACCGTTGTGGTCGGAGGCTTTTCAAAGGCATATGCCATGACGGGCTGGAGACTCGGCTATGCGATAGGCCCGCTTGAGATAATAGAGCAAATGCTGAAAATACATCAGTACGCAATAATGTGTGCGCCGTCACTTAGCCAATATGCCGGAATTGAAGCCCTGAGAAACGGCGGCAAGGACGTGGAGCTCATGAGGGAGGAGTTTAATCGCAGGAGACGCTTTCTTATGCACTCATTTAAGGAAATGGGATTGGACTGCTTTACTCCGTACGGAGCGTTTTACTGCTTTCCCAATATCGGCAAATTCGGGATGAGCAGTGAGGAATTTGCATTAAGGCTGCTTAGTGAGCAAAGACTTGCGGTAGTTCCGGGAACGGCGTTCGGAGACTGCGGAGAGGGCTTTATCCGCATTTCTTATGCATATTCGCTCGACACCTTAAAAAAGGCTATGGAAAGGCTCGGGAAATTTATTTCCGCCCTTTAAACGGAAAAGTATATGACGGAAGAAAATAAAGATAAAAAAATATCCGCTGACATATATACGGATGCCGAGTTTATGCGCGAGCGGATAAAACAAAGACCCATAAACCGGAAAAAATTTTTGAGAAGAACCATGCTTACCGTTGTGCTGGCTGTGGTTTTCGGTGTAGTTGCCTGCATAAGCTTCGTTTTTTTGGAGCCGCTTTTAAATCGCACGCTTAATCCCGAGGTTGTTGAAACCCCGAATGAAATAAGTCTGTCTGAAACAAATCCCATAACTGAGGAAATAGCGCCCGAGGATCTGATTGAAGAGTCGGTTATGGTAAACGACGCAGGCTCCGAGGCGGGCGGAATAATAGACGCCTATAATTTCGGTGCCAAGGAATATGAAGAGGTTCTGAAAAATCTTAAGGGGATAGGTAAAACAGCTGAAAAAAGCATTGTGTATATATATTCTTACGACGGCATAGACGGCTGGGCGGAAGGTAAAAAAAATAACGCAAGAAGCGGTCTTATATTGGCGGATAACGGCTATGATTACCTTATTCTTACGGAGTATAAGGCTTTTGAAAACGCCGATAATCTCAGAGCGGTCTTTAACGATTCGTCGGAATATGAAGCGGATATTTTAAGCAGGGACGAAAAAAGCAGTCTGTGTATAATGTCGGTTTCAAAATCTCTGCTGTCACAAAAGGAGCTTGATGAATTTAAGCCCGCAAAGCTCGGCAATTCGTCGGCATCGTCAAATGTGGGAGCGGCGTGTATAGCGATAGGCTTTCCGGCGGCGGTCAACGACAGCATAATATACGGCACTATAACGGCAAATACAAATACGCTTGAGCTTAGCGACGCCTCATATACCCTTATCAATACGAGCATGAATCTTTCTCCAAGGGGGAGCGGGATACTCATAAATACTGCCGGCGAGACTCTCGGAATATTTTATCCCGCACTTTCGGAAATGACCTCGTCCGTTTACGGCGCCGATGTATGCGTTTTAGGGATAAGCTCAATAAAAAATCTGGCAGAATCCCTGTCTAACGGTTCGAATGGAGCCTCTCTGGGAATATACGGTGCGGATATACCCGTACAGATAAGAAGCGGTGAAGGCTTGCCGGAAGGGGTATATGTATTAAAGCTGGAAATGAATTCGCCGGCTATGTATTCCGGAATACAAAGCGGAGATGTAATAAAGCAAATTGACAATACGCCCGTATCAAGCTATGCGGCGCTGTCCAATCTGCTGTTGAAGCATAAAAAGGGGGATATTGTGAATGTCCTGCTTATGAGACAGGGAGCAGACGGCTATTTTGAAATCAAGGTAAAAGTTACATTGAAATAAATCGGGAAGGAAAGCGGATGAGATTTATTAAAGACCTTAAAGACGGAGACAGAGTTTCCGAGATATATTTATGCAAGACCAGAAACGGCGCCGTCACCAAAAACGGAAAGCCTTATGAAAATCTGATATTGCAGGACAAAACGGGGCAGCTTGCGGGAAAAATTTGGGAACCCAATTCCGAGGGGATAGGTGATTTTTCTCCGCTTGATTATGTGGAGGTTTTCGGAGAGATTACCGTATTTAACGGAGCTTTGCAGATATCGGTGAAAAGAGCGAGGCTTTGCAGGGAGGGAGAATACGACCCGTCCAATTATGTTCCCGTTTCGCAAAGAAACAACGATGAAATGTATGAGGAGCTTAAGGGTATAATCTCCACGGTAAAAAATAAGCACCTTCACGGGCTTTTGGTAAACTTGTTTGAGCGGGATGAAGATTTTGTAAAAAGATTCAGAACGTCGTCGGCTGCAAAAAGCGTGCATCACGGCTTCGTCGGAGGACTTATGGAGCACAGCCTGTCGGTGGCAAAGCTTTGCGATCATCTTGCAAAGACCTACTCCATACTCAACAGGGATCTTCTGGTAAGCGCCGCTCTTTGTCATGATATAGGAAAAACAAAAGAGCTTTCATCTTTTCCGGAAAATGATTATACTGATGAGGGGCAGTTTCTTGGGCATATAGTCATAGGAACCATGATGGTGGATAAGGTGATTGCAAAGGATTCCGAATTTCCCCCTCTTTTAAAAAATGAGCTGGAGCACTGCATACTTGCCCACCACGGCAAATATGAATACGGCTCGCCCAAGCTTCCTTCCATGCCGGAAGCGATGGCGCTCAGCATGGCTGACGAAATAGACGCCCGTATGGAAACCCTGAAGGAGCTTTTTGAAAGCTCCAATACGCCGGGCTGGCAGGGCTACAACAGAATGTTTGAAACTTATATTTTTGAAACTCAGGTACAGGAATAAACGAAATAAAAGGAGATGTATATGGCTGAATATGTACTTAGTTGCTGCTCGACGGCTGATCTCAGCGAGGAACATTTTAAAGACAGAGACATAAAATGTATTTACTTTCACTTTATGCTGGGAGATACATGGTATTTGGACGATCTCGGAAAAACCGTAAACTACGCCGATTTTTACAAGCGTATGGCTGAGGGCGAGATGACCAAAACCTCACAGATCAATGCGGAGGAATATAAGGAATTTTTTGAAGCCTTTTTGGAGGATGGAAAGGATGTGATTCACCTTTCTCTAAGCTCCGGAATTTCAGGAACCGTAAATTCCGCAAGGATAGCCAAGGAAGAGCTTGAAGAAAAATATCCGGACAGAAAGATATACGTGGTCGATTCGCTTGCGGCGTCTTCCGGCTACGGGCTTTTGATGGATAAGCTTGCGGATTTGAGGGATGAGGGCTATACGATAGAAGAGCTTAACGAATGGGCGCTTGAGCACAGACTTGAGCTTAACCATTGGTTTTTCTCAACAGATCTTCAGTATTATGTGCGTGGAGGACGCATTTCAAAGGCTGCCGGATTTTTGGGCGGTATGCTTAACATCTGTCCTCTTCTTAATGTAGATGAGGAAGGAAAGCTGATTCCCAGAAAAAAATGCAGGGGCGAAAAAAAGGCTTCGGCTGAGATAGTTGAAAAAATGAAGACCTATGCAAAAGACGGACTTGACTATGCCGACAAATGCTACATAAGCAATTCGGCATTTCCCGATTGTGCGGAAAAGGTTGCAAAGGACATAGAAAATATCTTTCCCAGGCTTAAAGGAAAGGTCGAAATAGATAATATAGGAACTACAATAGGCGCACATACCGGTCCCGGAACCGTAGCTCTGTTTTTCTGGGGCAGGGACAGAAGAGAAATAGAATATAATTAAAAGTTCAAATCAAACCGTAATGAAGCAGCGCATTGGCTATGCCGTCGTCATGAAGAGGCGTCGTCACATAGTCGGCTGCTTCTTTCGCTTCCTTTGTTCCGTTCCCCATGGCTATGCCGTGGGCGGCAAAGGAGAGCATATCGACGTCATTTATCGAGTCTCCTATGGCATAGGTATCTTCGTGAGAAATTCCGAGGTGAGAGCATAATTTTTTGATCCCGTACGCCTTTCCGCTTCCCTTGGGAATAGCCTCAAATACGTGGCTGCCGTGGATCAAAAGCTCCATGTCCTCTTTCAGAGCCTCTTTTACATACTCAAAATCACAAGTTTTCGTAATGACGGCGGAAAATTTATTCACCTTGTCGCCGTCTTTGATGTCGGAGATTTGTCTGGCGCAGTCTCCAAGCTCGTTCCATACCTTCTCTATATAAGAATCGGAAGAAAAATCCTTGGGATCCATCCAGTTGAATATGGGGCCTTCCAGTATGACGGGCATATCTTCGTCGTACAGGAGCTTTATAAAGGATGAAAGCTTTTCAAAGGGCAGCAGATCCTCAGAGATCATCTTTCCGTCTATTTCTATATGAGTTCCGCAGGCTGCGATTATGCCCTCAAGGGGCAATGAAAGAAGCTCCTCGTTTCTCACCATGGCTCTTGACCTTCCGGTACAGATAAAAGCCTTATGCCCGTTTTTATAAAGCTTTTCGAGAGTTCCCGCTACGCTTTTCGGGATATTCCCGTCAAAGTCCCATATAGTACCGTCTATGTCCAAAAATACCGCCGCACCCATAATTTTATCCTTAAAATGTCATTTTGATTTTTGCGTATGCTTATATTTATACCACATCATGTTATAATTCATCTATATGAATAAAAAAGTTTTAACCACACTCGAATTCGATAAAATAACAAAAAAATTATCAGAGCATGCAACCTCCGATCCGGGAAGAAGCATGTGCGAGAGCCTTGTTCCGTATGAATTTCTTTCCGATGCGAAAAGAGCTGCGGATGAGACGGAGGCTGCAACGGACCGTATAATAAAAAAGGGAAGCATTTCATTCGGCTCCAACAGGGACATAAGCTCAAAATTAAAATCGCTTAAAATAGGAGCAAGTCTCGATATGGCTTCTCTCATTCAGACGGCTTCCTTTCTGGAAAATGTATCAAGAGTAAAAAAATACGGAGCTGTAAAAAACGATGCCGACGAGCCTTTATTCGACGTGCTCAGCGATTATTTTGATGCGCTTGAACCGCTTTCGGATATAAGCGGAGAAATCAGAAGATGTATACTTTCCGAGGATGAGATGTCGACAGAAGCTTCAGCCGGGCTGAAAAGCATCAGGAGAAATGAAGCCGCGGCCACCGAAAAAATCAGAGAGGTGCTTAACCGACTTGTAAACGGGGCGGTAAGAAGCTATCTTCAGGACGCCGTTATCACCATGAGGGGAGACAGATACTGCCTTCCCGTAAAGGCGGAGCATAAAAATCATATAAGCGGAATAGTTCATGACAGATCCTCCAGCGGCTCCACTCTTTTTATAGAACCCGCATCCGTCGTGGAGCTTAATAATAAGCTTAAAGAGCTTATGCTTCTTGAAATAAAGGAGATTGAGAGGATTTTAGCTCTTATTTCAGGAATGCTGTCGGAGCACATTACCGAATTGAAGGAAAATTCCACATATATGACTTTGCTTGATTTTATTTTTGCAAAGGCGTCTTACGGGCTTGAAATAAGGGGAACCAAGCCGCTGTTTTCAGAAAAAAAGGGCTTTAATCTTATAAAAGCGAGGCATCCTCTCATAGATAGGGATAAGGCGGTTCCGATTGACGTCCGCCTTAGAGAGGCGGCGTTTGAAGATGAAGAAACGTTTAAAATGCTTGTAATAACGGGTCCCAATACCGGCGGAAAGACCGTTACGCTGAAAACGGCGGGGCTTCTTACCGTCATGGGAGAGTCTGGGCTTATGATACCGGCTCTTGAGGGCTCGAAGCTCGGTTTTTATAAGGAAATATATGCGGATATCGGAGATGAGCAGTCCATAGAGCAGAGTCTGTCCACCTTTTCGTCTCACATGACGTCGATATCGGATATTTTAAAGAAGGCTTCGGCTGACGATCTTTGTATATTTGACGAGCTGGGAGCGGGAACCGACCCTACCGAGGGAGCGGCTCTCGCCATAGCCATACTTATAGATCTTTTAAACCGGGATATCAGCGTAATGGCGACAACTCATTATGCGGAGCTTAAGGTATTTGCCATGAGTACGGAGGGAGTAAAAAATGCAAGCTGCGAGTTTGACGTTGACAGCTTAAGACCCACGTACAGGCTGCTTATAGGGACTCCCGGTTCAAGCAATGCTTTTGCCATTTCCAAAAAGCTCGGAATACCGGAGCGGATAATAGAGGGCGCCAATTCGCAGATAGGCGGTGACAAAAAAAGGCTCGAGAGCTTATTCAGGGATCTTGAAAATGCAAGGAAAAATCTTGAAATATCGGAGCTTGAGATATCCAAATTAAAAAAAGAGACAAATGACCTTAATGAAAGGCTTAAAAAGCAGTCTATGGAAATGGAAGAGCTCGGCGAAGATATAATGGAGGAAGCAAGAGCCAAGGCGGATGAAATTTTATCCGACGCCAAAAGCTTTGCCGACGATACCATACGTATCATGAGGAGGGCGGGTGCCGGAGAGGAGCTTTTGCGGGAGATAGAAAGACAAAGAACGAAGCTCAATGAAAAAATTTCGGGAGTAAGGAAGGATAAAAACAAAGATAAAAACGCAGCCTCTCCCAAAAAGGAAGTTAAGGCTGAGGAATTAAAAGTAGGAACCATGGTCAAAATAGTTTCCATGGGGCTTAAAGGAAGCGTAATAAGTCTTCCGGCTAAAAATTCAAAATCGGATAAAATAAATATTCAATGCGGAGTCATGCAGGTTAATGCAAGCATAAAGGATCTTGAAATCATCAGCGAGGATAAAAATACGGGTGCGGCTCTCGAAAAACGCTTTTCAATGAAAAAAGCCTTTAAAGACGCTTTATCCGTTTCTCCTGTGAAAAAAACGTCCGACATGCACTTTGATGCCGGAGTATCCCATGAAATAAATCTGATAGGCATGAACTCCGATGATGCGATAGCAGAGCTTGACAAATATCTTGACGATGCGATGAGAGCGGGACTTTCCGAAGTAAGAGTGGTACACGGAAAGGGGAGCGGCATCTTAAGATCGGCGGTCGCAAATTACCTAAAGGGCTTAAAGTATGTAAAGAGCTTTAAGGCCGGAGAATACGGAGAGGGCGATGCGGGAGTTACTGTCGTTACCTTCAGATAAGTATTGATAGAAAAGGGAAAAAGGATGATAAACAAGCAGAAAATATTGATAGTCGATGATGACGAAAATATAGCGGAGCTGATATCACTGTATCTTGCAAAGGAAATGTATGACACGAGGATAGCGGGAGACGGACTTTCCGCACTTGAGCAGTTCAAAAGCTATGAGCCGGATCTTGTTTTGCTGGATATAATGCTTCCTGCAAAGGACGGCTATCAGGTATGCAGAGAAATCAGAAATTTCTCTCAGGTTCCCATCATAATGCTTTCCGCCAAGGGCGAGGTCTTCGATAAGGTACTCGGACTTGAGCTCGGTGCGGACGACTATATGGAAAAGCCCTTTGATTCCAAGGAACTGGTCGCAAGATGTAAGGCTATATTGCGTAGATACCATAACGGTAAGGAGGCTGATAAAAATGAGGAGGAGATCAGACAGGTTTCATTTACCGATCTCAGCATAAATATTACGGACTATACCGTTGTGTGCAGGGGAGAGCGTATAGATATGGCGCCCAAGGAGCTTGAGCTTTTATATTTTCTTGCAAGCTCTCCCAACAGAGTTTTTTCCAGAGAACAGCTCCTTGACAGGATATGGGGTTATGATTATGTAGGAGATACCCGCACGGTTGACGTTCATATCAAGCGTATCAGAGAAAAACTCGGCGAGCATGAAAAATGGTCGGTTTCCACAATCTGGGGCGTCGGCTATAAATTTGAAGATCTGTAGATTCGGACGGATAAATCATGAAAAAAAGAATTCCATACGGCAGTACTATATTCTTAAGGTTTCTTATAGCCTATGCCCTGTTCGGAATCTTCGGCTTTGCGGCGACGGGAACCTTTATAAGAAGCATGCTGCTAAGCCATCTTACGAACGAGTACAGCGAGAGGCTTTACACAAACGCTACTCAGATAGCCAATTCCTATGCGAGCGATCTGTTTGACTCCCTCACTTCGATAGAAAGTGTAAGGCTTGAGCTTGCGGTGTTGTCGGACTATATGAACACGGAAATTATGATAATCAACCCTTCCGGAAGAGTTGTCGTGTATTCGGAAAAAGTCCTCTCAAGTGATGAGGAGATGATTATAGAAGGTTTTGATCCGACGGAGAGGGGAACCAGCGTCTATACCGTCGGAGATTTTTACGGCAGCTATGAGGAAAAAATGCTCAGCGTATATTCTCCCATAACGGCAGGATATAAGGTGAGAGCCTATGTGGTTGAGCACGTTCCGTTGTCCTTGATAGAAGCGAGGTGTGATTCTTATCTGAATTACGGTTATATAGAGCTTGTTTTGCTGTTGCTTTTGTCGATTATGATTTTGATTTTTTTTATAGAGCTTGTTTATATTCCCATAAGGAGGATAACAGATGCTGCCGAGCAGTATGCCGCAGGCAATATGAAATATAAGGTCAGCGTGGAATCCGATGATGAGATAGGGTATTTGTCGGCGACTCTTTCGTACATGGCGGGGGAAATAGCCCGCACCGAGGAGGATCAGAAAAAATTTATAGCCAATGTTTCTCATGATTTCAGATCTCCGCTTACTTCCATAAGAGGCTATCTTGAAGCCATGAGAGACGGAACCATTCCGACTGAGCGCTATGACAAGTATCTGGAAATAGTGATAAATGAAACCGACAGACTTTCGAAGCTCACGAATGATATTCTTGCCCTCAATAATTTAAGCAGCAGCGGAATGCTTCTGGACAGAAAAGACTTTGATATAAATGATGTAATACGGAAAACCTCCGCTTCATTCGGTGCGGTCTGTATGCAAAGACGCATACATATAGATCTGCTTATGACGGAAGAGGAGATGTTTGTAAATGCCGACGCCGAAAGGATCAAGCAGGTTCTCTACAATCTGCTTGATAATGCGATAAAGTTCAGTCAGGATGACGGAACCGTCACCATAGAAACCACGGAAAGACATTCTAAGATATTCGTTTCCGTAAAGGATCAGGGTATAGGGATTCCCAAGGATGAAATACAGTTTGTATTTGAAAGATTCTATAAATCGGATCGCTCAAGAGGCAAGGATAAAAAGGGAACAGGTCTGGGTCTGTCCATAGTGAAGGAAATAATAAATGCGCATGATGAAAATATCAATGTGATTTCCACGGTAGATGTCGGAACGGAATTTATATTTTCCCTGCCTTTAGCAAGAAGCATGGAGGAATAGTTAACACATATTACATAAACTTGACAACCTCGAAACATTTTTGTAACATATATCGGTCGAGGGAGGTAGTTTATGATAGAAACCTTGAAGAAAAAGCACAGACTTGTCGTATTCGTTGTATCGCTCTTTGTTTCGATTTCGATTCTTTTTTCAAACACCGAATTCAGCATAATAGCTTTTGCCAAAAGTATTGTACGCGTCGAGCGGCGCGAAGGCTTGGAGTTGAGTGAAAACAATTTTTTCAAAAAAACGAAAGGCGCGCTTGAAAAAATATCAGCGGATTTCCGGGACGGCGAAAGTTTAAAAAATGATTTTCTGGGTCTTGTAAACGGAAGCTACAACGCCGTGCTTGAATTTTCCTACGAATTGTACCCTGTTAATATCAGGTGGGCATATGAGCACGAGCATCCCGATTCACAGCAGCAGGTCATCGAAGATTATGCTGAAAATTACCGGCTGAGCGGTAATCCTGTTTTGGACAGAGACAGGGGAACGATTTTAGGACCCGTAGGGAGAGAAACCTATTATAATCTGGATATGTCCATAATAATAAACTATCTGGAGTCTAACGGAGTCAGAGGCAAGTATTATATAAGACATGACGGGGTCAAGATGTACGGGAGATATATAATGGTTGCTGCAAGCTATGCCGTGCATCCTTATGGTTCGATAGTGGAAACATCCCTCGGAAAAGGTATAGTATGCGATACCGGAGGATTTGCCGCCTACGATCCGTTCAGACTGGATATAGCTACAAGCTGGTACTAATTTAAAAGCTTATAGGCGTTATATTTTAAAGAACCGGCAACCACACCGGAAATAGAACAGCTTTCAGAGAAGCGCTTTGCCAGGGCAAGCGTTTCTTTTTTTTCCACCTTATTCAGAAATATTCTCTTTTCAAAAGGGTGCTCCGACTTCGATCTCGGTCGTTCCAAAGGAAGTCTTTCGTTTTTAAAAGCCTTTGCAACAAGTTCGGGTCTGCTTGGAGAGTCTTCGCCGCAGCCCGTAAGCAAACGGAAAATTCTCGGGTTGTCTGTCGCTTCGTCTAACGGCTTCATAAAGCCGTCCGCACCGACTACCTGAATGATACAGTCCGGATCTTCTGGAAGAAGGGGCTCGTCGTCATCGTGCATTTTTATAGGAAAGCCGCCGGATCTGTCAGCTTCCACCAGCACATAGTCGGCAAGGGCGTGCAGCTCTCTGTAACTTAAGGTGGACGGAGAAAGAGTGCCGAAGCCCGTCATTTGCCCTGTACAAACAGCAGGATTTTCAATAAGCAGCTTTCCTATATATTCCTTTTCCTTTTCGGGGGTCAGATCGGATATGGATATAAAAGCCGTGTTGGGCATAGGCTTGTATGTATAAGTGGAGCATATTATAACCTTGCCCGGAAGCTGTCTTGACAGGGCATAAATGAGTGAGGATTTGCCGCCTGCGCCTATTACGGCGATTACGCCTCTTGGAATATTAAGAAGTTCATGTAGAGGAAGTGCCATTTTCGCTCCGAAGGTAACAATCTGCAAACTGTATTTATTGATTATTCGATTGATTGTACCATGACTGTGCAACAAATATCCATCCTGTGTTATAATGTCACGAACCGGCTGATAACCACGGAAAACATGCTTTGCGAGTTTTCCCCGTTATCCGGGTATTAGCCAAGGTCTCAAGCCGCTCGGGCTTTGGCTCATTGCTTATGTAAATAAAAAAGCCTCTGTCAGGGAGAGAAGCTATGTCCGATAAAATTGTGAATATGGGAAGAGAAAATATACTTTCGCCGTCCGTGCTTTCGGCGGACTTTACAAGACTCGGAGAGGATGTGAGGCTTTCGGAGAATAAGGGTGTAAACTGGCTGCATTTCGACGTTATGGACGGGATTTTTGTTCCGCAGATATCCGTGGGCATGCCCGTGCTGTCGTCTCTCAGTAAATTTTCCGAAAGCGTTATGGACGTACACCTCATGATTACGGAGCCCGAGAGGTATATCGATCAGTTTGCGGATGCGGGAGCGGATATAATAACCTTTCACCAGGAGGCGTGCTTTGACTGCAATTCCTGTATAGAAGCTATCAAGAGGAGAGGCAAAAAGGTCGGAATGACGATAAGACCCTATACGGGTATCGAGGCTCTTTTTCCGTATCTGGATAAGATAGATATGGTGCTTCTTATGAGCGTTGAGCCGGGCTTCGGAGGACAAAAATATATTCCCTCATCCACCGAAAAAATAAGGCGCATGAGAAGGGCTATGGATGAGGCGGGTTTTTTAGATATGCCTCTCGAGGTGGACGGAGGAATCAAAACGGACAATCTGGAAGAGGTGTTGGAGGCGGGAGCAAACGTAATAGTTGCGGGAAGTGCAATATTTAACGGAGATATAGCCGAAAATACCGGAAAATTTCTTGAAATACTGAGAAAAAATTGACACATGGAGAGATAACGTACAGATGTATAAAAAAATGTTGAGTAATATGCCGTGCTGGTGCGGCAGCGGAAAAAAATACAAAAAATGCCATTTCGCCTTTGACGAGAGGATTATTGAAGCCGAAAGGTCGGGTCACATAGTCCCGTCAAGAGAACTTCTAAAAACGGCGGAGGATATAGAGGGCATAAAAAAGGCGGCGGTTATAAACATGGCATGCCTCGATGAAGTTGAAAAACAGATAAGAGAGGGGATGTCCACACAGGAAATAGACGATATAGTGGCTTCCGTCACTAAGAGTATGGGAGGTATCTGTGCTGATCTGGGCTTTGAGGGCTTTCCGAAAAGCGTATGCACTTCCATAAACGATCAGGTCTGTCACGGTATACCTTCGGAAGAAGATATACTCATGGACGGAGATATTATAAATGTTGACTGCACCACTATTTTAAACGGATATTATGCGGATTCGTCCAGGATGTTCTGCATAGGCAATGTGGATCCCATGTGGAAAAAGCTTGTTGACGTAACGAAGGAATGTGTTGAAATAGGAATACAAAACGCCAAGCCGTGGCACTACATAGGGGATATGTCCGATAAGATGAACCGCCATGCCAAGGCGAACGGCTTTTCCATAGTCGAGGAAATAGGAGGACACGGCTGCGGAAAGGATTTCCATGAGGATCCCTTTGTGAGCTATGTCATAAAGCCCGGAGAGGGAATGCTTATGGTTCCGGGTATGTGTTTTACAATAGAGCCCATGATAAATATGGGAGGTCCCGAGGTATATGTAGACTCCGACAACGACTGGACCGTATATACAGATGACGGCTCTCCGTCGGCACAGTGGGAGGTGCATGTGCACATTACGGAAGACGGTTGCGAAGTTCTTTCTTCATAAAAATACACAGCAAAGAGGTAAAAACTATGGGAAACAAGGGCAAATATTATATAACTACAGCGATAGCCTATACTTCCGGAAAGCCGCATATAGGAAACTGCTATGAAATAGTCATGGCTGACGCTATTGCAAGGTATAAGAGGCTTGACGGCTATGACGTACATTTCCTGACGGGTTCGGACGAGCACGGTCAGAAGATTGAAAACAGAGCCATAGAGGCGGGCTACTCAAGCCCCAAGGCGTTTGTGGACGACGTGGCTTCGGTAATAAAAGGCTTATGGGATCAGATGAACACCACCTATGACCGCTTTATCCGCACGACGGATGCGGATCATGAGCTTCAGGTAAAGAAGATGTTCAAGAAGTTCTATGATCAGGGGGATATATATAAGGGCGCTTATGAGGGGCACTATTGTACAGAGTGTGAGGCGTTCTATACCGAGGCTCAGCTTGTAGAAGAGAAATGTCCGGTCTGCGGAGGTCCCGTCCATCAGGCAAAGGAGGAGGCATATTTTTTCAAGATGAAAAAATACGCTCCTATGCTTATTGACTATGTCAACAGCCATCCGGAGTTTATTCAGCCCGTTTCCAGAAAAAATGAAATGATGAATAATTTCCTGCTGCCCGGACTTCAGGATCTTTGCGTTTCCCGTACATCCTTCAAATGGGGCATACCCGTGGACTTCGATGAGGGGCATGTGGTTTATGTATGGCTTGACGCTCTTTCCAACTATATAACCGGCATAGGCTATGATGTCGACAATCCCGACGGGGATATGTTCAAAAAATGGTGGCCTGCCGATCTTCATCTTATAGGTAAGGATATTATACGCTTCCATACGATATACTGGCCTATTTTTCTTATGGCTCTCGGACTCCCTTTGCCTAAAAAGGTATTCGGACACCCGTGGCTTCTTCAGGCGGGAGAGAAAATGTCCAAGTCCAAGGGCAACGTCATATACATAGACGACATGGCGTCGGTTTTCGGAATGGATGCCGTAAGATATTTTGTTCTTCATGAAATGCCTTATGAAAATGACGGAGTGATTTCATGGGAGCTTATGGTGGAAAGGTACAATTCGGATCTTGCCAATACTTTGGGAAACCTTGTAAGCAGAACCGTGGCGATGTCCAATAAGTATTTCGGCGGTATCGTTGAAGACAGGAAAATAAAGGAAGAGGTTGACGAGGATTTAAAGAGGGTTGCAAAGGAGTGCTATTCGCTGGTTAACGCAAAGATGGAGGAGCTTAGGGTTGCCGACGCCCTTACGGAAATATTCAATCTCTTTAAGCGCTGCAACAAATACATAGATGAAACGGAGCCGTGGAAGCTTGCAAAGGACGAGGGCGCCAAGGACAGGCTGGCTACGGTTCTTTATAACCTTGTTGAGGGCATAAGAATAGGAGCTTCTCTGCTTGAACCTTATATGCCACAAACAAGTGCAAAAATACTCTTGCAGATCGGTGCCGACGCCGGAAGCTTCGACAGTTTATCTGAGTTCGGAGCCTATGTTTCGGGCGGAAAGGTTGAGGAAAATCCTGAAATGCTTTTTGCAAGAAAGGATATAAATGAGGTTCTTAAGCAGACCGAAGAGATAGTATATAAGCAGAAAAAGGAATATTACGAGTCACAGGTGATTGCGGCAAAGAATTTAAGAGAAGCCGGAAAGGTTCAGGAAGCTGAACGTATAGAGGAAAATCTTAAGATTCTCGGAGCGGGCATTGAAGGGGACGCCGAAAAGGAACCTAAGAAAACTTCGTCCGATGCGGAAACGGTAAAGCTGAGCACAAAAAGCGAAATAAGCTACGACCAGTTTGAAAAACTCCAAATCGCCGTAGGAGAGGTTATTGCCTGCGAGGCTGTTCCCAAATCCAAGAAGCTCCTTTGTATGCAGGTACAGATCGGAGATACCATAAGACAGATACTCTCCGGGATTCAGAAGTACTATACGCCTCAGGAAATGGTGGGCAAAAAGGTTTGCGTACTGGTAAATCTGAAGCCTGCTACGCTTGCGGGGCTTCAGTCCGAGGGAATGATACTTTCCGCAATGGCTCCCGACGGTTCGCTTTCGCTGCTGACTCCCGACAGGGATCTGCCGTCAGGTTCCGACATAGGGTGAAATGAGTATTTTTGATCAGGAGTCGAAATTTGTAAGAGGGCTTAACCTTTTTACCGATCTTTTCATTGTGAATATACTTACTGAAATAGGACTTTCACCGCTTTTTGCCGCTCTGCTGATCTTAAGCGGCAGCATAAAGGCGGAACCTCTTGTTACAGTCTTCAGTCTGCTCGGTATTTTTGCGGGCGTTCCGTATACGGCTCTGCACTACTGCGTATCAAGGCTTGCAAGAGGGGAAGAGGGCTACGCTTTCAAGTCGTTTTTTAAAGCCTGTAAGGAAAATTTTAAACAGTCTCTTATAATAGGGGCTGTTTTTTTCCTTATATTCGGCGTACTGATCTTGGATATAGGCATATTAAAAGCAAACGGCTTTATAATACCGGCAGTTGTTTGCTTTTTTGCGCTTTTGCTCGCATACATGGCTTTTTTGTATGCTTTTGCGCTTCAGGCAAGGTACTATAATCCTATTAAACAGACGTTAAAAAATTCCATATTGCATGCGATACTTCATTTTCCGAGAACTGTGGGTATGATGCTGGTACATTTGGCGGTGGCGCTTTTGCTGTATTTTTTTTCGGCGTATGTGCTTTTCTTTATGATTGTTGTAGGTTTTGCGCTTATCGCATATGTAAGGGCGCTTATATATGTGAAAGTGTTATAGATTGATTGTCGTTACAGTCTGTTAGCGCAAGTCTATATCTACATGGGTGTTTTTATACAGATTAGAGTACAGTGTGAATCTATCTCTGTAAATAAGCTTTTCTGCGATAAGATTTGTGTTCGGATAGGATGTCTTGCATTGTTTCAGTTGCATTTTCATCGGAGAGGACAACAACCTCATAGGTGGTTTTCTAATATTTCTCTTTGTGCTAATGCCTTTTTTGTCTGTATTTTTAAGTTCTTCCATAAAATACCCTTTCCTCATCACAATAAAAAAGCGATTAGTTTTGTAATTTCTAATCGTTCTTTTCAATATTTTGAAATTCAGCTCTAAAACCAAGAAGTTCTATTATATTTAAATTGCGGCTTATCATTGTTTTCGTAAGGATTATAATGATTTATATTACAACCAAATTCTTTTAGTTTCTTGATTTTATTCTCTTTTGTCCACTCAATTAACGATACACCATCAAATTCTTCTATTCTTCCATCATTCATCTTATTTTTGAAGTGCCATTCCACAATTGTTTGATGCTCACTATGAAAAAACTGCTTAATGTCCCAACAAATAACCTTTCCACGACTGTTCCATTCATTAAACCAATGTTTCACCGTTGCTCGATTTTCATATTTGGGACACCAGCTTTCAATATAAACAACATCTTCTGTAAATACATCATCTATTCCTAAATCTTGTTGTTTGAGCCACATATCAAACCATAATCTAATTACCTTCTCTCGATTTTTCACAGTTATCACCCTCTTAATCTTCACCTTACAAATCCATTTTTAGATAAATCATATCTACTAACTGTACTTTTTCTTCGTAAATCGGATTTTCATAATTATCTATGAAAAAATTTTTGATGATATGAGAACGAATAAAGCCGCATTTTTCATAAAAAGGAATAGTAGTCCGACTTTCTCCTGTTCCCACTTGCAATGCGGAATATTCCCCTCTGTATTTCTTTATTAAAAAATCAATAAAAGCCTGTCCATATCCTTTTCTTTGATAATCCGGATGAATGGCAATATTCTTGATTTCAAGAGTATTATTCCCTACACTTAGGACAACACATTCTCCCTTAATTCCATTATCATCTAAAATATACATTGTGCTATCCGCTATATATTTGTCGATCATATCTTCTTGTTCATCTGCCAATAATAAAAGCGATAAAAACTGCTTTTTATTTTCTACAACTTCTCTTATTTCTATCAATATGAATACCTCTCAAATCAATTATGTTTTATTTCTCTTAAATTCTATATATCATTAATTTCAAAGTCTTTCCATTTCCGGATACCGCAAAGAAATATCTTTTTTAGTAAATCCGCTACAAAACGGCGGCAAGCGTTTTAAGGCTTTTTTCTTCAGTCATCTGCATGTGGTGAACGGGTTTCTTTTCTTTCTTTGACATCATAAAAAACTCCTATTGATATAGTTTATATCACAGGAGACCTTTAGTAATTGATATATTTGGATTTTAAAGAAAAAATTTCATACTCTTGTTGCCGTCACATATGTTACCGCAAGTATATCCGGGAGCCGTTATACATATTAAAATATTATAAAGTTTCGTTTAAGTTTCTTTGCTTTTCAAGCTTATTTCGTTTTCTTAGCTCCTTAAAAAACAGCTTCAATATATCGGAGCATTCTTTTACCATCACGCCCTTTACCACGTCAGCCTGATGGTTGAATCTGGGCTCGTTCAGCAGGTCGTATATGGAGCCCGCACAGCCCGCCTTTTCATTCATTGCACCGATAACGACCCTCGGTATCCTCGCCTGTATGATAGCTCCCGCACACATCTGGCAGGGCTCAAGCGTCACATACAGGGTACAGTCCTCAAGTCTCCAGTCGTTGATCTTTTTGCTCGCCTTTTTTATCGCCGTGATCTCGGCATGAGATAGAGTCGAGTGATCGGTATTTCTTCTGTTATAGCCTCTGCCTATTATCTTATCGTCATGTACCACCACGCAGCCTATCGGAACTTCTCCGAGCTTAAGGGCACGTGAGGCTTGAGCGAGTGCTTTTTTCATGTAATATTCATCGGTATGCATTTTGAGTCGGGCTTTCTTTTATATTTGTTAAGGGTGTTTATTTCAGTAAGTTATATGAATTTATTAAATCGACTTTGAGTATTATATACGATATTGTTTGCGGATGTAAAAGAGTAAGAGTAATAAAAAAGGCTGTCATACTAAGATTTTTCTTAGTGTGAAAGCCCGAAGTCTATTTCAAACTTATTCAATTGACAGTATTATTTTGAGTGTTCTATTGATTCTATATATTACGGTTTGTATAGCTTCAAATCATCAAGAATATTTTGCATCAAAGCAAAATGTTTATCACCTGTCCATACAGATATTCTGTTTTTAATGGCTATTGTCGCTATTATTGCGTCGGAAAACGGAACAGTAAGCCCGTTTTTCCTGAGCTTATACAGATTACTGCCAAGAGTCTGCCGGTCTCCCGGCATAAAGGATTTCTCGTCAAAGGCTTCAAGCATGGCGGTGATATTTGCGTAATCTTTATTGGATCCCGCGCCGTGCAACAATTCCGCTCTTATCACGCCGCAAATAACGATATCTTCTTTAGCAAAGATTTCTGTAAGTTCTTTTGTGGGATTATTCCAAAAGTCAATGAATATATTAGTATCTGCCAGAATCACTAGATCATATCCCTCTCTCTGAGATCATTCACCGCATCGGCATCTACATTTATTTTACCCGCTGACTGCAAAAATCTTTTTTTCTTTTCTTCTTTGGTCATCGTTGTATATGAATTAGATATTGTGATATTCATTTCGGTTTCTTTAAACCTTTTGTCAATAATATCTATTAGAACGCGTATACCGTCATCGGTCATCCGGTCTATTCTGTTATATGCTTCCTGTCGGAGTGTCATGCAAACACCACCTCTCTTTTTAGTAGATTTATAAATCTTATAGATATTTATTCTCTCATATTATACTCTGAAAACAGGTATTGTAAAAGTCGCAATCACCCTTAAAAAGAAGTGTAGGCGGCTTTTGGCAGTAATCATCAGAGTATACGAGAAATTTTCAAAATGTCATTTATAAAGCGGTGATTTCCGCTTAAAACAGCGGACAGGAGGTAACCTGCGATTTTGTTGATATCGGCAAAATCGCAGAAGCAGGCATTATAACAAACGAATAAAATTCCATATTTCAAAATACCGGATATTGTCAAATATATGCAGAGAATTAAATTGTCAACCCTGTGATATATTGGAGTATGAATAAAGATATAAGTAAATAAAATCAGTCAAGTACGATTTAGTCAACTATACTTTAGTCAATCGTACTTGACTAAAAATGAAAAATATTTATAGTTTAGCGATAGAAACGGAGATATTGCCGTATTCACGGGTATAGACAAAGAGTTAAGCGTATTATATAAAGACGGCTGTTTTTACGGGATGTAAATGCCGCAAGCCTCACAATAACCACAGAATATTCTAGTCATTAAAATTTTACAGCAAAGGAACCTGCATGAATTTAACCGTATACTGTTCCGCAAGGGAAGTTGATAATGAAAATTATAAAAAAGCCGCAAAAAAGCTCGGAGAGTGGATTGCAGCTAATAATCATGCTCTAGTATACGGCGGCTCCAATACCGGCTTGATGAAGATACTTGCCGATGCGGTACTGGACGGCGGAGCCGAGGTTACGGGAGTGGAGCTTAAGCTGCTGGATGAAAGAGGCTTCACATATGATAGAATAAAAGACATAAAAATGTGCGAAACTCTTTCGGAGAGAAGGAGCACCATGATAGCACTGGGGGACGCTTTTGCGGCGCTGCCCGGAGGGCTCGGAACCTTAGATGAAATAAGCGAGGTGATAGAGCTCATGTCGCTTAAGGAAAAGAGCCTGATAAAAAACGGTAAAGCAAAAAGCGTAATATTTTTCAACATAGACGGCTGTTATGAGCAGCTCAAGCTTTTTATGGAAAGAGGAGTAAGAGATAAGCTTATAGAGGCTGAGGATTATAAAAATATACATTTTCTGAACGGCGTGGACGAGATGAACGGCTTATTCGATTAAGCTTTCGGTGATAACAATGGAAGTAAAAGCTTTTTTCGCACTTTTATCGAGAATGAAATATATAGTCAGATGGTCGCTTATGAGAAATTCAAGGCAGGAGACGTTAAGCGAGCACTCTCATGAGGTGGCGGTTATCGCACATGCCCTGTGCGTCATAGCGAACAGCCGCTTCGGAAAAGATCTTGACGCAAACAAGGCGGCGGTTGTGGGGCTTTATCATGATGCGACCGAAATAATAACCGGAGATATGCCGACTCCCGTAAAATACTACAACAAGGAAATAAAAGCTGCATATAAAGAGGTTGAAAGAGCGGCTGAAGGAAGGCTTCTTTTGCGTCTGCCGGACGATATGAAGGAGACCTACCTGCGGATTTTCGTATCCGATAAATCCGAAAACGATGAATATATGAGGAATTTGGTAAAGGCTGCGGACAAAATTTCCGCATATATAAAGTGCATTGAGGAAGAAAAATCCGGAAACTCGGAATTTACGGTGGCAAGGCTCTCTATTGAAAAGCTGCTTAATGAAATGGGCGAAGGCTTTCCGGAGGTAAGGGTGTTTATGTCGGAATTTTTGCCCGCATACGGAAAAACACTGGATGAGCTGTCTAATGAATAACGATCAGAAAAATATCGGGGTCTGCGCATGGCTTAAAAAAAATGCCGAAAAAATCCCCTTTAAAACTGCTGTGATAGATCCTCATATAAGTCTTGATTATATTACTCTTTTCAAAATCTCAAATTATATAGCTTCAAATTATATAGCTTCAAATTATATAGCTGCGGATCATGCAGCTTCCGGGGTTAACCAAAACGGCGCTTCCGTCTGTATTTTTATGGACAAAAGCGCACTTTGCGTTGCCGCCATGCTGGGGGCGGCTCTCACGGGCAGCTTTTACAGCGTAATAGACACCTCTCTTCCCGTGGAAAGAATAAAACTGCTTGTGGAAAAGCTCGGCTGCAAGCTTATTATTACCGATGAAAAAAATAACGATCACGAAGCAATAAAGCATATTTCGGAAAATAAAAGTGATATAGCCGTAATTAAAATAGATAACGGCATAATTGAAGAGGCAGAAGAGAATACGGGATATTTAAGCTCGGATATAAACGATAAAACGCCTTTGTACTGCAATTTTACCAGCGGCTCTACGGGAGAGCCCAAGGGAGTGATCATATCCCACAGGGCGGTTATGGATTTTATACCCGAATTTACTAAGGCTTTGAAGCTGGATGAAAACGAGGTGTTTGCCAATCAGGCGCCCTTTGACTTCGACGTGTCGGTAAAGGATATCTACGGATCCTTATATCTGGGAGCCACTTTGCTTCTTGTTCCGAGAGAGTATTTTATCAATCCCGCAAAGCTGATGGATTATCTTGATGAAAATGATGCTACGAGTCTGGTGTGGGCTTCGGGAGCGCTTATATTTTTATCCGTGATGAGAGCGCTTGACTACAAAAAGCCCGGCAAGTTAAGACATATAATTTACAGCGGCGAGGTTCTTGCAAGAAAGCATCTTAAATATCTGCATGACGGGCTTCCGGGAGTAAAATTTTCCAATGTGTACGGACCTACGGAAATAACCTGTAACTGTACCTATTACAATTTAGGTGAAGAGGATTTTTTGTCGGACGATATCCCCATAGGTAAAGCGTTTAACGGAAGAAGGGTATTTCTTTTAGACGATGAGGATAAGGAGATATCCAAGCCTTATACCGAGGGTGAAATCTGCGTGGCGGGAGCCTCCATATGCAGTGGTTATCTTTTCGGTAAAAAGAAAAAAAACGGTATTTTTTCCGACGAGCCGGATATCGGGTATAATGAATCTTTCGGCTTCCTTACGGGAAAAAACGGGGTTGAGAATATTTTTTACAGAACGGGGGACAGAGCTTTTTTTGATGTTTCCGGAGATTTGCATTTCAGGGGAAGGGCGGATCACCAGATAAAGCTGCTCGGTCACAGAATAGAGCTTTTGGAGATTGAAAAAAAGGCGGAGTCAATAGACGGCGTGGTAAAAAGCTGCTGCGTGTTCGATAAGGAAAAAGAAAGAATAAGTCTTTTTTTTGAAAGCACAGAGGCTTTGGATGAAGAAAAAATAAAGCCGCTGGAGGATTTTATAAGGAGAGAGCTTAAAAAAGACCTTCCCGCGTATATGATACCTAAGAAAATCATATATATGGACAAGCTGCCTCTTAACTCTCACGGAAAATTAGACAGAAAAACCCTTATGAAGTAGAATGATCAGGTAAACTGCATACAGAAAAAGGTGGAACGGGATGACGGAATTTAATTCTTTTGCTCTTATTACAGGTCTTATAAGCGGACTTGCTATGTTCATGTACGGAATGAATATAATGAGCAGTGCACTTACCAAGACGGCAGGAGGCAGACTGGAGCAAATGCTTGTGAGGATAACAAGCAACCGCTGGGTGGCTTACGTGTTCGGAATACTCATAACGGCGGCTGTTCAGTCATCCTCGGCATCTACCGTAATGGTTGTGGGTCTTGTAAATGCGGGACTTATGAACCTTGCGGAGGCTGTAAATATTATTCTCGGCGCCAATCTGGGCACTACATTTACGGCATGGCTTCTTTCCCTTAACTCCATAAGCTCGGATAATTTTTTTATCAATCTTCTTAAGCCTTCAAGCTTTACTCCTTTTCTTGCTCTTATCGGCATAGCCTTATATATGTTTTCTCATACAGACAAGAAAAAGAACGTGGGCTCGATTCTGCTCGGGTTTTCCGTTCTGATGTTCGGCATGAATACCATGAGCGGAGCGGTTGCTCCGCTTAGAAAGTACGAAGCGTTTACCGAGCTTTTGACCGGTTTTTCCAATCCTGCGCTGGGATTTTTGGTAGGCATGCTTTTCACAATGATCATACAGTCGTCCGCCGCAACCATCGGTATTTTGCAGGCTCTTGCTCTTTCCGTGCCCATGACGTATGCGGCAGCCATGCCGATAGTCATAGGCTCAGAAGTGGGAACCTGTATAACGGCGGTGCTGTCTTCCCTCGGAGCCAACAGAAACGGCAAACGAACCGCAGCAATGCACTTGGGCTTTAATTTTATAAAGGCTGTAGGCGTTATGCTTATATTCTATACTTTGAATATTTTTATGCGCTTTGATTTCCTTGAGCTTCAGGCGGGAATGGTGGGGATAGCTACTATACATACGCTTGTAAATCTTATAGCGACCCCGCTTATGGTTCCATGCTCGGGTCTGCTTGTAAAGCTTGCGTACAGCATAATCCCCGTAACAGATCAGGAAAAGGAGTCCGACACGTCGGCAAATATGCTGAGATCTCTTGATGACAGATTTATTACCAATCCTCCCTTTGCACTTCAGCAGGTGAAGCTCGCAGTAATAGATATGGCAAATATGACAAGAGATTGTTTTGTTGAAGCTTCAAAGCTTATCAGGGAATATTCCGCAGAAACCGTCGATACTGTAAAGAGGCTTGAGGAAAGGGTTGACAATTATGAAGACCAGATAGGAGCATACCTTACCAAGATCAATTCGAGACACCTTGATTCTCAAAGCTCTTATGAGGTCTCGCTTTTGATGAACAGCATAAATGATTTTGAGCGTATTTCGGACCACTGCAGAAATATAGCTGAAACCTTTGAGGATGTGGACAAAAAAGGAAAGCTGTTTTCGGATGTTGCGGTTGAAGAAATAGAAATAATGATGAGAGCCGTAAATGAAATAGTGGATATAACCATAGAGTCGTTTGAGACTAAAGACAACGGACTCGCGGGCAAGGTGGAGCCGTTGGAAGAAACGATAGACAGGCTTTCCGAGGATCTGAAAAAGCGTCATATGAAGCGCCTGTACAGCGGAAAGTGTTCGATAGATGCGGGCTTTGACTTATCCGACCTCTCCATGAACCTGGAGCGGATATCGGATCATTGCTCCAATATTGCGCTTTATGTATTGCAGGTTACCGGAGAGGCGTTTGACGCTCATGAGTATATAGACAGGCTTAATAAGCTTGAGATTGAGAATTTCCGCCAGCAGGTATTTTTCTATGAAAATAAATATATGCTTCCTTCAGACTCCAAAAAGAAGAGCGGTGAGGATGACGAGAAAAAGAGCAGAGATATAAAAAATAAGGACAAAAAGAAAAAGGAAAAGAAGAAGGACAAAGACAAGGATAAAAAGAAAAAAGAAAAAAGTAAATAAGCGGCGGGGGTAAAATGGCAAAGAATATAACAGGCAGAAGAAAAAAGTTTTTAATCATACTCGTAATAATAATATCGGTTTTTATAGTCGTGACATATCTGACATATTTTTTCAAGTCAAGGAAAAAATTTGTATATGAAAAAAGTATTGATGAATATGTCATGAGAGTTAACGATACGGAGATCACTCTAAGAGAATTCGGCTGTTATATTTTTGATGTGGAAGGCTTC
Source organism: uncultured Lachnospiraceae bacterium (assembly GCA_963553525.1). Lineage (GTDB taxonomy): Bacteria > Bacillota > Clostridia > Lachnospirales > Lachnospiraceae > Butyrivibrio. Next base: position 14,059 of record CAUVOD010000006.1, on the reverse strand, counting down.
GTTCAAAGACAGGCGCTCATATATGATGAGGCGGATCCGATTTCATATTGGAACACGCATTACTCTGCGGGTATGAATTCCGTATTTATGAGGGATTATGCATTGAAAACGGCTATCGGAGTTTGTCTTCAGGATATGGCATATGAACAGCTTGCTATTGCGGAAGGAATGGAGCTTACTCAAGAAGAGACCGATCACGTTAAAGAAGAAACCGAAACATATTTTCTTGGAATGAGTACGGAAGTAAGAAAGATACTGGGGCTTGATATGGATATCTGCACCATGATAAAGCTTAGGAAAGCGCTGGCGCTTAAATATGCCTCGGACATCGCTTCCAAAACGGATTTAAGCGGTTACGGCGGGACGCCGGAGACTGCCATGTCATTTGACGGAGGCTATTTCAAAGCCAATGTTCTGCCTGCGGTGGAAGTCGTCTATAATAAGAAAATAACGGAAGGCTTAAAGCTCGGAAGGATTACGGTTAACAGGGAATAAGCCGCTCTTACGTTTTTACTTTTTATACTTCATACGGATAGGGAGGCGAAGGTATCCACAGAAGATGGGGGTTCGCATCTGCAGCCGCCCTATATATTGCGGAATTATTGCAAATTTTCGTAACACATGCTAAAATTTTCGCATCCTGTAACAAAAGGAGTGTAAAGTTTGGACAAAGAGGAATACAGGCTTCGCACGGATGAAATGAAAGCCCTTATTAAAGAGGGGCGTTATCCGGAAGCGGCAAGGATTGCCGATTCTATTGACTGGAGACGGGTCAAGAATACCAGGATGCTCTGCCTTGTAGGGGATCTTTATAAAAAGACGGGACATTTCGATAAGAGTCGTGATGTCTTTCTTTTGGTATACGAAATAGATCAATACAATGAATCGGTTGTATATTCGCTTTGCGAGCTTTCAATAAAACGTGATGATTTTCTTGCAGCCATTGAGTACATGAAGGGCTATGCGAGACTTGCGCCGGGCAGTGCCGGTGTATACGTGCTGAGATACAAGCTATATGAGCAGCAGGGGGTATCCTGTGGAGAAAGAGCGGAGCTTCTTGAAGAGCTTAAGTCTGTCGAGTTCAAGCCCAGATGGGCATATGAGTTGGTAACTCTTTATAATGAATTGGGTGACGAGGCGGGGCTTATTTCAGCCTGTGATTACATATACGACAATATTACTTCCAAAAGCGATATGAAGACGCATCGTTTCTGCGTCAAAGCCCTTGAATTAAAAGAAAAGCATACTGCCCTGACCGCTTCCCAGAGTGAGTATCTGGGGGCGTTTCGCGCCGCAAAAGCTGAAGAGGAGGCAAGAGAAAGAGCCAAACTCGAGGCTATGGAAGCGGAAAGAAAGCGCCTAATCGAAGAAAAAAGGCGGTTTGAGGAAGAAAAGGCGGAAAGAGCAAGGCGCAGAAGACAGGAGCGCGAGGCAAAAAGGCAGGAAAAGCCTGGTACCGATACTATTCCGCTTAATATCAATAAGAACGATATTGAAGAAGACCCTAAAAATAAGGCTGAAAGGTCGAGAAGGGGAGAAAATTCCGCTAATACCGGGGAAGCGGACAGGATACGGATACAGGAGTCTGAGCTTAGTGGAGAATACGAAACTTCAAGACTTGAAAGAGATATTGCAGACGGTATAAAAAATATTCTTCCGGATCCGGATCACAGTCAAACGGAATTTACGGAGGGTAATTCGCCTGAAATCGAAAGCGGCAGTAATGCCGGAAACGTGGTAAATATAAGAGACATGCGGACATCGCACCACAGTGCGGTTCGTCATGCCTCAAGAAGATATGACTCGATCCTTTCTCAGGGCGGAGACGGTCAGATCTCCCTTGTGCTGCCGGAAAAGGAGCTTATAGAGGAGCAAATTACGGGTCAGATATCCATTGACGATATCATGGAGCGTATCAAGGCAATAGCTAAAGAAAATAAAGAGGCGAGAGTAGAGCAGATTGTTCACGGAAGAACAGACGGTATGTTCAAATCCTTTGAACGCAAGGTAAAGGAAGGACCTCAGGCTGAAATTGATGAAATGCTGGGCATAGGAGGGAGAGCGTTTGACGTTTCCGCTGCCGCCGCTTCAGCTGCTGCACAGACCGGAGCGGCTGTTCATTCCGTAATAAAGCCCAATGCGGAAAAAGCTGCCGCCGTGATCGCTCATCCTGCAGCGGAGGGCTTAAGACTTGCGGTAAAATCGGTTGTCGTTCCCGAGGGATCAGGCTTAGGAGAGGGTGAAGGTGCGCCTGTCGATATAAGGAAAGAGAGCAGGACTTCAAAAGCCGCCGCAGTTGACAGTGTAACGAAAGAGCTTCCGGATTTAGGCGATCTTGTGACTGAGTCCGATAATCTTAAGAAGAGCGATGAAAAGAAAGCACCGGAAGAAGGTCAGGACTTTGAGGAGAATTTTGCTGAAGAAGACCGTAAAAATGCCGGTCTGAATAAGAAAAATAAAAAGACAGACAATACGGAAAACCCGGACGATAAGGACGATATCAAAGAAGATGCGGCGGAAGATACAGAAGAGAGCATAAAGGGCGGCGAGGACGAAGACTTAGATACAAAAGTTTCGGACAGCAAGGACGATTCGGAACATATCGAAGAAGATAGCATTGATAATGAAGATGAAGAGTCGGAGGAGAATGACGACGCCGATCATGCTGATGTGGACGAAGAGGATGACAGGATTGTCGATAAAAAAGCCGAAGTTTCATCTGATAAAGCTTTAAATGAAGACGCTGCAGGGAAAGAAAACGATATTTCTGAAGATGATATTTCAGAAGATTCGGAAGAGCTAAATTCGTATGATTCCGAAGATGAAGCCTCTTCAGACAGAGCTTCACAAGACATTGATGAAATTGATGAAAAAGAAATGGCGGATCTGAATAAAAAAGAGCCCGAAAAAGAAGAATCAGGGGACGAAGCCCCGGAAGCCGAGGAAGAGAAAGCCGAGGTTTCCCGTAATAAAGGCTCAAAAGAAGATATTGCCAATAAGGAAAATGCCGATTCGGATGAAGATAAACGAGTAGAGGAAGAACCGGAAGAGGATAATTCGGAAGCTGAGGAAGAAAACAGCGAAGCCGCAAAAGAAGACGGCGGAGAAAAAGAGTCTGAAGCCACGAAAGAAGAAAAAGCTTCCGATAAAAAAGAGTCCGATAAACAAAAACCTAAGACTGAAAAAGAAAATTCTTCATCTCCGGCAGATGAAACTCTGCCCATAGAAAAGCATGAAGAACATGCAAAGGAAGCGCAGGAGCATGACGCGCTTGACTTTGAATACGAGCCGCTAAGCGACGAGCAGATACAGGAAAGACTGAGCAAGCTTACGGAGGCGGAAAAGCAGCAATACGGTTACATACTTCATAATCACGATATTGCGGGACAGATTTTCATTGCCTCGGATATTCTTGCGGAACGCAGTAAATATGGAGTTTGCGTAGTCGGTAAGGATAAAAATCTTACGCTTGACGTCGCAAAAGGTATAGTAAGAACAGCCTCAAGAAATTATAAGTCTTTTACGGGAAAAGCGGCTAAGATAAGCGGCTCCGATCTTAAGGCGGAAAAAATACCGGGATTTTTCAAGCAGCTTCATAACGGGGCTCTTATAATAACCGATGCCGGAAGTATCAGGCACGACAGCGCCAAAGCTCTTGCAAACGCAATGAATGTCAATGCCAAATATACCATGGTTCTGCTTACGGGGAGCGATAAGAGCATAAGAGATATGCTCAACAGAGAATGGAGGCTTGACAAGCTTTTCGATATGAGCGTCGATACCGAAAATATAGGCGGCGACGATTCTCTTGTGGCATATGGAAGAGAGTACGCAAGAGAGCAGGAATATTCTATTGATAATCTGGGAATACTCGCGCTGCATACCAGAATAGAGGAGCTTCAAACCTTTGAGCACAAGCCGACTCCGGAGGATGTCAAAAAGATAGTTGATGAGGCGATAGAGCATTCGTCCAAAAAGGGAATCGGGCATCTTGTGGAGGTTATTTCGCGCAAGAGATATGATGATGAAGATATGATAATTCTCAGAGAAAAAGATTTTTTGATCGACAACAGATAAGGCTTAAGTCTCCCGGGGCAGGGAGCTTAATACTCACGGAGAAAGTTTATGAATTCAAATATATTTATTTCAGAGGATGATGCGTACCTTTTCGGAGAGGGTACGCATTATGAGATTTATAAAAAGCTTGGAGCTCATCCCTCGGAAGAAGACGGAAAAAAGGGCTTTCATTTTGCCGTATGGGCGCCTGACGCAAAGGCTGTTCATCTGGTCGGGGAATTTAACGCCTGGAACGAAACGGCTTATCCCTTAAAAAAAATGGAAAGCTGCGGAATATGGAAAGGATTTTTTGAGGGGATAAAGGAAAATGAATTATATAAATTCCTGATCACCGCAAGGGACGGCAGAAAATTGTACAAGGCCGATCCTTATGCAAATTATGCCGAGCTTCGTCCGGGAACGGCATCCAGAACCTTTGATATATCCTCATATAAATGGGGAGATAAAAAGTATTGTACCGCGCTTGTAGATAAAGATGCTTACGAATCGCCCATGGCGATTTACGAGTGCCATATAGGAAGCTGGATGAAGCATCCGGACGGAACGGAGGACGGATTTTACAATTACAGGGAATTTGCCGATCATCTGATAGAGTATCTTAAGGATATGAAATATACCCATGTTGAGCTTATGGGGATCTCCGAGCATCCGTTTGACGGTTCATGGGGATATCAGGTGACGGGGTACTATGCTCCCACCTCAAGATACGGAACACCTACGGATTTTATGTATCTTGTCGATACCCTGCATAAAAACGGAATAGGTGTGCTGCTCGACTGGGTTCCTGCGCATTTTTGCTCCGATGAGCACGGACTTGCCGAATTTGACGGAAGCTGTATTTATGAAGATCCCGATCCCAGAAAGGGTCAGCATCCGGAATGGGGAACGAGAATATTTAATCTTGAAAAAAATGAGGTAAGGAATTTTCTTACAGCTAACGCACTGTATTGGATAGAAGAGTTTCATATAGACGGACTCAGAGTGGACGCCGTTGCATCCATGCTGTATTTGGATTATTCCAAAAAAGACGGTGAATGGGTGGCGAATAAATACGGCGGTCATGAAAATTTGGCGGCGATAGATTTTTTTAAGAATTTGAACGGTATTGTTAAAAAGCTTCATCCGCAGGCTCTTATGATAGCCGAGGAGTCTACCGCCTGGCCTAAAATAACCGCTCCGGCGGAAGAAGGAGGACTGGATTTCAGCTTTAAATGGAGCATGGGCTGGATGCACGATTTTTGCGGTTACATGAAGCTAGATCCGTATTTCAGAAAAAACGCCCATAACCAGATGACATTTGCCATGAGCTATAATTCATCGGAAAAATATATTCTTCCTCTTTCTCACGACGAGGTGGTTCACCTTAAATGCTCTATGGTCGAAAAAATGCCCGGCTACAAGGTGGATAAATATGCCAATTTGAGAGCGGGTTATGCCTATATGTTCGGGCATGCGGGGAAAAAGCTTCTGTTTATGGGTCAGGATTTCGGGCAGGAGAGAGAATGGTCGGAGGCAAGAGAGCTGGACTGGTTTTTGCTGAAGGAGGACTTGAACAAAGGGCTTAAAGCATATGTGTCGGATCTTTTAAAGCTGTATAACGAATACCCCTGTCTTTATAAATACGACCACTCATGGGACGGATTCGAGTGGATAAATGCGGACGACATCGACCGAAGTATTTACAGCTTTATGAGAAAGGATCACGGTAAAAAGGAAATTCTTTTCGTGATGAATATGACTCCTGTTGAAAGAAAATCATACAGAGTGGGCGTACCCAGAGGAGGAAGCTATAAAAAGCTTATGGATTCCTGTGAAAAAAAATATGCGGGAGCAGGAAGCAATGTTAAAAATACCATAGAAGCGTCCGGGGGAGAATGTGACAAAAGAGATTTTTATTTGGAATTTGACATGCAGCCCTACGGAGCATATGCGTTTTTGATACCGGATTTAAAGAAAGACAAAAATAAACTGACAATACAAATATAAAAAAAGTCAGACTATTTTAATCTAAGGTAATTGAAAAATAAACCGAAATAAAGAGTGATCTTGATAAGGGCACAGGAAGTGTCTTTAAGATATATCTTTATTTCGGTTTTCTTAGTCTTCACGGAAGAAGCTTGGAACGACGGTGTATAAAAGTTGATTTCGGAGAAGTGTATGAATTCAAGAATTAATCTGATTGATCAGGATAATCTGCAATTATCAAAACAAAATGCGGTAACCGGAAAAGCCGATATAAAAAGTTCCTTTGCTAAAAGCAGGGCGGAAGTGCCGGACGCCGGATTTCTGAAAATAGAAAAAGCCGCCGGAAACAACGAGCTTTACGCTCCTAAGACAAACGTACTTTCAGTACAAAAGGATATAAGCAATAAAAAAAATCTGGATATTATTTTATCCCACACTCTTTCGGCAAAGGATTATGAAGAGGCCAGAAATGAAGGCTACGATCCGTCCGAAATAGACGTAAAAGAGATCGTGACCATAGTTGATCAGATAAAGGCTTCTCTTTTAAAAAGCGGGGTACGTATAGAGGGTGTGACAGATGATTTAAGCCCCGATCAGCTGAAAGCTATAACGGGAAGCGAGGCTTATGCAAACGAGCTTATAAAGTCCTTTAAGGAAAATGACATTCCTCTTACGGATGATAATATCAATGAAATAGCTTATGCCGTGGAAAAGGCTTCAAGCCTTAGAGAGCTTGTTGATAATTCTAAAAATTATATTATTGATAACGGACTTGTTCCGAGCGTGGACAATATCTACATTGCGGAGCATGCAAGCCCCCGAAATACCGTGAGCAGACAGAGCGGAGGCTTCTTTTCACAGGGAATGGGCTATGTGGCTGTCGGAAGCGACTCCGATGATTTGTCAGGCTTATCGGGAGGAATCGACGAGCTTATAAAAAGAGCGAAGCTTGAAGAAAATAAAGAAACGGCTGAATCCGAAGCGAAAAGACTTGTAAGATCCGGTATAGCGCTTACGGAAAAAAATCTTGATACGGCTGTAAAGCTTAGCGATATGAAGCTTCCTCCGAACGTGAGCGACGTTATAAAAGCCGGAGCTGTTGCAATAGCTGCGGGAAAGAAGGCTTCACAGGCGGATCTGACAAATACGGAATCTCTTTTGGAAAAGGCGATGAGAATAGATTCCGAGGTCAGAGAAATATCCGAAAAGGATGTCGAAGCTGCGGTTATAAGAAGTGAAGAGCTGGGAAGAGACATATCGGAGCTTAGCATAGACGACATGCTGAGACTGCGATCGGCAGGAGCTGCGGTGAGCGGTTCGGCTGATAGCGGCAAGCTGCTTGAAGCAAGGCTTCGTTTGGAAGAGGTTCGTTTTTCCATGAGCGTGAGCGCAAATTATTCTCTTTTAAAGAGCGGCTTTCAAATTGATACCGCACCGATGAAGGAGCTTATAGACAGACTGAGCTCCGCAATAAAGGAAAATGCAAAGGCTCTGTTCGGACAGGACGGCTCGGGATTTTCCGCAGAAGTAAGCATGAGTGAAAGTCAGCATACATTAAGCGTGTCGGACGGGATAAATACGCTGAATACGACAGTCAAGCAGACTTCTTTGGAAATACGCTACAGGCTGTATGAAGAAACCAATTTAAAGGCGGCTTTTCTCAAAAACGATCTACCCGTAGGAGTGATAGGGGCTCTTTCGGATCAGTTTAAAACGGATACTCTTGATGATATTTATACCGGAGCAACCACATGGAAGCTTGCAGATACGGCTTATGCGGCAATGCAGACAGAGATACGAAAAGACCTCGGTGATAATATAAAAAAGGCTTTCGGCACATCGAAGCAGCTTCTTGACTCCATAGGGGTAAGGGCTGACGAGTATTCGCTTCGTGCGGTCAGAATTTTGTCATACAACAACATGGACGTTACTGCGGAAAATATATCCAAGGTTACGGAGTTTGACTCAAAGCTTGAGTCCGTGCTGGCTTCGCTTAAGCCACTTGCGGTTCTTGAGATGATAAGAGACGGAAAAAACCCTCTCAATATGACCTTGGATGAGCTGGAGGAAGCGCTTAAGAATACGAAAACAAAAAATTATGATGAAAAATATTCAAGATTTTTATATAAGCTTGAGCAAAGCGGCGAAATAACTGCGGATGAAAAAACCTCTTACATAGGTATTTACAGAATGTTTGAGACACTTCAAAAAACGGATCATGCCGCAATAGGAACCTTGCTTAACACCGGAGCCGATATGTCCGTAAAAAATCTTCTTACCGCCACAAGAACGCTTCAAGCCGCGGAAAAAAGAGGTATAGATGTAAGTGTTGACGAAAAGAGCGGAGGTTTTGAGATAAGCAAAAAAACAAATGCGATAGATACTCAGATTTCAGCCGCATTTTCGAGATATTCGGCACAGGCGGATACGGCGTTTGAATATATCGAGCCTGAAAAAATGAAAAAGATGGGTGATGCGGAAAATTCCATGCTGAGTGATTTTGCGTCAGCCATGAAGGATATTCCGTCCGATAAAAAGCTTGATCTTCAATATGCACAAACAAGACTTAATGAGATGAGAGCGTCCATAGAAAGCGGAAAAAATATTTCGGAACTCGAGGACGTATTTGAAGAGACGAAGCTTGCGGTAAATGAGGCTAATATTGAAGCCTATGCGAAGCTGCTTGACTCAAGAAGGATAAAGAGCGGATCAAGCCTTTGGGAAGAGGCGGTAAAAATAAGAGGTGCGGGAAGCGCAATTTCAGGACTTATTGAGAGCCTGGGAGAGACGGAAGACTTTGCACAGGTATATAAAAATAATTTAGAAAAAATTCAAAAATCTATTTTGAATGAGACGACAGAAACCGAAAATACATATGTCGATCTTAAAGCGCTCAGCCTTTTGAACAGGCAGCTAGGTATGGCAAGCCGCTTTGCAGGGGCGGGAAGCTTTGAAATCCCTGTTGAAAAGGACGGAAGACTTATTTCAATGCAGGTAAGCCTCAGAGAAGCTATATCAAATGAAAGCTATGTTTCCGTATCTCTTGAAACCGAAAAATACGGACGCCTCTCTGCAAGATTTGAAATAAGACAGGATGAGGTTCGGGGAACTATTTCGACGAGCTTGGGCTCAAGCCCGGAAACAAAGTCGTATATGGAGAGCTTAAAGCGAAGCTTTGTGTCGGAGGTTGCAGCCAAAGAAAAGAGGCTAGGCATTTCCGACAGCTCGATCGGGGTCATGTACGGAGCGGTCAAAAAGGATTCTGTTCAGGATGAAGCTGATAAAGGCCCGGACTCGACAAGGGACTATTTGAAGCTGGCAAAGATATTTACAACAGTAGTTTAAGTATAGGAAAGGCGGAAAATATGAAAATCAATTATAATGCACAGGCGGTTATAGCAACCAATAAGCTTCAGGCAAATGAAAAAGCGCTCTCCGAATCAACGGGGCGTCTCTCATCGGGATACAAAATCAATAAGGCAAAGGATAACCCCGCAGGTCTTGCAATGGCAAGAAGAATGAACGCTCAAATCAAGTCAATGGGAATTGCGGACAATTCCACAAGCGACGGAATAAATATTATTCAAACAGCCGACGGTATATTGGCTGAAATTCATGATATGCTCCAGCGCATGAACGAGCTGGCAATTAAGGCTTCGACCGACGTCATTACGGAGGCGGACAGACGCCATATACAGGAGGAAATGACGCAGCTTAAAAATGAGATTTCAAGAGTTGCGTCGACAGCAGATTTTAACGGACAGTCGCTTTTGGACGGGACCTTCGATCTCAGGGGATATGCAACCATAGGCGGAGCGACAAATTCCAATTATAAGGTAATAAGTTATTCCGACGATATCCCTACCGGCGGTCAGATTGTTGCAAATCTTAACGGAATAACCGTTGTGGATTCGGGCAACGGAACCAAGACGATAACCGGCGCCGGAGCGTGTGAGGTTGTGGGTACGAATCCCAATTTCAAATTGGATCAGGTTAGCTGGAACGGGGATATTTTGACCTTATCAAATGCGGACGGAATGGAAATGAAATTCCAGATCCGCGAAAGCGGATCTAAGACCGTTGATCTGGAGCTTACGGGAAAAGGGGCGATGACTGTTCAGGTAGGAGCAAATGAAGGTCAAACTCTTGAGGCTCGCTTCCCGGCAGTTACACTGGCAACGCTCGGTTTAACCAATACGAATTTTACTCATATGGTGGATAGGGACGGAACCGTGCTTGATCAGGCTAAGGCTGCAAGAAGAAGCATTGAGGATATAAAGTCTGCAATCGAATATGTGTCAAAGGTCAGATCCAGACTCGGCGCATACCAGAACAGATTGGATCATACCGGCAACAATTTGAAAGCCACGTCTGAAAATCTTACCGGAGCCTATTCTCAGATTATGGATGCGGATATTGCCGAGGAAATGACAACCTATACTACATATCAGGTATTGTCGCAGGCGGGCATATCTATACTTTCACAGGCAAATGAAAGGGCCTCGCTTGCACTTCAGCTCTTAAACTGATTTATGCGGGTAATATGTGAGAGTTCCGGCTTGCCGGAGCTCGCTCTATCGGAGACATTGGCGAATGCTCCGGTAACGACAGTTACTGTATAGGGCTGCTATGGCTGTCGGATCGGGTAACGGTATACGGGTGTCTATTATAGTAGCGGCAGTATAAGAGAAGCTATTGGGCAGGTTTGGTAACGGCGGCTATGGGTTTCTTGGAGAGCAGCGGGATAAGAGATTATTGCGCTCACCGGATAACGGTGTCTATAAGTTTCTTAGATTGACTACGGGATAAGGGGATTATGACTGACGAGAAAAAACAGGAGTATGCAAGACGTATTTCACAGGCTAACAGAACCGCTCTGGTAGGAATTGTATATGAAATAGCTCTCGATTATATGAATGAAGCAAGACTTAATCTTGACGTATATGATGAAAATGCTATCTCGTCTTCGCTCAGATCTGCAAGAAGCTGTATGGATAATTTGATATCTGCGCTTGATATGCAGTATGATATTTCAAAAAATTTGCGCGGACTTTATATGTTTTGTAAAAGAGAGTTGTCTCTTGCCCAAACCCGAAAAAATATCGAACATATAAATAATGCATATTCCGTAATAGAAAAGCTTAAAGAAGCATGGACGCAGATTGAAAGCACCGACGCTTCATCAAAGGAATTTGAAAATGCCGAGCAGGTATATGCCGGACTTACCTACGGAAGAGGAACTCTCAATGTGAGCGTTCAGGATCCTACCGGAAACAGGGGATTTAAGGCGTAAGGCGGTATGTGAAGCGGATTTATTTTAAAAAGAAATTTTTCTATGTACTGTTTTCAAGGCTTATTTTACTAAGCGCAGTTTGCGGTTGATCGGATAGGTGTAATGAAAGCGGCGTGGATAAATAGCAAAGATGATAAAGAAAAAGTAAAGAATATTTCTTTACTTTTTCTTTATTAGGGAATATATTATAAGTAAGGCTGTTAGATATAGTCCGGCTTATGCGAGTATAAATCATAAATTTGTTGTATCGAAAGGAATTTTGTATATGGCACAGACAGTTAATGTTAACTTTAAGCTTGATGCGGATGTAAAAAAGAGTATGGAACAGGCTTGCTCCGAATTGGGGCTTTCCATGAGTGCGGCATTTACAGTATTTGCCAAAAAGGTAGGTAGAGAAAAGCGCATACCGTTTGAAATTTCCGTAGATCCTTTTTATTCGGAGAGTAATATCCGTTACTTGGAAGGAATAGTACGTGATATTAAGGACGGTAAGGCTCATTTTTCAGAACATGAATTGATAGAGGTGGACTAATGCGATTGCTTTGGGAAGATAGAGCATGGGACGATTATTTGTATTGGCAAAAGCAGGACAGAAAAACTTTAAAGAGGATCAATGTTTTGTTGAAAGACATTGAGAGAAGCAGATTTGACGGTATCGGAAAACCCGAACTGTTGAAGGAAAACTTAAACGGTATGTGGAGCAGACGAATTGATGACAGCAACAGGATTGTTTACTATGAGAAAGACGGTGTAATTTATATTATTTCATGCAGAGGCCACTACGGCGATTGAAATAAAATATCTGTTGTACCTGATATATTTACATGGAATCTGCAGCCTTTTCCGGTAAGCTGCTTATTTACTCGAGCAATGAGCTAAAGTGTTCGAGCCGGCTCAAGCTAAAATAAACGGCGATATAAAAGGCGAGGTGTTGGTAGGATAGTGTGCAAAAATATAGTAAAAAATTTCAAAGGAAATACAGGGGCATATTGAATTATAGTCAAGTAAGTAGATGTAAAAAAGTAATAGAGTCTGATTTTGAAATGAGTATGGTTTCATGGAAAAAAGAGATTTGGGGAATTTGTTTTAAAGGAAATAGTATATGAACCAAATATTGAATTTTCAGAGAATATAGATTTAATGAAGTAAAAAATGAAGAGCCATGAAGATATCAATTTTAAAGAAATGGATTTTTCTAATTATTTGAGTGAGTATTACAAGAAATATAATGCAGATGTTTATTGCGATCTTTATACTCATTCGGCAAGAATAATATTGCTTGAAAATGAAATAAACGGAACACTGATTTTTGATAAAGACAAGTATACTTTTGTTGTAAAAGATAATGTGGAATTACTATTTATGTTAGCAAGTCAGGATTACTTGAAGGAAGTTTAAATGTCAGTAGAGCTTATTTCTGCACAAAAAATCACGTGTTCAATTAAGCAAAACAAATAAATTCATAAAAAATTATTTACAAATAAAATGCTCTATGCTAACATCTACCCGTCGGTACGGATCGTTCAGGTACCGGATCTTAAAAATTGAAAAGCTCAAAAAATCTGTTTTAAAATTCAATAAAATTCTTATCAGTTATCTTCGGTAATCATAAAAATTCTAATGACATTTACTTAATATAAGAGGGGTATTGTGCGGACGTTTTATGTTATTTTTTTATCAGGCGCAGCATTCACGGATCTTCTTGATGGAAAAATCTATAACTCTTATCTTCTACTGTTTTTTATAGCGTCATTTATGTTCAAAAGCCTCTTTAGTCTTGAAATTTTCGGGGTTTTTGTCGTATCCATCTTTATATTTTTATCGTATATCGTCGGGGCGATAGCCGGAGGGGACGCCAAGCTTCTTCTTATGTGTACGTTTATTTTTCCGTTTAAAGAGGTATATCTCATGGTTCTGACTTCATTTTTTATTGCAGGAACAGCGGGGCTGTTCATTGTTATAAAAAGGCTGATTAAAAGCTTAAAAAAAGCATATCGACACAAGTCTTGTATTAACGATAAAGAAACTGCTGAAAGCTTGAATGTTGATAAATTTACAAGAATACGCTTTGCGGTGCCCGTCTTTATGGCATGCATTTTGTGTATTCCGCTATGAAGAGGGGCATATTGACGAACCGCATCTGCATAAACGGTTAGAGAAATTCAAGGGAAAAATGTGTACCCGATAGACAATTTATCACGGCTAGACTATATGTAAACTCGATATACAAGCAGAAAAAGGAACAGCCCGTATGAATCGGGAGAAAGGAAAATCCGATCATAATTATCGCCGATCGGAGTATGTGAGAAACTATGAAAAGAAATACAATCAGAATTTGTGATTATGACGGCACATATATTTCTATGCTTCACGGTTTTTTAAATGAAAGGATAAAGCTGCCTCTGGCGATTTACGAGTTCACAGATCCAATATACCTTGAGACCGCTTCGGAAGAAGAAAATATATTACTTCTCATTATTTCGGAAAGTGCCCTGCAATCCGCCTTGGACAGTAAAAATATATGTGTGAAGCATTTGAAGGAAAGCAATAAAATTCTGCTTTTGCAGGAAGATGAAAGCAGCGGCTTAATCTTGGAAAACAGAGTTTCCAAATACAGTAAAGCCTCGGATATATCGGACAAAATATTGGAAATAATATCAAAAAGCAAGGAGCTTGGCGGCATTTATGTGGAAAAAGAGCTGAAGACCGAGATAATAGGATTTT
>CAUVOD010000005.1:0-67328 GCA_963553525.1 uncultured Lachnospiraceae bacterium | reverse complement strand
TCCTTGTTTCCGTCTTCTATCGCGTGAGAAATACAATGTGTAAGATGCTCGTTAATAATCTCCTTACCGAGATTGTGAAGCGCCGATTCCACAGCCTAAAGCTGGATCAGCACTTCTCCGCAATCCTCGTCATTTTCGATCATCGTTTTCACATGCTGCAAATGTCCCGTTGCCTTAGCCAAGCGGTTCAGCTGCCTCTTTTTCTCCTGCGGATCATGATAATGCCCGTGCTCCGCCCTTCCCTTCACTTCATGAGTATCGGTTATGATATTTCCTTTGTTATCTGTATGTGTATGTTCAGTTTTTTCATTTTCTTTTTACAGTAAGCAATATTTCAAAATAAATATCACCGACAGCACATACATAAGCGGGCTGATCTTCTTTCCTCTTCCAGTAAGGAGATTAAGCACGCAGTAGCTGATTATACCGAAGCAGATTCCTTCCGAAATCGAATAAAGGAAAGCCATAGCCATAATGGTTATAAACGCCGGTATCGCCTCCTGAAAGTCGTTCCATGCAATCTTTCCGACCTGCTGCATCATATAGAAGCCAACGAGTATGAGCGCAGGAGCCGTGGCAAATGACGGAATGGTAAGAAACAGCGGTGAAAAGAAAAGTGAAAGTAAGAATAAAATTGCCGAAACTACGGATGTAAGTCCGCTTCTTCCGCCCTCGGAAACTCCTGAAGACGACTCGACGAAGGTGGTAATGGTGGACGTACCGAGACAGGCTCCGACAGTAGTGCCTACGGCGTCGGCTAAAAGCGCACCCTTTATATTGGGAAGCTTTCCGTCCTTATCAAGCATATTCGCCTTTGTGGCACAGCCTATTATTGTTCCCAAAGTGTCAAAAATATCAACGAAAAGGAAGGCGAACATTATAACAATAAAATTAAGAAATCCTCCTGAAAGCAATGATGAAAAATCCATCTGCATAAAGGTCGGCGCAATAGATGAAGGCATTGATACTATTCCGTTCGGGATAAGGCTGTAAAGTGTGTGAACGGCTCCCGAAGCGTCGGTATATGAGCAGGGCTTGTATAATCCCGCTATCTGGCATATGATTCCGAGAAGCCAAGTGGAAACGATACCTATAAGTATATTTCCCTTAATATTTCTTATGATAAGAAAACCCGTTATAAGTATTCCCAGAAGTGCCAAAACAACCGTAACCCTAAGTGAGGTGAAATATTCGGGCGTCATAAGCGCATCTGACGGTTTTGTAAATGAAAAAATCGTGACCAGCGTAGCGGAGTCTACGACGATGCTTGCATTTTGAAGTCCTATAAATGCGATAAAAAGTCCTATGCCTACTGAAACCGCAAGCTTAAGAGTAGCGGGAATGGCATTGAATATGGCTTCTCTGACATTGGTAAGTGAAAGCAGGATAAATATCAGACCTTCAATAAAAACGGCAGCCAAAGCAACCTGCCAGTGATATCCCATTCCGATAACAACGGTATATGCAAAGTAAGCGTTCAGACCCATTCCTGCGCTGAGGACAAACGGGAGATTGGCAAAAATTCCCATACATATAGATCCGATTGCGGAAGCAAGTGCGGTAGCGCTCAGGACAGCCCCCCTGTCCATACCTGCGGCACTCAGGATATTAGGATTTACCGCCAAAATGTAAGCCATGGTCATGAAGGTTGTAATACCCGCAATAACCTCAGTTTTTACATTTGTTCCTTTCTCCCTCAGCTTAAAAAATTTTTCCATACTGTTTTTTCTCTCCTTTTTTACTTGGTTTACAGTTATATAATGAAGCGCCGGGCGCTTACATTAAAGTTGATAAAGCCGCATACAGCCCTTATTTCAGGCTTGACAAAAAGTCTTCCTCCGACAGAACGGGTATACCCAGTTCCTTAGCCTTTTTGTTTTTTCCGGAGCTTGACGTTACGTCATTATTTATGAGTGCATACGTCTTTTTTGAAACGCTTCCCGAAACCTTTCCCCCGAGACCTTCTATATATTCAATAAGCTCATTCCTGTTTTTAAAGCGTGTAACATCGCCCGTAACACAGTAGGTTCTCCCGTTCAGCGCACTGGCTGAAACAGTATCCGCAGGATTTTCGCCAAAGCCTGAAGGATCGGAGACCCGTGCGGGTTCGACGGACATATTTACGCCTTCCGACTTTAATCTTTCTATAAGCGTTTTATGATCTTCATTGGAAAACCAATCGTGTACGGCGTTTGCCGTTATTTCTCCTATATCATTTACCGCTTTAAGCTCTGAAATGCTTGCATTTGCCAGCTTTTCTATGGACTTAAAGCGACGCATAAGCGTCCTTGCGCCCGTTCTGCCCACATTTGCAATGGAGAGTCCCGAAAGAAGCCTCCACGGCTCATTGCTTTTAGAAGCTTCAATTGCCGAAAGAAGCTTATCGGTATTGGTTTCTTTACCTATAAGTCCCTTTTCGACAAGTTCATCTCTATATTTGTTTAACGTATATAAATCAGCGATATTTCGTATATATTTTTGATCGATAAGAAGCTTTATATATTCATCTCCAAAGCCCTTTATGTCCATGGCGTCTCTGGAAACAAAATTTATAATGCGTCTTGTCAGCTTGGCGGAACAATCATCATTGGTGCATATCATATCCGCCCCGTCAAGAACTCTTGCGACCCTTCCGGAGCAGACCGGGCAAACCCGGGGAATAATATATATACCCGATTTATTTCTGTCTTCATCGGAAAAAGCTCTGCCGGATATATTTTTTTCCGCATCATTCTCCGCTGCCGATGCAAATTCTTCCTCATCACGCTCTATATCTATACTTTGACCGTCCTTATAGCTATAGTCCACAACACGGCGTATCTTGGGTATGATCTCTCCCGATTTATAAACAAGAACCTTTTTGCCTATACCTATTCCGAGCCTGTCTATGAAATCCTGATTATGGAGCGTAGCCCTGCTTACAGTTGTTCCGCATAGGCTGATAGGAGTAAATACGGCGGTAGGATTGATACGTCCCGTCATCCCTACGCTGAGCTCTATATCGGTGATAGTTGCGACCTTTTCCTCGGGCGGATATTTGTATGCGATATGACCCGCACTGTATTTGCTTCCGGCAGGAAAATCATCTCTGTATGAAAGCTGATCTATCTTTATGACGGCTCCGTCTATGTCATACGCAAGTCCGTTTCTTCTTTTGCCTATCTCATCTATCGCCTCGAGTATTTCATCATCGGTTTTGCAAAGCATGGACTTTGCAGTTTTTATATTTTCTCTTTCCTCAAGGATATTTAAGGATTTATGATGTGATACAAGCAGTTCGTTATCGGACGAGCTCTGTACGTTAAAAACAAAAAATGAAAGCTCCCTTTCCTTTACCATTTGAAAGTCAAGCTGTCTGAGAGTTCCCGCTGCGCAGTTGCGGGGATTTGCAAAGGTCTTTTTTCCTCTTATTTCCTGAAGCTCATTGATATGTCTGAAGGCTTCATGGCTCATATATACCTCGCCCCTAAGCTCCAGATATTCATAAGGGCTTTTAAGACTCTGGACCACGTCCGCTATCGCCTTTGCATTGGGAGTTACATCCTCTCCCGTAATGCCGTCTCCTCTTGTTTCAGCCACTGCAAGCTTTCCGTTTTCATATCTGAGCGTCATGGAAAGACCGTCGATTTTTTCCTCAACGCAAAAAGAAGCATCCGGATGGAGTCTTCTTACATCTTTTGCCCATTCGATAACTTCTTCTTTTGTAAAAACGTCCTGTATGGAAAGCATGGGGACATTGTGTTCTATAAGCACACCCGCCGTCCGCTTTCCCGTTTTCTCATCGGATACTGCGGCAGCCGACGCTTGTCCTCCTATTATTCGGGTAGGTGAATCTTCTTTCACCCATTCCGGATGATCTTTTTCCATTTTTTTTAATCTGATCATAAGCCTGTCATATTCATAATCGCTTATGGCAGGCTCATCCCTGTCATAATACAGCTCCATATTATGACGTATCTCAGCTATCAGATTGTTGTATTCCTGAAATTCGTTAGCAACTGACAATTGATCTTACCTTTTAAAGACTTCTGGAAGTAAGTCTGTAAAGCTCCTCAAGCTCCTTCGCTTCCAGCTCTCTACATTCTCCCTTAACCATATCCCCAAGCTTTATATTGAGAATACGGGTTCTCAATATGCTCGTACATAAATATCCCAAAGAAAAACACATTCTCCTGATCTGACGGTTCAGTCCCTGCGTTAAAATGATGGTGAATTTGCGCTCATCATGCGGATCGGGCATAAGCCTGCAGGGTCTGGTCGTTATATCAAGTTCCTCAAGATATATGCCTGACGCCATTTCAATGAAAAATTCCTTTGTGGGCTTTTTATCCACGGTTACAATATACTCTTTTTCATGTTCAAGAGCTCCCCGCATCATGTTCTGCGAAAGAATACCGTCATTGGTAAGTATCAGAAGTCCCTCGGTATCTTTGTCGAGTCTTCCGGAGTAAAAGACCTTTACCGGTAAATCAAGTTCATTTTCAATTATATAGGAAAGCGTCTGTTCCTTGGGAATATGAGGATCGGACGAGGTACAGACTATGCCCTTGGGCTTATAATACGCAAAAGCCGTAAGTCTATCCGGAAGAGTGATGTTTACACCGGATACCGATACCAGATCAAAAGGTCCTACCTGTCTGCCTAAAGAAGCGGTATCTCCGTTAACGCTAACCTCTCCGCTCTGAATAAGCCTGTCAGCCCCTCTTCTGGAGCAGACACCTGCAAGAGATATATATTGATTGAGTCTCATGGGAAATGAGAATTTCATACTTCCCCCTATTAAAGCGATCTAAGCTTGTTCAAAGCCCCATGTGCTATGATACACTCCATTGTTTCCTGCATATGCAGCACATAGCGTTTTTCCACGCTG
This sequence comes from uncultured Lachnospiraceae bacterium, assembly GCA_963553525.1. Taxonomy (GTDB): domain Bacteria; phylum Bacillota; class Clostridia; order Lachnospirales; family Lachnospiraceae; genus Butyrivibrio. The sequence continues at coordinate 62,458 of CAUVOD010000005.1, read as the reverse complement.
ACAAATCTGCCATATTCTCCCGCATGCACGAAGGCCGTTGCAAATTCAGCCCTGTCGGCTCCCGGTATCATATACAAATAAAATCTTCCGTCGGAAGCGCTTTTGTAAAGAGCGGACGGCAGCAATTTCATCTCTCCCAAGGTCTTGGCAAATCTTATAACGGTTCTGAGGTCGTCGAAAGAAAACACATAGTCAGTAAATTTAAGGATGGGAAGCAGCCTGTCAGTCTCACTTTCCCTGTCTTTGACATCAGTATCCGAAGCCTTTTCTCCGTTTGCTCCTATATGGATATCAAGCTTGAAGTTTTCACTCTCAGCCTCGATTTTTTCTTCGGAAGCCTTGATAATCCCCTTATTTTGGATATCCGTCAAAAATTGCTGCAATTTATCGGCAAGCCCCTTGAGCATATCCGCAACGGCAGCCTGGGGATTTTCCGAAAGAGTAAGCGATATGGATTTATCGGGAAGAACAGCCATCTGAATAGGCATCACATTGCCCTCGGGCTTATAATCAACCTCTTCCGACGCCCTGCTTATAATATCCTGAAAAAAGCTCATGGCTTCCTTGGACTGACCGAGTATATCCTCTATGGAAATACCCTGCTCATCCATATCGTCCGCAGTTATTATGCAATTAACCGTATTTGAGTTTATTCTTGTAAATTTCATACGCCGTATTATAACATAGAATTATTGTGAAGTATAAATATAAACCATGTCCGGGACTAAAGCAAATCATAATTTTTTAAATGAAAAATATTTCAGTTCACGTTTTGGGACAAACCGATAAAAGCCGGAGCGAAACAGAAAAATGTTTGAATAAAGCAAAAACATCAATAAAATCGGCTGTAAATGCTTAATATTATGCGGTTCCGAAGACAAGTCGGATAGGAAAAGCGCTTACAGCTTTCATGATCATATTAAAAACAGCCGTTTAAAAATAATAGACGGCGCGGGGCAGGAGGTTAATACGTATAAGCTGAAGGAATTGGCGGCGGTTCTATCCGAATTCCGGAAAGCCTCTACTCATCTATAAACATACATCTTATGGCATTAAGCACTGCTATTACCATGACTCCCACGTCCGCAAATATTGCAAGCCACATATTTGCGATGCCGAAGCCTCCGAGTATAAGGCATATAAGCTTTACTCCTATGGCGAACCATATATTTTCTTTGACTATTTTCAGACATTTCTTTGAAATACGTATAGCTGTGGGAAGCTTAAGCGGATCGTCGTCCATCAGGACGATATCGGCAGCCTCTATTGCAGCGTCGGAGCCCAAGGCTCCCATAGCTATTCCTATATCAGCTCTGGAAAGAACGGGGGCGTCATTTATACCGTCTCCCACAAAGGCAAGCTTTTTATCGGTATTTTCTTTTTCTTTTAAGAGCTCTTCCACTATCGAAACCTTATCCTGAGGAAGCAGCTCTCCGTAAACCTTGGTTATTCCGAGCTCTTTACCCACCGCTTCAGCCACCTTTTTTATATCTCCGGTCAGCATGACAATATTTGCAACATTCATTCTTTTCAGCTCTGAAACGGCTTTTTTGCTGTTTTCCTTTAATACGTCCGATATTACGACGTGACCCGCATATTTTTTATCAAGCGCCACATGTACAACGCTTCCCGCCTCGCTCTCCTCATAAAAGCTTATTCCGTTTGACTCCATGAGTCTGCCGTTGCCCGCCAATACTTCCTTTCCGTTTACAAAGGCTCTCATGCCCTTTCCCGATATTTCCTCCACATTTTCTATGCTGCAGCCGTCAGCCTCATTTTCATATGCGCTTCTTATGCTCTCCGCTATCGGATGGTTGGAATATCTCTCAGCGTGAGCGGCTATATGCAAAAGCTCTTTTTCTTCAATATCCACCGCATTTATCTTGCTTACTTCAAAATCCGCCTTGGTAAGGGTTCCCGTTTTATCAAAAACCACGGTGTCAACCCTGGAAAGGGTCTCCATATAATTTGAGCCCTTTATCAAAATTCCGAGTCTGCTTGCCGTTCCTATTCCCGCAAAAAACGACATCGGTATGCTGACCACCAGAGCGCAGGGGCAGCTTATGACAAGGAAAGTGAGCGCTCTGTATATCCACGTCGAAAAATCATAGGGGTTGCCGGTGAGCATAAGCAAAGCAGGAACTGCAAAGCCTATGATCAAAGCCGACAGCACAACTGCGGGAGTATAAATTCTTGCAAATTTTGATATGAAATCCTCAGATTTTGATTTTCTTGAGCTTGCGTCCTCGATAAGCTCAAGTATTTTTGATACCGTGGAGTCTTCAAAGTCTTTTGTAGTCTTTATTCTGATCACGGAGCTTAAATTGATGCAGCCGCTTATTACCTCATCTCCCGTACTTACATTTTTGGGCAGCGATTCCCCCGTAAGAGCCGCCGTATCCAATGTGCTGCTGCCCTCGACGATCACTCCGTCTATCGGAATTTTTTCACCCGACATGACGACGATTACCGTACCTTTTTCTATTTCTTCGGGATCAAGCTTAATGACAGCCCCGTCTTTTTCCACATTGGCATACTCCGGCATTATATCTATCAGATCGGATATGCTTTTTCTGCTTTTTCCGACGGCATAGCTCTGAAACCACTCGCCTATCTGGTAAAAAAGCATGACGGCGATTGCTTCATTATAATCAGAGCTTTTGTCCACAATTGCGATTGCGATAGCGCCTATTGTGGCTATACTCATAAGCAGTCCTTCATCAAGAGGCTGTAAATTTTTTATTCCGTTAAAGGCTGCATATAAAATGTCGTAACCTATAATCAGATACACAGCCATATATGCCGAAAATCTCAAAACACCGCTTACAGGCGCAAAGTAAAGAGCTGCCGTGGCGATGCAGGCTATAATTATTCTTATGAGGTTATATTTTTGTTTTTTAGTCATGAAGCACCGTATCCGTTTTTAATAAAAGTTTTTTATAAAAGCTTTTAACTAGACTTTTATTTACAAGAGCAATGAGCCGAAGTCCGAGCTTGTTCGAGCCTGCCGGAGTTTGCCGTAGCAAGCTCGCGCCTGCTCGATTATTGAGACCTTGGCGAATGTCCGGGTGACGACAGTTTACGAGAGCAATGAGCCGAAAAGCCTTGTCGAATACCCCAGTAAGATAGTATAAAAGGTCTTTATTTAAATAAAGACCTCACAATCACTTTCAACCTTTTTGCAGTTTTCTCTGACCCTGGGCATAACCTCTTCGGGATCGGCGGTATCTTCAAATTCAACCTTCATTTTCAAAGTCATGAAATTAACGACGGCATCCTTTACTCCCTCGGTTTTTTTTGCAGCTTCCTCCATTTTGTTAGCGCAGTTTGCACAGTCAACTTCAATTTTGTAGCTTTTTTTCATGATAAGCCCCCTTTTATATTATGCAGCTTTTTATAATATGATACGTTTTCTTTACCTGCTATAAAAGAATAAGTAATATTGATATACAATTCTTTTATTAAGTACTTGTTTAATCATATATTGATAATATACCTCTTTCTTGATACTGTCAACATAAAATATGAACTTTAAGAGAATTTTTTAAGAAAATTTTTATGAGAATGCATAGATAAAGAGACTTCAATACTCCTCTATCGCTACTATTTTTGCGCTCTTTACATCTATCGGAAGTATTGAATTGGCAAAATCCGCAAATCTCTCGGCATCATCACTTACGAAAAACTTATACGGATAAGGCATATTTTTTTCTCTCGGAAGGGTATTTTCAAGTCCTTCTTTTTTTAATACTCTCTCCAGCTCCATCGCCGTTTCATATGCGGGATTTATAAGAGTGATTTTATCCCCTATCAGCTTTCTTATTTCGCTCCTGAGCAGAGGATAATGGGTACAGCCCAAAATGAGCGTATCTATATCGTGAGCCAGCAGGTCGTCAAGGTAGCGCATGATTATCTGATCGGTAACGGGATCGTGTATCCAGCCCTCCTCGACCAGAGGAACGAGCATGGGGCAAGCCTGTCCTATAACATTTATTTCGGGCTTCATGGAGCATATTATATCCGTGTATTCATGGGTGCTTATGGTGGCTTTAGTGCCTATTACTCCGACCTGATTATTTTTAGTTGCCGCCGCCGCAACTCTCGCACCCGGCTCTATCACTCCCACAACCGGCACATCTGCCATTTTGTTGATTTCGGAAGCGGCATAGGCGGTAGCGGTATTGCAGGCTATTACTATCGCTTTGACCTTCTCGGTTTTTAAAAATCTTACAATCTGCTTGGAATATCTTATTATGGTATCTCTTGATTTGTTGCCGTAAGGAACTCTTGCGGTATCTCCGAAATATACTATCCTTTCCATGGGCAGATTACGCATGATTTCTCTTGCAACCGTGAGTCCCCCGAGTCCGGAGTCGAATACGCCTATGGGCGCTTCGCATATATTATTTATTTTTGAAGAACACATACTTATTCCTTCCGTAAAATCCGCTCTTAGATATTCCCGGCATAAACATGCCGAAAATCACATCCCGCCCTGTGACCATTTCAAGCCGTTAAGAAACTCTATCGTACGTTCCTTCCTGGGATTTTTAAAAAATTCTCCCGCCTCATTTTCTTCGACGATCACACCATTTTCCATGAAAATCACTCTGTTTGCAACCCTCCTTGCAAATTCCATTTCATGAGTCACCACCATCATGGTGGTTCCTTCGTCGGCAAGCTTTTTCATTACGTTCAAAACCTCTCCCGTAAGCTCGGGATCAAGGGCAGACGTCGGCTCGTCAAAAAATATCACGCTCGGATTGGGAGCCATGGCTCTTGCTATTGCCACCCGCTGCTGCTGACCTCCGGAGAGCCTGGACGGGTAATAGTCTTTGTATTCAAGCATACCCACCTTCTCAAGAGCTTTTCCGGCTATTTCATAAGCCTTATTTTTATCCGTTTGTCTGGCAATGGTAAGCGCCGCCGTCACATTTTCAATTGCCGTTTTATTTGCAAACAAATTATAGCTTTGAAAAACAAAGCCTATTTTTTTTCTGTATCTGAGAAGATTCTTTCCGCTTATTCTGCTGAGATCAAATTCTTCCCCGTCAAGAATAACGCTGCCCCCGTCAGCTCTCGTAAGATAGCTTGCAGCCCTCAAAAGTGTGGTCTTTCCGCTTCCGCTGGGTCCTATAATCGCTATCACGTCGCCGTCGTGCACGGTTAGGCTTACGTCCCTCAAAACCTCGTTATTTGCGGAATTTTCGGAAAAGGTCTTTTTCACATGCTTAAGCTCCAGCATATCAGCGTCTCCTTTCCATATATTTTTCCGCACGTCTTTGAATAAGCGTAAGCACCGAACATATTATAAGGTATATCACGCCCGCTTCCAGATACAGCCAAAAATAATCATAGGTTCTGGCAGCTATTTTCTGAGCCGTGGCAAGCACCTCTACAAGAGCCACGCTGTACGCCAAAGAGGTGTCCTTTACAAGACCTATAAGAGAGTTGGACAGCGGCGGAAAAGCCGTATATAGAGCCTGCGGTATGATGATGTGAAACATGGTCTGTGAAAATGTCATTCCCGAAAGCAGTCCCGCCTCCATCTGACCTGCCGGTATCGACTCTATTGCGGCTCGTATGGTTTCGCTGCAGTAAGCTCCTACACTTATGGAAAATACCAGAACCGCAGAGGTAAAGCTGTTCAGCACTATGCCTATCCCGGGCAAGCCGAAATACACCACAAACAGCTGAACTATCATGGGTGTACCTCTGATTATCCATATATAAAATCTTGCCATATGCCTGAGAACGGGTACTTTGCCGATCTGTACAAGAGCCGTGGCAAGCGCAATGATAAGTCCGAATGTAAATGATAATAATGTAAGCGGTATCGTTACCCTAAGTGCCGGAAGAAGGAGCTTGGGAAAAGATACTGCAAGCTCCTCAATTATTCGGCTGTTCATATAAAAAACTCCTTTTACTGCTTCGTAATATCAATATCAAAGTATTTCATGGAAAGCCCGGACAGGGTTCCGTCCTCATTTGCAGCCTCAATAGCCTCATTTATGGCGTTAAGAAGCTTCTCATTTCCCTTTTGAACCGGAATATATCCGTAGGGCTCGGGATCGGTAACCGTAATGATCTTCACCTTTTCCCCGGCTTCCGGATGCGTCTTCATATAATCGGCAAAGGCGACAACAGTATTTAAAGTGCAGTCGGCTCTTCCGTTAATAACCTCACTTATGGACTGAGCCATCTCTTCAACCGTATCAAGCTCCGCTCCGTATTCCACAGCCAACTGTCCCGTTGCACTGGTAGGGTTGTTGGCAGCCACCTTGCCTTTAAGATCCTCCAGACTGTTTATATCGGTATTATCCGAACGCACCAGCACCGCATGTCTTGTAAATGTATAGGGCACGGAAAAGTCGTATTTTTCGGCTCTTTCATCACTATAAGACACCTCGTTTATGACCGTATCGATCTGACCCGAGTCAAATGAGGCGAATATCGACGACCAGACGGTCTCCGAATACTTCACGTCAACTCCTATATGATCCGCAATTATCCTTGCAAGCTCCACATCAAAGCCTACAAGATTATCGTCCTTATCATGGAAAGTGTAAGGACTCCACGTTCCTTCCGTACCTACTATCAGATACCCGCGCTCTTTTATTTCGTCGAGTCTGTCCCTTCCCTCTAAGACACCTGCCGTTTCTGCAGCAGAAGAGGCTTTCTCTGCAGTATCACTTTTAACGGAAGCGAATGCTTCGGCTCCGGAATTTGAAGAACAGGCGGAAAATAAAACGGCTGCGGCGGATATCGCAGCCAAGGCGGATATATTTTTAAATAGTCTTTTTATCATATTTTTTTCTCCCTTTATAAATACCCGATTTTCAGTATTACTGAATTTGACGCTTTTTAATATACATTATATTTCAAGCTTTGTGAGATCGTTTTTATTTTTTTATACTTATGTTATTCTTAATAAATCAATATAAAACCAAAGGAGACTGCCATGAATTCTTTGCAAATAAGCCTTCAGCTGATATTACCCGTGATTTTAGCATTTATATCAACCAAAATAATCACCTCCATTTTTAACAACGACCGCCTCGGTTCAAGAGTCTATCTCATCTTCCTCAGATCCATGGTAGTGGTAATACTGTGGATAATAGCCGGATATATAACAATGGCGGGCATTCCCGGCTTTTCAAGATCATGGGAAACGGTAATCGCGGGATCGGGAGTGGCGGCAGCCATCATCGGTCTTGCAGCCCAGTCCTCTCTTTCAAACGTTTTTTCAGGTATCGCAGTTACCGCAACCGCACACAGACCCTTTGATATCGGCGACAGAGTACAGATAGGCACGGCGGAGCCCGGATATGTAACGGACATAACTCTGAGGCATGTGCAAATACAAACCTATCTCAATCAGGTTATTTATATACCCAACAATGTCGTGGGAAGCTCCGTAATCATCAACTATACAAAACAGGACGGGTCATCATATCCTGTTGAAATCGACGTGGCATATGAAGCCGACCTCAAAAAAGCTATGGAGATAATGGGTGACATTATAAACAATCATCCGAAGCATTACGGAAATAAATCTCTGATATTGTGCAAAGAGGCGGGTGCGTCCGGAATACACCTTAAAGGCACCATGACCACTCAAAGCTTTGCGGATATTACACCCGCATGCAGCGAGGTGATGTTCGAGCTTATAAGAAGATTTAAGGAAGAAGGCATAGAAATACCTTATACCAAGATAGTAACTATTGAGGGAAAATGATGTCAGCCATTTTTCTTAGCATATACAGCTTAAAATACACACATATGCACGACTAAGATCCGGCTGTCCGTATTTATATCTTTTTGGGCGGGTAACAAAATTATCTTCATGAGGAGGCTTCTTTCGGAACGTGAGAAGCTCTCGAAAAGTTCCACTTAAAAATTGCGGCTCCTATTATAATGGAATAGCCTATAAAGCTGTATATATCGGGGATTTCCCCGAGCAGAAAAAAGCCCAGCGCTGCGGCAAATAACACCTGTGTATAATCAAATACCGATATCTCGTTTGCAGGAGCGAATCTGTATGCCCCGGTAACGAAAAATTGACCGACCGCCGCCGATATTCCCGCCATAAACAGGCAGAACGTCTGATATGCGGTCATAGGTTTAAAATTAAATATCACAAAAGGCAGCGTCATGCTGAAGGACGCTATGGAGAAGCAGAGCACTATTACCGGGCCTTTGACTCCGTTTACCCCCATTTTGCGTACAAAGGTATAGGCTGTTCCGGCACAAAGACCTCCGAAGAGACCGATGAGTGCGGGAAAGCTCACAAGACCCGCTCCCGGCTTCACTACAAATCCCGCACCTATCAGGGCTATTATAACCATAAGAATAGAAATTTTATCGGGCTTTTCACGGATTATGACTGCCGACATTATTACCGAAAAAAAAGGTGCCATTTTCTGTAATATATTGGCGTCTCCCATATGCAGATACTGTAAAACCCAAAAATTACACAAAAGACCCAGGGTTCCGAATACGCATCTTAGAATAAGAGCTGCTCTGTTTTCCTTTCCTATGCGTATTTTATATCCGGATCTTACAACAATAATTGCGGCAACAACCGCAGCAACAAGATTTCTGAAAATCGCCTTCTGCATTACGGGAACATCTCCTGAGATCTTTACAAAAAAAGACATGCAGGCAAAGCCGAATGCCGATATTATTATTGAAATTATCCCTTTTTTGTAATCGCTTTTCACCAATCTATTATATCCGATTTTCCGCTCGTCAGACAGTACGATTTACTTAATTTATAATTAAAAACCGCAAATATGAAGCAAAATTCTTTTTATAAAATCCGCTGCAACTATCATTATCGCAGTCTCCGTCAATATCTAAATCGAGTAAACTAGAACAAGCCCGGACTCCTTCTCATTGCCCGCATAAATAAATTTTTTTTATGATATATTTTTATATTTAAACTATTTTTTGGGCAAAATCCTTTAAATTCAAAAAATACTTATCATTTCCTTTACATCCGAAAATACGTAGTCCGGCTTTTTTTCACAGTCGGCAAGCATTTTTTCCGTAGTTTCTCCTGACAGCACAAGAACCGAAACCGCTCCGGCATTTTGTGCGACCGCCACGTCGGTATAAAGCCGATCTCCTACGCAGGCTATTCGGGAGTTTTCCGTACCCGTCATTTCAGAAATAATATCAACCATATTTCTGTTGGGTTTTCCTATATACAGAGGATCTCTTCCGGAAGCTGCGCTAAGAAGGGCGCAGATGCTTCCGCAGTCGGGGAGCGCCTCGCCCTTCGGCATAGGGCATACCAGATCGGGATTTGCCGCTATAAATGCGGCTCCCTTTCTCAAAAAATGCACCGCTGTTTCAAGATCCTTATAAACAAGCTCGGTATCAAAGCCTACGCAGACCGCAGTTGCCTCTTTATCAGATATTTTTACGCCGTAGGATAAAAGCTCATTTTTAAAAGCCCTTGTCCCCAGCACAAACACGGCTTTATCCTTAAAATTTTCTTTCAGATACAGGGCGGTTGCCATTCCCGCGGTAAAAACATTTTCTTTTTCACAGGGAAAACCGAGTCTGTTCAGTCTTGTCACATAGTCGGTTCCGGCTCTTGACGAATTGTTGGTAAGATAAATATATTTTCTGCCGCTTTCATGAATTTTATGTACAAATTCTATCGCACCGTCAAAAACTTCATCACCCAGGTATAAGGTTCCGTCCATATCGAGTAAAAAGAGTCTGCATGAATTAAGAGGGGTTTTCATATTCCGCTTTATTTCTCCGCCTCAAGTATATTTGAGGTGATGTAATCGACCCCGAAGCTGATCATTTTTTTTGCGTCCTCTTTTTTATCGACCGTCCACACATTGACTTCTCTTCCTATGCCGTGAACCTTTTCAACTATATTTTTTGTGGCAGCCTTATAGTCTATATCAAGATCCATTCTGTATTCCTTTAAAATTCCAATATCCTTATCACTCCAAGTGTCCAGAAGATATTGAATTTTCTGTTCGGGCAATAAAGATCTGAGAACCTTTAAATTGGACAGATCGAAGGATATAAACACAAGCTGATTCAGATAGTCCAGTTTATCTATCAGCTTTACCATTCTCCGTATGTCAGAAGGCTTGAACTTATTTTTTAATTCGAGAATACAGACCTTGTCATATCTTTTACAGATTAAAATATATTCTTCAAGCGTCGGAATGACAAGATCCGCTCTGCCTCTTTTGTTATCCATATCCGTAAGCCTGAGTTTCCTGAGAGTTTCAAAGGTATTCTCCTCAACCGTAAGGGAATCTATGCCTACTCTTTTGGTATTGTCGTCATGTATCACGACAAATTCCCCGTCAAGAGTTCTGTGCACATCCGTCTCTATTCCGTAATAGCTGCGTCTGTTTGCCGCCGCCACGAAGGCTGCTGCGGTATTCTCCCTTTCAATGCCGGAAAGACCTCTGTGTGCTATCAGCTTTGTCTTCCCCGCTTTAATTTTTACGGTATCCATAGTTTTCTCTAAATCTCCTAATTCAAATACTCCGAACAAAAGCAGAGAAGTTTTACCCTCTCTGCTCACTTTAACGTTTCGCCTTTGGGATATGGGCAGCGAGACACCCTATTTCACTCAGTGTATTGTAATAAGAATATCTGATCTCGTCAATCTTAAGTACAGAGCAAGATCAACCGCTTCCCGACAGATACAAGCCTGACTGCTGTCTGATCGGTGTTAAATTTATGCAGATATCAGTACGCTTCGGGCGGCTATGTACCGGATTTTACGCAACGAAACCTACATTTCTTGTCGCCACGACGCTCACTCCCGTTTCAGCGACATTCTTTATAAGTATATCGCCTATTTTCTTAGGTGCGCTCACCTTTACATGATTTATTTCATTCATGACATCAAATATTTTATCCTTGGGTATGTCGCTTTCGGTCTTGCATGAAATGCGGCTAAGGCTGCCGTTCGTTATAACCATGGTGGATGTAACCGTTCTGGTCGGACTTACAACCTCTTTTCTGGAATAATGGTCTCCACGTATACAGTTGTTTCCTTCTACCGAAACAACCTCACTCCCGTCAAGTGTTACGCAAATCTGGCATCCCATAGGACATTCTATACAGGTTAAATGTCTTTTTTCCATGTCCGTCTCCTAATCCTGCTCTATTTTTATTGTTATGATTTCAGCTTCTTTGTTATCCAAAAGATCGGATTTTTTTATAATAACCTGCTCCATTTCTCCCGGCGCAAGCACCTGCTTCTTTTTGTGCTGAAGTCTTTTGTCATCGAAATATACGCTTATATAGGCGTCCTTATATACCGCACCTACGCGAAAACGTACCGTCAGCATATCCTCCATTGCGCCCGGATTGATAAAGGAGGGGACGCTGTATCTTACTCCGCCTTCTGTCCTGATTTCCACGGGCTTTACGTCCTTTTTGTCTATTGCGCCGCCTTTAATAAAAGCCACCGCATTTTCACCGGCTCTCTTTGCCTCCTCGGACACATAGTCCACAAGGTCATGGACATGAAGCACGTTTCCGCAGGCGAACACTCCGGGTATATTGGTCTCAAGGCTCTCGTTTACAACGGGACCGTTGGTAATCTTCGACAGCTCCACACCCGCAGCCTTTGAAAGCTCATTTTCAGGAATAAGACCCACCGATAAAAGGAGAGTGTCGCAGGTATACCGTTCGCCCGTCCCTTCTATTATTTTTCTGTCGGCATCAACCTCGGCAATCGTTACGGCTTCAATTCTTTCCTTGCCCTCTATGTTAACTACGGTGTGGGACAATTTTAGAGGAATATTATAATCTTCCAGACATTGTACTATATTTCTTTTCAGTCCTCCCGAATAAGGCATTACCTCGGCGACAACCTTTACCTTTGCACCCTCAAGGGTCATGCGTCTTGCCATGATAAGACCTATATCTCCCGAACCCAATATTACAACTTCTTTTCCGGGCATATAGCCCTCAATATTTACAAGCCTTTGAGCCGTTCCTGCGGAAAAAATACCGGCGGGGCGGTAACCTGCAATATTCAGGGCTCCTCTCGGGCGCTCCCTGCAGCCCATCGCCAATATTACGGCGGACGCCTGTATCATGAACATTCCGTCCTGTCCGTTCATGGCTGTCACCACTTTATCTTCGGAAATATCCATAACCATGGTGTTCAGCTTATATTCAATGCCGAGCTCCAAAACCCGTTCTATATATCTTCCCGCATATTCGGGCCCTGTGAGCTCCTCCTTGAAAGTATGGAGTCCGAAGCCGTTATGTATACATTGATTTAAGATTCCTCCAAGCTCTTCGTCTCTTTCAAGTATCAATATATTGTCTTCTCCGGCTTCCTTTGCGGCTACGGCTGCGGCAAGTCCGGCAGGACCGCCTCCTACAATCACTATACCGACCTTTTTCATTGGATATCCTCCTTTGATCTGCCTATAACCATATGAGATTTCCCGCCGCTCTTTGTTATTTCTTCAAGCGGCAGCTCAAGTTCTCTCGATAAAATATCCATTACCTTGGGAGAGCAGAAGCCCGCCTGACATCTTCCCGAGCCCGCTCTCGCTCTTCTCTTTATGCCGTCAAGAGTTCTTGCTCCGAGCGGTCTTTTTATCGCCTCTATTATTTCTCCCTCCGTAACGCTTTCACAACGGCATATGATTCTTCCGTAGGCGGGATTTTCTTTTATAAGCTCATTTTTTTCCTCAAGCGTCAGTTCATCCAAATGAGTAATTCCTTTTCTTGCGGATATGACGGAGGACTTTTTTTTCAAATTATATTTATCCTTTAAAAGTCCCGCCATATACTCTCCTATTGCGGGAGCTGATGTAAGACCCGGAGACTCGATTCCGGCACAGTCGAAAAAGTCCGCCGCATCCTTGACCTCGCCGATAATAAATTCATGATTGTCTTCGTGAGCGCGAAGCCCCGAAAAGGATGTTATAACATTGTTAAGAGGAAGATTTTTAACGTGTGAGCTTGCGTTTCGAATAACCTGTGAAAGCCCATCGTCGGTTGTCGCCGTAGCTTCCTTATCATCTATGTCAACTGCTGTGGGACCCACTATAAGATTGCCGTGAACGGTAGGAGCTACAAGCACTCCCTTTCCGAGTTTGGTTGGCTGGGGAAAAATAGTATGCTTTACATGATCTCCGACAGCTTTGTCAAGAAGCAGATAGTCTCCCCTTCTGGGGGTTATGTGCATTTTATTTTCACTCACCATGTTATGAATCGCATCCGCATATACTCCTGCGGCATTGATTACGCATTTGGTCTCATATTCTCCGTTATTTGTGCATATCCGCCAAATATCGCCTTTCTTTACTATACCTTCAACCTTTGTGTTAAAGAAAAACTCGCAGCCGTTTACATTTGCATTTTCCGCAAAGGCTATGTTCATATTAAACGGACATACTATTCCTGCGCTCGGTGCATAGAGAGCGGCGACCACGTTATCGGAAAGATTGGGTTCACGCTCTAGAGCTTCATCCCTGTTCAGAATCCTGAGCCCCTTTACTCCGTTTTTTTCACCCTGTTCAAGCAGCTTTTTAAGTCCGTCCTTTTCACTCTCATCTATACATACGACAAATGAGCCGTTTCTGATGAATGAAAAGTCGAGCTCCCTTGAAAGCTGCTCCATCATTTCATTTCCGCGGACATTCATTCTCGCCATCATCGTGCCGGGCTTGCAGTCGTAGCCTGCATGAACTATTGCACTGTTAGCCTTTGAGGTTCCGCAGCAAACGTCGACCTCTTTTTCCAAAAGACAAACGGAAGTCTCGTATTTTGACAGTTCTCTTGCAATCGAAGTCCCCGAAACTCCTCCTCCAATGATCAAAAAATCGTATGTCATAATATTTTCTCCATTCCCCCGCAGTACGACCCCTAGGATAGCTTTTTATTCAGCAGAAAATTCCGCAGGATTTACCGCTAAACAAAAAAAGCATGGTAAAAGCAGGTTAAACCGCTTTTGCCACGCTCCTCATCTCTTGGGCTGTTTATTTACTTAAGAAAATAATAGCATATCATATATAAAATTACAACTATGCACCCATAATTGCGTCCACTTTTTCCATTACCTTTTTTCCTCCGGGTCTGCACTTATTGCTCGGCGCATCCCCTTTTACTATGGCTGCCGCAAGACCGGCACAGCCGGGATATCCGCAGGCTCCGCAGTTGTATCCGGGCAGTATTTCAAGAATCTGGCCTTCTCTTTCATCGACCTTAACGCAGAGAAAAATATCCGCTACTCCCAATATAATCCCCACGATAAGACCTACACCCGAAACCACTACCGTTGACATGATAATGTTCATGACATTTACCTCCAAACGCTCATTAAGACGAGCAGAAAATATATACAACACGGCTGAAATCCATAAGCTGTATAATTCTGTAATATAACAACCTTATAATACGAATTTATATAAAAACTTGTATTATAGAACTCCTGACCGAAGCTGCAATCTTATGGCAATTGTTAAAGATCGCTAACTCTTTATAATATATTCCATTTCCGGAGAGATTTCAAACACTAAATTACTTTATTTTTTTTATTACAAGTAAATTTTTTTTATCGCAGCTATTATTTTTACAGTAAACGCTTTTTATTCAAAAGCGGCTTTCATGGTACAATAGCTTTATATCAGAGCAAAAATGCAGGGGGATAAAAAATGTCCGAATTCAGAACCGAAAAGGATTCCATGGGTGAGATAAGGGTTTTAAGCGGCTCTCTGTGGGGCGCTCAGACCCAAAGATCGCTTGAAAATTTTAAGATAAGCACGGAGCTTATGCCGCCTGAGGTGATACGCGGACTGGTTATAGTAAAAAAATCGGCGGCAAAAGCAAATTTCGATCTGGGAAAGCTCTCAAAAGAAAAGGCGGAAAAAATAACAAAAGCCTGTGATGAAATACTTGAAGGTAAGCATAATGAAGCCTTTCCTTTAAAGGTCTGGCAGACGGGATCGGGCACGCAGTCGAATATGAACGTCAATGAAGTCATAGCAAATCTAGCTTCAAAATTACACGATCCAACGCCTCTTCATCCGAACGACGACGTCAACATGTCCCAGTCGTCAAATGACGTCTTTCCCGCTGCAATGCACATAGCGGCATATCTTTCCGTAAAAACAAGCCTGCTGCCTGCAATAGAGAAGCTTACAGCCTGCTTTAAAAGGCTTGAAAAGGAAAATGAGGGCGTGGTAAAAAGCGGAAGAACCCATCTTCAGGACGCCGTCCCGATTTCTTTTTCTCAGGAAATAAGCGGCTGGAGAGCCATGCTTGAAAATAACTGCGAACAGCTTGAGGACAGTCTCAAATATCTTTCAAGGCTTGCCGTAGGAGCTACCGCCGTAGGTACGGGAATTAACGCTCCCGAAAATTTTGACAGTTTGTGTGCGGAATATATCAGCAGGGAAACGGGATTTTACTTTGAGCCGGACTATAATAAATTCCATTCTCTTGCATCAAAGGACGCCATGGTTTTTGCTCACGGCGCAGTCAGGGCTCTTGCCGCAAACATGATGAAAATAGCCAATGATATAAGATGGCTTGCAAGCGGACCCAGAAACGGTCTTTCCGAAATAAGCATACCCGCAAATGAGCCGGGATCTTCTATAATGCCCGGAAAAGTAAATCCGACGCAATGTGAAGCCGTAACCATGTGTGCCGTTCAGGTAATGGGAAACGACTGCGCCATAGGAATAGCCGCAAGTCAGGGTAATTTTGAGCTTAATGTATTTATGCCCGTTATAATCTATGACTTTTTGCAGTCGGTAAGGCTTATGAGCGACAGTATAATATCCTTTACCGCAAACTGCGTATCCGGAATAAAAGCGGACAGGGAAAAAATGAGCTCAAATCTGCATAATTCACTAATGCTGGTAACGGCAATCGCTCCGTACATCGGATACGATAACGCCGCAAAGGTAGCTAAAAAAGCCTTTGAGGACAACAGCAATCTAAAAACCGCCTGTATAAAACTCGGCTTTATGAGTAAAGAAGATTTTGATAGGGTATTTAAACCGGAGGAAATGGTGTAAATAAACCTTTGTGATATGTTCAACGCTTACATATATATTATATACGGATTACGGAGTGATAAGTTCAAAGAGTAATTTTAATATTATTCCGATTCCATGAGAATCCGAGTCCTCAGTGTCCTGTCGGCAGGAACATCCATGCACTGCTGGATGAAAAATTGAAGGCGATCCAGAACGCTATGGAAGATGAAATGAAAAAATACACGATAGCGGATCTGCGAACGGGAATGCAGGATATTCTTACAAAAGAAGCCTGACGCAAACGGGACTCCGGAACAGACAAGTTTCGGAGTTCTTTTCAAAGGAGACGCTTACGATGACAGCAAATGATTATCTTAAGTTTGCGGTCAACGAAATACACACTACAATCGCAGCGACCGTGGATGATAAAGGACTGCCCGTAACGGACGCTATCGACATGGTGGATGCGGATGAGGACGGTCTGTATCTTCTGACTGCAAAAGGCAAGTGATTTTATGACCGCCTGCCCTGTAGGTGCAGTGGAAAGAGGGTAATCATATGAACGAGAAAATGACGCAGGATCAGCGGCTTGCCTATCTGGTAGAAAAATTCAAAGCTGATTCCGATGAATATAAAGATTTGCAGATGCCAAGCGATACGAACGGAAAAAGGCGTGTTCTCCGTTCGCTGATGAATATCCGTATGCCGCAAAGGATGGATGAATCTGTTCTCAGCGTTCAGGACGCTTATCTGAAAGAACGCATTCGTGAAAACGGGATTGTGGAGCTTTCGGATATTCCTGTGATACGGGACGGGCTTTCCATTTGGCAGGGCGACATTACACGGCTTGCCGTGGATGCTGTCGTGAACGCCGCCAATTCACAGATGCTCGGCTGTTTCTCTCCGTGTCATACCTGCATCGACAACTGTATCCATACCTTTGCCGGAGTGCAGCTTCGAGCGGAATGCAACCGTCAAATGAACTTGCTGCGGAAAAAGTACGGCAGAGATTACGAACAGCCTACCGCTGTTCCGATGCTGACGGAAGCATATAACCTTCCGGCAAAGAAAGTCGTACATATTGTGGGGCCTATCGTTCAATATAAGCTGACGACGGAATCGGAAAAAGACCTCGCCGACTGTTATAGGAACACGCTGGATCTGTGTATGGAGAACGGTCTTGTGAGCGTGGCTTTTTGCTGCATATCCACGGGTGTATTTAATTTCCCGAATAAGCGGGCGGCGGAGATTGCGGTACAAACGGTGACCGATTGGGTAAAGGAACATCCCGGATGTATAGAAAGGGTGATCTTCAATGTTTTTAAGGACGAGGACAAAAAATACTATGAAGAACTTGTACGATGAAATGCCGAACGGCTATCCAGATAGCATTCAGAAGGGACTTGCCGCATTAAGGTGTTTCAGCAGGCATATGTCGTTCGGTACGGGAATAAAGGAAGAAAATATAGCAAGGCTGAAACAGGAAATCGAAACGGCGGATGTCATCGTTATCGGCTCCGGCGCAGGGCTTTCCACCTCTGCAGGACTCACCTACAGCGGAGAGCGGTTTGAAAGATACTTCTTCGACTTTGCAAAGAAGTACGGTATCTGCGACATTTACTCCGGCGGTTTCTATCCCTTCCCGGATGATGAAACACGCTGGGCATGGTGGGCAAGGCATATCTATTTCAACCGTTTCATAGAACCGCCTAAACCTGTATATCGAAAGCTTCTTGCGCTTGTGAAAGACAAGGACTGGTTTTCCATCACAACGAATGTGAATCATCAGTTCCAAAGAGCGGGCTTTGATAAAAAGCGTCTCTTCTATACGCAGGGTGATTACGGACTTTTTCAGACCGTGGACGGTGGAAACGGCAAGACCTATGACAATGAGAAATGGGTAATAAAAGCGATGGCGGCGCAAGGCTTTGTTAAGGATGCAAACGGCGTGTTCCGGATGCCGGAGAACGGAAATTTAACCATGTGTATCCCGGCAGAGCTTATCCCGAAATGCCCTGATGACGGCTTGTACGTTACCATGAATCTCCGCACCGATGATTCCTTTACAGAGGATGAGGGATGGCACAGAGCGTCTGCGGCATATTCCGACTTCCTGAGCAGGCACGAAAATCTTCATGTGCTTTATCTTGAACTTGGCGTGGGAGCAAATACGCCTGTCATTGTGAAATATCCGTTCTGGCAGATGACGCTTGCAAACAAAAACGCAGTGTATGCCTGCGTAAATTTCGGTGAGGCATTCTGTCCGGGCGAGATTGCGGACAGGAGCATATGCATTGACGGAGATATCGGAGAAGTGCTGAATCTTTTATGAGAAACCATAAGACTCCGTTTCTAATGAATTTAATGTGGGAGATAATCGGCTTGATAATTATATATCGTGATTATAGCTTAAAAAAGCCGTAAGCAGTCTTGAATACAGCGACAAATGCTCCTTTGCCCTCCCCGGAAAATACTTTTCCATGTTCTCCATGGTGTCGAATTCCGTATTCATGAATTTACCGAAATATCCCGGGCTTTTGTCATAGGTTTCAAAATATCCCGTATAGGCTTCATCTCCTCCGTCTCCTTCCGAGAACCAGTTGGAAGCCTCAAAATACAGATAGTTGATACCTACGGCTGCAAAGGGGGCATGATCCGACCAGAGTCCGGTGGACGGCGATTCATACTTGAAATTTAAGGGAGAAGGATTATTGCTTGTCCACGGGTTGGTATAAAGCGTATCCTTTTCCATATCGGGACCTTTTCCGTTTTCGGCAAAATATCCGTCAAGCTCCTTTGTAAAATACGTCTTTATACCGAGCTTTGCAGCCACATCGGATACGAAGGCGGGTATCAGGGGGTTTTTCTTATCCGCCTTCAGTGTTTCTTTATTGAAGCTGCTGTATATATTGCAGTAATCTCCGAAAATCAGAGCGTCCATATTGAGCATATATAGAGTCTTTTCGATATCCTCGTCAGACATCTCCGACACGTACCGTATACTTCCCAGAAGTCCGATCTCTTCCGCATCGAAGAAAATCATTACCAAATCATACGGCGGAATATCGCTTTTATTTTTCAGCTCTTTTTCTTTTAAAGCACAGGCAGCGGAAAGTAAAAGCCCGGAGCCCGAACAGTTATCCGAAGCTCCCGTTCCGTCATAATGAGCTCCGACTATTATCCGCTTTGATCCGTCATTTCCTTTTATTACTACGGAAATATTTGTTATGCCGTCTTTTTCTTCACATACTATTTCTTCTTTTTTGAAACCCGCTTTTTCAAGATTACTTACAATATAATCCCTTACCGCGTCATGCCCGTTAAAATCCAAGCCATCCTTTTCATGGAGCAGAAACATATTTTTCATATGCTCATACGCCTTATCGGAATAATCTTCGCTTTCAAAATACGGCATATTATCCGGTTTCATTTTTTCGGAAATATTTTCGCCGTCCGTGCATAAAACACGAGAGGAGCTTTCAAGGTCTTCCGATATAACGGAAGAGAAAGCTCCCGACGCTTCTTCTTTTTCAATATAATTCCCGTTTTCAGTTTTGTCTGCATTTGTGCCGACCGAAGCGGATACACAGGCTGTTGATATTGATAATAAAAAGATTAATACCGTAAATAATCTTAATAGCTTATTTCTTTTTCTTATTTTTGTCATTTTTCTTCTTGGACATCCCCTCGGTCATGCTGTTGTATTCTTTTTTCAGATCCACCATCTGATCTCTCAAAAGGGCTGCGCTTTCAAAATCAAGATCGGCAGCCGCTCTCCTCATCTTCTTTTCAACCTCCGCTATGAGCTTTTCCAGCTCCTCCTTATTCATCGACTCCGGATCTTTTTCAAGCTTTGTCTGCTCTTTTGTAAGCTTTTTGGAAATGACTATAAGCTCACGTACCGCCTTCTTTATGGTCTTGGGGCTTATTCCGTGCTCCTCGTTATATCGCTGCTGTATAGCCCTTCTTCTTACGGTTTCGTCAATCGCTTTTCTCATGGAGTCGGTTATGCTGTCGGCATACATGATCACTCTGCCGTCGGCATTTCTTGCGGCTCTTCCTATCGTCTGTATGAGAGAGGTTTCCGATCTTAAAAAGCCCTCCTTATCGGCGTCTATTATCGCAACCAGCTCCACCTCCGGTATATCAAGTCCCTCTCGAAGCAGATTGATCCCGACCAGCACGTCAAAAACGTCCAGTCTCATATCTCTTATGATCTCGGATCTTTCCAGGGTATCTATATCCGAATGAAGATATCTTACTCTTATCCCCGCTTCCTGAAGATATCTCGTCAGATCCTCAGCCATGCGCTTGGTAAGGGTTGTTATCAAAACCTTACCCCCTATTTTTTCATTATCCTCGTCTTTTTCGCTTAAATCGGTGACCTTTCTGATTTCGGAAATCAGATCGTCAATCTGCCCCTTAACCGGTCTTACGTCAATCTCCGGATCGACAAGCCCGGTCGGGCGTATCACCTGTTCCGTGCGGAGCAGCTCATGCTCAGCCTCGTATTTTCCGGGGGTGGCGGAGCAAAAAAGCATTTGATCTATATGGCTTTCAAATTCGCTGAAATTAAGAGGTCTGTTGTCAAGAGCGCTCGGAAGCCTGAAGCCGTAATCCACAAGAACCTGTTTTCTCGACCTGTCTCCATTGTACATACCGCCTATCTGGGGTATGGTCATATGCGACTCATCCACTATTATCAAAAAATCATCCGGAAAAAAGTCTATAAGAGTAAGCGAGGGATCTCCCTCATTCCTGAATTCGAGATGTCTTGAATAATTTTCAATTCCGGAGCAAAAGCCCGTCTCTCTCATCATCTCGACATCGAAATTGGTTCTTTCGGAAATACGCTGCGCCTCTATCAGCTTATCCTCGCTCTTAAAAAATTTTATTCTAGCCTCAAGCTCCTCTTCAATATTTTTACAGGCAAGATTGATCTTTTCCTGAGGCACGACATAATGGGAAGCGGGATATATCATCACGTGCTGAAGCTCCGTATGTACGATGCCCGTCAAAACCTCCGCCTCGCATATACGGTCTATTTCATCTCCGAAAAATTCAACCCGTATTATAAAATCATTGCCCTGAGCCGGAAAAATATCGACCGTATCCCCTCTGACCCTGAAATTACAGCGCTCAAGCACCATGTCGTTTCTCTGATACTGGATGGATATAAGAGCTCTTATAAGATCGTCTCTTCCGATCTCCTGCCCTTTTCTCAAGGAAACCGACATACCCTTGAACTCTTCGGGAGAGCCCAGACCGTATATACATGAAACCGAAGCCACCACTATTACATCTCTTCTTTCCGCAAGAGACGCCGTTGCCGAAAGTCTCAGTCTTTCTATTTCATCATTTACAGCCGAGTCCTTTGCTATATATGTATCAGAAGACGGCACATAGGCTTCCGGCTGATAATAGTCATAATACGAAACAAAATATTCGACCGCATTATCCGGAAAAAATTCCTTCATTTCTCCGTAAAGCTGGCCTGCAAGAGTTTTATTATGAGAAATAATCAGGGTGGGCTTATTGAGCGCCTGTATTACGTTCGCCATTGTAAAGGTCTTACCCGAACCCGTTACGCCCATAAGCGTTTCAAACTGATTGCCCTTCTTAAAACCCTCTACAAGCTCTTTGATGGCGGCAGGCTGATCTCCCGTAGGCTTATATTTTGATGTTATTTTAAATATCTTTTCTCCGTCGCTCATAAGCTGCACACTTTCATTTTTCAATAAAATCCATGCCGACATCGTAAATGGTTCCGTTTACCGCATTCATAAGCCAATCCGCCATGGATATGCCGGAGAGGTTTTTCAAATAAAATCTCTTATGTCTTACACAGGTATGAACCGTTCCCGAAGGCATTTGAAGAGCGGGCCACCTGTATATGAACAAACCGAATCTGGACGTTATGTCCTTGAGTTGACCGAGCATTTCTCTCATTTTCTTATGAAACTCATCCTGTATCAGAGGTTCGCTTTTATATTTGTGATTTATCACATCGTTATAATAAGCGCTTAAAAGATAATCTCTTGTAGACGAGGCATAGAGATATGTGAGCCTTCCCCCGTACTCCGAATACAGCCTTTTGTACCAGTCAAGGGTAATATTTTCGCTGCTCAGCGCCGAATAAATATCGTTCGGAGCTCCCCAAATATCCTTTGCGGTCTTTTTCCAATCCGAATATAAAAGCTGTGCGCTGTCCGATAAAAGAGTTATATCAAGACAGTCGGGATAATAGTTTTCAAGTATTCTCGGAGTAAGGGCGGGTACGGCAAAAGCTCCCGCCGAATCTCCCGCTATTAAAAGCTTCTCCGGATTATCGAAAAACTCTTTCCCTCTGTTCATGCCGGCTTCGAAATTTTTAAGTCCGTTAAAATGGATAATTTTTTCTTCGCCGCTTTCGGAAATATATTTAAAATCGTTGCCTCCTACATGAAAATCACCGGTCGCATAGGTAATGATAATAAAATTCCAGTCATCAAAGGGATTGAAGGGGTTTCCGATTTCGGTTATTCCGTTATTTATGTTCATTATGCGGGTCAGAGGTCTTAAATTATTCCAATAATAATTGGGAAGTCCCGAAATCACGGCTCCTCCGCTTATCGGGCGATCAGCCATGTATTCGTTCCATGCGACGCCGCCCCCTGACAAAAAGATGCAGAGGTTATTCGAAGAAGCTTTTTTTATATAGATATGGTACTCGCTTCCGTCGGCTGTTTTACCCTCCGGTATCATTATCCTGTACCATATATTATTTTGCGGTTCACCGTCCGGAACGGGAGCCTCAAAGCGTCCGACTATACCGTCGCTCAACGTATCCAGAAAGTCTCCTATTTCCCTAAGCTTGGACATTTATTCTCCTGTTGTAAAATCAAGCAGACAGCTTCTCTTTAATAAACCGTTATGACCTGCCGTCATTATAGAATATTATAAATCATACATTAAAATATTTGGTTGTTGCGGATGAAAAATCTCTCCACCTGAATAAAAGAATGGCAAGGAGCAGCGTTCCGATACTGACAATGCTTATCATTGCCGGAAGAGGAAACGTGTTAATATCAAGCCTTATAAGCAAAAGCTGAATAAGTGAAAGCAGCATGTCCCACAGAAGATATAAAACGAAGTCCGTAAGTCTCATTTTTAGGAAAAAACCTACCGCAACCGTGATCAGTACCAATAGCAAAAATAATAACGGTATTACAAAATTGACCGACCAGCCGTACCAATTCGTATAGTAATCCACTAAAACGGAAATCCACATAAGCACATAAATCTGCCATGTTATCGTTTTTAGAACGTTGCTTCTGTAATACATAAGAATACATACGTCCAAAAAAGCAAGCAGCGACGCCACATTTACAATCGAAGTCCACGACAGCTCATGACCCGCCGCATATTCTATGAGCCTCATCCATACCACAAAGACTATGGCTATAAATGCGGCTATTCTCACGACCAGAAACTTGTTAAGCTTTTTCTTTTTTATTACGGGAAAAACATTTTCCGCAGCTTCAGGATTTTTTTCATCCTCAATTTTAAGCGCTCCTCCGCAAAGCGGACAGCACCTTTTTCTCCCTCTTATTTTTACATTGCATCTTAAGCATCTTTGCATTTAAACGCCCTTTTTATTCCATGTCGCAGTCATTGGTCGCTATTACGACGTCCGCTCCCAATTCCTTTATCCTCGAGAAAAAATTATATGCGGTAGTATGGTTTTTAAAGCAGGAGGTTATACCGAAAACCATATTGTCCCTGAACGTGCTTATGCAGACAAATACGCTCGCACTGGACATAAACGAAGCGAATTTTTCAACATATGCGGCGTAGCCGTCTTCAAGCTCCACCTTCCCCACATTGGATACGGAGGTCGTAACTCCCCTGTACATAAGGCTTCTTATTATGGTCATTCCGAGATCCTTGAAATTAAGCGGCAAAAATTTAATGAAAGGATTTCTTTCCAATGAGGAATATGAATTCATCATATCCCTTACCTTTTCTTTGGTAAGCTGATCGCCGAATTCCCTGCTTATGTCAGGGATTATGCTCTCCAGGCTTCCGTCATATTCGTTGGGATCGACGCTCACATTTATTACTCCGAAAAAATTCCTCATGGTAGTGGACGGGAAGTATTGTCTCAAATTAACCGGAACACTTATGACTACAAGTCTGTTATATTCGGATTTTTTCATTTGCCTGATTATCGCTTCAACCCAAAGAGCAACTGCCAGTACCCCCAGAGTGACACCGTATTTGTGAGCAATATCAAGCATATCGGTTACTTTAACCGTACCCTCCACCAGATGCAGATCAAGATTGGGATCCTTATTACCCTTGATATGATATGCTTTTTTAGGAGCCATTTCCCTTAAATAATTTCGTCTTACTCTTTTATCGGACTCATAAAACTGACTGAAGGCGTCGCTTTTGTTCTCCTCAACCGACGCTCCCTGAGAAATATCCTCCGGATAGTCCAGACCGTGCTTTATAGAAAGATAGTTTATTACTATTTTTTTCAGAAAAAGAAAGCCCCCCGTACCGTCAGCCAGTACATGGAAGATTTCCAAATTTATTCTTTTGTTAAAATATGTGACTCGATAAAGAAGGTTCTTTTTACCCGCAACATAGAGGGCTTGAAGAGCCTTTTCGTTTTCCTCGTGCACCACGGCGTTTTTTCCGAGCTCGTCCATGTAATACCAGAAAATTCCCTTCCTTAAACAGCTGTTTACATAAGAGAATTCCTCAAGCGTCCTGTCAAGCGCCGTTTGCAATATATCGGAATCTACTTTTTCCTTTAATTCACATACCAGTCTGAAAACACGGGTATCGGCTCCTACCATAGACGAGGGTATGAGCTTAGCCGCATTATCCAGACGATACCATTCCCGTCCCAAAGTTCAGCTTTCCTTTTTATTTTACAAACTCAATTTCAGCCGTGAAAGAGCTTTTCATTCTGATACACAGGCTCACAGGTAAGATGAACCTTAAGTCTTGAAAAAGTGTTTTCATCCTCCTGAGAAAGTATAACCGAAGAATGAACCTCACAATCCGCAAGATTGTCAATTTGTGCCAAAGCCTTTTCGGCATTTTCGTCCGTTGCCGCACAGATGGTAAGGGCTATGAGCACTTCATTTATATGCATGCGAGGATTGTTGTGTCCTAAACGATTTACCTTAAGATTATGTATAGGCTCTATTATTGACGGACTTATAAGCTCCACACGATCGTCAAGCCCTGCAAGAACCTTAAGCGCATTTAAAATCATGGCGGAGGAGGCTCCCATAAGGGACGAGGTTTTGCCGGTCACTATAAGTCCCTCTTTAACTTCTATTGCGGCAGCAGGCGCTCCGGTAACCTTTGCCTTGAGATTGGCTGACGATACTACCGGTCTGTCCTGTATGTCTATACCGGCATTTTTCATAAGAAGCTCTATTTTATCTACCGCCTCCTGCTTTCCTATACCCTTGTGGAGAGCGCATTTTTCCTTATAATACCTTCTTATTATCTCCTGCCTTGCTTCGCTTCTCACGACAGCGTCGTCAAATATACAGTTCCCAACCATATTTACTCCCATATCCGTAGGCGATTTATAAGGTGAGTCTCCGTATATTCTCTTGAACATTTCATTCAAAACGGGGAAAATCTCCACGTCCCTGTTATAGTTTACGGTGGTTTTTCCGTAGGCTTCAAGATGAAAGGGATCTATCATGTTTATATCGTTCAGATCCGCCGTTGCCGCCTCATATGCGAGATTAACGGGATGAGAAAGCGCAAGATTCCATACCGGAAAGGTTTCAAATTTGGAATATCCCGCCATTACTCCGTTTTTATGCTCCTGATACAGCTGTGACAAGCAGACCGCCATTTTCCCGCTTCCGGGTCCCGGAGCGGTTACTACGACAAGCGATCTTTTCGTTTCTATATATTCATTTTTTCCGTAGCCCTCGTCACTTATAATAAGAGGGATATTGGAAGGATACCCGGCTATACTGTAATGCTTATATACCCTTATTCCGAGATTTTCCAATCTTTTTTTGTAGGCAAGAACCGTTTCCGATGAATCAAAACGTGTAAGCACCACCGAGCCTACATAAAAGCCGTAGCTGTGAAATGCATCTATAAGTCTTAATACGTCGGTGTCATATGTTATGCCGAGATCTCCTCTGACCTTATTTTTTTCGATATCTCTGGAGTTGATGGCAACAATTATTTCAACGTCGTCCTTAAGCTGCGAAAGCATTCTTATTTTGGAGTCCGGTTGAAAACCGGGAAGAACTCTTGAGGCATGATAGTCGTCAAAAAGCTTTCCTCCGAATTCCATGTACAGCTTTCCTCCGAATTCGGCTATGCGCTCGCGTATATGCTCCGACTGCATTCTTATGTATTTGTCATTGTCAAAACCTGTTTTTTTCATAAAAGACATTCTATCACCCAAAGCATTTAATGTGAATATGACTTTTTACTAATTTAGCAGCCTGTAATTGTCATACCTTGTGATCACAATGTCTTTTTCCAGCTTAAAATTTTCCATACCGGCAAAATTCACGAAGCCGCTGTCCATATCTATGCGAAGATCCGTCACGGGTTCATCCAGGGGAATTTCCACATCATCAAAGCTCTCCGCACATTCGGTTCTGAAATTACCGCTTATTAAAAATGCCCCGTTTCTTGCAGAATTTCCGTTTATCCGTTCAATTTCCGACTTCTTTTTTATGCCGGAAAGAGTATATAGGACATTTTTTACATCAAATAAGAAATAAACTCCGACGCTTGCCGCAATGAAAAAAATCCGCCTGAATAATATTAAAGAAGCTCCCGTCACATCTGAAGTATAACTGAAATCGGCAAGACCTAAGAAGCCGATACAAAGAGTTATAAAAAATATAAGCAGCCTGGAGGCTTGCAGCATTCTCCACTTAAACCCAAGCTCTTTCATATTTCTGAGATAATAATACACTTCCGCCATTGAAGGATACCTTTTTTCCTTGTCATATGCAGTACAGTTTTTAATAAGGATTTCCAGTTCGGAAGAAATAGAACTTTTAGAGTCAACAGCAGGGTCTTTGCCGTTTAACAGTACTGAAAGAGTTCTGCCGAAAGCATAAACATCGACTCTTTCGTCAATACAGGATATGTTGTCATACTGCTCCGGAGCAGCATAATCAGCCGTACCGAAGGCATTTTTCATTACGGGAAATTGCTTTGACGACATGAATACGGCTCCGAAATCTATCAAAATTATTTTACCGTCGGGAGTTAAAATTATATTTGAAGGCTTTAAGTCCCTATAAATTACGGGGCAGTCTCTGCTGTGCAGATAGCCCAGCACATCGCAGATTTGAAGTGCAATATTTATGACCCTCTCTTGCCTAAAAACACCTCCGCTTTTCAGAATTTGAGCCAGATTCATGCCTTTTGCCAATTCCGTTACCATAAAAATGGAGTCGTTTTCTTTAACAACATCAACTACCCGGGCGATAGACCTGTGCTTAAGACTCTTCAAAATATTTACTTCAAGTATAAGACTTTCCTTTACAATACTTTCTCCCATGGATGAATTTAGATTTACTTCCTTTATCGCAAAATCACATATTCCACGGCAATCGGATGCAAGGTACACCTTGCCTGCAGCTCCGGCTCCTATAAAGTCTCTTATTATATATTTTTTTCCTACAATATGACCCTGCCTAAGCATTTTTATTTATGCACCTGCGACATATACAGCCAATATGTCTTCACTTTCACCTTTCTTTCTCACAAATTTGACAAGTGATTTTAATATCCATTCCATATATTTTTCCGAAAATATCGGAATCGAGGTTGTTTTTCTTTTCATTCTTATGTGATCCTGATTTCTGACAAAGCTTCCGGAGCATAAAAGTACTCCCGTGCCCTTTTCTATTTTGCCCTGTGAAAAGCCGGGTCTTACATTACCCAAGCCTCCGAGGTAAGCTTCATCAGTTTTCAGATCCGTATCGGATTTTACGGTTTTCAAGTTTTCTGACTCCTTAATGTATACGAAGGGCTCTCCTATTCTCATAATAAGATACTCTTCGCCCATGATTATCAGACAGGAGGCGCTTATGGACATTTTTTTATTATTTAAATTTCCGTAGCCCTGTATCCTTATATTTAGTTCACAGGTTATTTCTTCAAGTCTTTTCTTGATTTTTTCCAACGCCTTGTGAAACAGCAAAGAGCAGTAGGGCAGTCTTATTTTTTCCGATCTTAATATCTCGGTAAGCATTCTGCCTCGCATGTCAGACTCTTTGTCCTCATGCAGATCCTTTTCAGCTTCTTTAAGAATATGCGGCAGCTCTTTTAAAAACCATTTTGAATAATATTCGCCGACCATGGCAGACGCCTCGGATGAGCAAGGCGAATTGCGGTATTCGGAAGCTGTGCCGTCACTGATTATCGCAAAAGCTATTTTACCGTATTTTCCGGAGCTTGCTATCTTGAGCACCGCAGCCCCTGCAAATTCTTTTCTGTTTTTTCCCATATCCGCCGCAATACAGCCTTTTATTTTCATATATGCTCCTTGTACAAGCCCTTTGTTTCCTGATTTATAATCAGTAATGATTTAAGGTATTTTGATTTTAGTATGATTGAATTTTTCAGATACTTAAGTTTAGCGATATTTGAATTTGTTAGATGTTTAACTAATGATTAAATTTCTCAGATCCCTTGATTTACAGACACTTGAGCTTCAGGATACCTAGGTTCGCGGGTATTGAATTTCTTAAGATATTCCGATCCGATATACTTGAATTTTTTGATTTTACAAGACAACTTTACAAACGAAAAAAGAACCTGTCGATCAATGACAGGTTCAGTTTAAACTTTATTTTAAAATATTGATATTAGCAAATCTCAACAAAACACGCGTTCAATTTCAGTTAATCTGCTTTTTTATGACTTCTACGGCTTCATTAAGCTGATTGTCAGTCTTTTTATCCGCATAAGATTCCGAATCGAATTCCAGCTCGATGTCGGGTGAAATTCCCACCCCGTGTATATTATTTCCCGACGGAGTGTAATAATCGCTTACGGTGAGCTTGATTCCCGTACCGTCTTCAAAAAAGAATATTCTTTGTACTATTCCTTTTCCGAAGGTGGTCGTACCGAGCAGAGTTCCGATTTTATAATCCTTTATGGCGCCGGCAAGTATCTCCGAAGCGCTTGCCGAATTGCCGTTAATAAGAACTACAAGGGGTATCTTAATCTCATTCTTTCCGGAGCTGGTATAGGTCTCTTTATGACCCAGCTTGTCGATCGTATATACTATTTCCCCCTTCGGAAGCAGTTCATCCGCTATTTCGCAGACTGTTGAAAGCTGCCCTCCCGGATTGCTTCTAAGATCAAGGATCATGGCTTTCATATCCTGATTTTTAAGCTCCGTATACGCTTCAACGAACTGATCATGCGTAACCTCGTCAAATTCTCTTATCTGAAGATAACCTATTTTATCATCCAGCATCCTGTATGTTACGGTCGGAGACTCAACCTTTCGTCTGGTAAGGGTAAATTCCAGCTTTTCCTCTCCCCTTAACAGGCTTATCGTAACCTCGGTACCCTCCTTGCCTCTTATCATAGCCGCAACTTCATCGGTATGCATTCCCTCGGTATCCACACCGTCAGCCGCCATTATAATATCATTTTCTCTAAGCCCCGCTTCTTCCGCCGGAGAGTTGGCTATTACTCCGGATATATATGCTCTCTGGAGCTCCGCATTAAGACCTATATATGCGCCTATGCCGTAATATATGCCCTGCGTATCCATAGTGATCTGTTTGACATCTTCTTCGGTATAATATACCGAATAAACGTCACCCAAAGAATTTACGAGTCCGCTGAAAATGGAATTTCTTCTGGCTTCAACGGGAACCTCGCTGTCTTTATAATAATAATCATCTATAGTCTGATTGATTTTATTTATCTTATCAATCGTTACCTCATCCAATAATATATTTTGATCGGATGAAGCCTTGAAAAGAGTATAACCGCCTGTTGTATACCATACCAGGAAAGTGGATATGCCGATAATACAGGCTATAAAAATTCCTGAAATCACTCCTATAAAGAAGGGAGCTTTTGAGGATCTTTGTGCCTCATGTGATGATATTTTTTTATCTTCTTCCATTACAAACCTCTAATTTCAGTATTTATCTTTGAAGATAATTCCAGGGAGAAACAGCCCTTCCGTCCAGATTAACCTGAAAATGCAAATGTGCGCCGTATGACCAGCCCGTATTTCCTACCGCTCCGATCTGATCTCCCGCAGAAACGCTCTGACCTCTTGAAACATAGACGGCGCTGCAATGCATATATATGGTAACAAGCCCGCTGCCGTGATCTATCATTACATAATTGCCCATTCCGCCGTTCCAACCGCCGTTATTGGCACAGGATGTTACAACTCCTCCATACGCCGCCAAAATAGCCGTGCCTGTCGAAGCCGCCATATCTACACCCTTATGGGAATATCCCGTTCTTGATTCCATAAACTCGCCGGATATATATCTATATCCCGGGCAGGGCCAGGTAAACATACCGCCGTCATACTTGGAGGGATTTTTTATGCTTTCGGCCTCCCTTACCAGCTTTGCTATCTGAGCGTCCATGTCCGCCATTGTCGCCTGTGCAGCCTTTATCTTAGCCTCTTGATCGGATATATCCTGACTTATTCCGTAAATTTCGGCTGCCTTGTCAACCATTATGACCTGAACATTTTCTTCTTCGGTTTTTTGAGCCTCCACCGCTTCATCGAGAGTTTTCTGCTCTTCCTCAAGCGCCTGTTTGGTAAGCTGAACGGTCTTTACAATGTCTATATATTCATTAAGCTTATTTCTGTCATACTCGGCAATTTTCTCTATGTATTGGGCTTTATTCAGCATATCGGAAAATGTTTCGCTGCCCACAAACGCCTCCGCAATAAGTCTGTCGCCTTTTTCAAACATAAATCTTATGCGGTTTTTCATCGCCGCATATTGAGCCTCTTGATTTTCAATCGCAATATCAAGCTCTTTTTGAGTTTTTTCTATCTGTTGTTTTTTTTCCTCAATCTGTTCCGTCAAGGACTCTATATTGGATTTTATAGCGTTCAGAGAAGCATCCAACTGTTCGACATATGCGTCAAGATTTTTTTTGCTTTGTTGTAAATTGGCTTTAAGAGCTTTAAGATTTGTTACATTGGATTGTATCGCCTGTCTCTCCTTCTGAGCGGCGGCGACCTGAGCTTCAATCTCCGCAAGTCTTCCTTCGTCGCCTGTGCGGGCGCTTGCCGTGGAGGCGGGTCTGTCTAAAGACGAGCATGTAATACAGCAGACAATCAGAAAAGAGACTGCAATCGTACGAAATGCTCTTCCGATTTTTCTTTTCATCAACAACCCCTCATTTTATACATGCAAATGTTTACGGACCGTAAAGAAGCTTCCTACAAGACCGATTCCCACGCCCAGCGATATCATAATAATTGACAGATCATCAAAAAATATGCTGCTCGGAACAAATTTAAAATAGT
The DNA here is from genome assembly GCA_963553525.1 of uncultured Lachnospiraceae bacterium. GTDB lineage: Bacteria > Bacillota > Clostridia > Lachnospirales > Lachnospiraceae > Butyrivibrio. Next base: position 30,928 of record CAUVOD010000005.1, on the reverse strand, counting down.
TGCTCAACATGGAAAAACGCTCCATCATATAGGTGACTGATTTGTTATATATTATATAAACGATAATAAGCGGAAGAACCGAACCAATAAATCCTATTATCATTCCTTCTATTACGAAAGGAGCCCTTACTATAAAGTCCGTCGCTCCTATATATTTCATTATATTTATTTCTTCGCGCCTTATATTTATTCCCACGGATACGGTATTGCTTATAAGGAAAACCGATACGGCTATAAGGAGCGCTATAAGTCCCATGGAAATCATTGCGACAAGCTTGTTTGCGGAAGAAAGGGTGTTAGCCGCTATTTCCGAACGATTAACCGATCGGACTATACTTACGCTTTCAATATACGCAACCAGAACGGACTGTTCGGATACATCGCTCAAATATATCTGCAGGTTCGACTCGCCCTCAAGAGGATTTTCAGGAAAACCGTCCGCATATTCTCCGAGGTAGCCCACCTTAAACTCTTCCCATGCCTCATCCGCAGACTCATATACTATCTCTCTGACCTCCGGTCTTTTTTCTATTTCGGACTTTAAGGCAAACATCTGATCTTCCGTGGTTCCCTCTTTAAAAAATACCGTTATGGAAACTCCCTCTTCAGCCTGAGATACTATATTCTGAAAATTGATCAAAACTGAATAAAACATACCGAACAAAAAAAGGCAGACCGTCACCGTGGTTATGGAAGCCATGGTATACCAGCCGTTCCGTACAAGATTTTTGAAGCCCTGACCTAATGTATAAAAAAAAGAACTTATTCTCATTTAAGCATTAACCCTCTTTTACATCCTCAACTATCACGCCCTGGTTCATCGTGATAACTCTTTTTCTCATGGAATTAACAATCTCTCTGTTATGTGTAACAACTATAACCGTTGTTCCCTTTTTATTGATACGATCCATAAGCTTCATAATTTCCCATGAATTGCCGGGATCCAGATTTCCGGTAGGTTCGTCCGCAAGCAGCACATCCGGCTTATTTACCAAGGCTCTTGCAAGTGCGACTCTCTGCTGTTCCCCCCCTGAAAGCTCAGTAACCTTATGCTTGTATTTTGACGCAAGTCCTACCAAAGACAGCATAGCGGTAACATTGGATCTGATTCTGTTTGAGGGAGTCTGAACTACACGCTGTGCAAAGGCGACATTTTCAAATACGTTGCGATCCTTTAACAATCTGAAATCCTGGAACACGATGCCGAGCTTTCTTCTGAATTTGGGTATCTGCCCGTGCCTTATGCGATTGAGATTGTATCCCATTACATTTACGGAACCGCTCGTCGCCTCAAGCTCCCTTAAAAGAAGCTTGATAAGAGTCGACTTTCCGCTGCCGGAATCTCCCACTATAAATACAAATTCACCTCTTTTGACACGAAGAGAAACGCCGTTTAACGCCGGAGCGCCGAAAGAGTAGGACTTCGTGACATTATCCATTATTATAACGTCGTCCGTATCCGCCACAGCTTTGGGCTTTCTCCTTCTAAGCTTCTTGTCCCTGCCTGCGTCTCTTTCAATCTCCTCAGATACGGCGTCCGTATCCTCGGAAGCCTGTTCCCTTTCTTCCGCCTTCAACTGTCTTGCCGTTTCTTCAATTTCTCTGGTATTCATTTTCTTGGTATCTTTAGTCACGACTGCGAATTCTCCATGTGATTCATATATTTTACTACCATCATGGCTATTTTAAAGGTTATAGCATCCTCAAAAACCCTAAGATCAAGTCCCGTTGATTTTTGCAATTTATCCAGCCTGTAAACAAGGGTATTTCTGTGAATAAAAAGCTGACGCGAGGTTTCCGACACGTTGAGATTATTTTCAAAAAATTTCTCTATCGTATGGAGGGTTTCCTCGTCAAACATATCCGGTCTTCTGCTTCCGAATATTTCCTTTATAAACATCCTGCAAAGCTGAACCGGAAGCTGATAAATAAGTCTGCCTATACCGAGCTCCGTGTATGCTATAACTTTTTTATCCTCTATAAAGATATTGCCTATTTCTATCGCCATCTTGGCTTCCTTAAAGGAACGCGAAACGTCCCTCAGCTCGGAAACCGTGGTTCCGTAAGCAAGACTGGTGTTTCCGACGTTTTCCTTTTCGAGAAAATCCATAAGCTGGTTGGCATAGCGCTGTATATACTCGGCTTCATCACTTTCCTGAAGCGTTTTTACTATAACCACGTCATCCGCATCGACCTCGGTCACGAAATCGTCTGCGGCTATAACCGAACATTCACGTATTATATCCTGAATACCTGCGCTGAGTCCCTGTTTACAACCCACTATCATTGCGACTCTTTTAACATCGTTTCTTATATGAAGCTTTTTGGCACGATTGTATATATCTACAAGGAGCAGATTATCCAACAGAAGATTTTTTATAAAATTATCCCTGTCATAATGCTCTTTATAGGCTGTAATAAGCCCCTGAAGCTGAAAAGATATCATCTTTCCGAGCATATGCGCATTTTCGCCGCCGCCCTGTACAACAAGAACAAATTCAAGCTGGGCATCATCAACCACCTTTATGTACTGTCTGCCCTGTATTTCCTGAGTATCGGCGCTTGAAGCCGCAAATTCCCTTGCGGTTCCCGGGGCGTCAAAGGGATCGCTTAATGTGGATACGAGCTCGTTTCCCTCCGTATCAAGCACTCTAAGATCAAGTCCCGTTATGACCTTTTGCCCGTCTATAGTATTTTGCAATATCTGGTTTGATATCATTTTGCCCCCTGGATCTATGGTAACAATATTACAAATTTATTACATTACTAATCCATTCTAATCCATATTACCGAAAAAATCTACAATTTTTGGCGTGTTTTTTGTGTGTTTTTTTGGGAAGCCCCTCTTATCTTATTTTATCACATTCCGATATTAAACTTGAATATTTTTAATTTTTATGATAAAATACCGTCATACTCGGCACGGGAAACGGATTTCCCGTTACACGCAAAGGAGAAAATGCATATGGATATCATCTCAAGACTTTCAACCACAATGTCAACTATAAACACCAATCATAAAGTAGGAGTCGCCATGCTGAAGAACAGCATGGAAGTTATGGAAACCGCTGGGGACATGATGACCGAAATGATTGAAACGGCGCCTGCACCGGCTCTTAATCCCGAAGGCGTAGGAGCAAACATCGACATCAGAATTTAAACTCTAATAATTTCCGAAAAAACGAACACTCCCCCGAACGGTATTTGTATTTGATCTGCAAGGCTCTCTTTGCAAGGTTTAAACAATCTAAAGAAGCTGTCTTTTGATCTTATATCCCGCTCAGGGGAGTGTTTTGACATCTTAAATATTTATATCATCCAACGCCGTCAGCTTTTACAAATTCTTTAAGCCTTGACGTCTTAAAAACAATTTATATAAGCCTTATGCTTCCGTTGGAATCTATTGAAATCCTCTCTTCCTTCAACAGCCTTCCCACAGCTCTCTTAAACGCAGCCTTGCTCATATGCAGATTTTGCATAATCACGGAAGATTCCGATTTTTCGGTGATTTTATTTCCTCTATCGTCCACAAGAATCCCCGATGAAAGCTTCATTCTTTCTTCTATTATAACGGCGTCATCCTCCATTTGCTTAAAAGCTTTTTTTCTGAGTGACAGATCCATTTTACCGTCCGGATGCACGTTAGAAACCCTCGCTTTCACGATATCTCCTATACGTATGTCCTCAAATACCTCTTTTTTGGGAATCAGCGCCGAGTAAATATCGTCAACCGCCACGAATAAACCGAAATTGTCGCTTTTTTCGTATATCGTGCCCTCTACCTGCATATCCTTGAGATAAGGCGATCTGAGCTTTAAATACGGATATACATTCATGGTAACGCAGAGTCTTTCACTTTTATCAAGGTACATGGCACACAATATGCTCTCTCCGACCTCAACCCGTCTTGTCTGCTCCGCATAAGGCAACAGAACATCTCTCTCAAGCCCCGTTTCCATAAAGGCGCCCGTATTATTTATATCCTTTACCCTAAGTCTCCTGACCTCATGGAGATGAATAAGCGGATCTCTGAGAGTCGCTATCATTCTTCCTTCCGAATCTTTATACAAAAAAACATCAAGCTCCGTTCCGATTTCCGCAGTTTCAGGAACTTCCTTCATCGGAAGCAGCACCTCAACAGCCCTGTTCATCTTTTTTTCGGAATTATACTCGCCATCGCTCAGATAAACTCCGAACCTTACCTTTCTGACTATTTTTAACTTCTGTCTGCAGCCGAGATTAAGCATTTTTACCACCTGTGAAAAGCATTTTTGTATATCCATAATATCACAACTTTTACAGATTGCAGTTTTTATTTATCGGACTTAATATCTTATTATGGATATCTTAAATTTGGAAAATATAACAAAACACCTTAAAAACGGGGCAAGATCGAAAAAGATTATTTTTCTTAAAGAGACGGGCTCCACAAATATCGATCTGATAAAGCTCTTAAAGGAAAATAAAGTTGATAATAAAACCGTGGTAATAGCGGATATGCAGACTCTGGGAAGAGGGAGGCTTGGAAAAAGCTTTTTTTCTCCTCCCGGAAAAGGTATTTATCTTTCATACCTTTTAAAGCCCGAAAATGAAGCTTTATACAACACGGTCTGGACGGCTATTACCTGCTGCAGCGCGGTTGCAGTCGCAAATGCGGTCAAAAAAATAAGCTCCGCAGCTCCTGATATAAAATGGGTAAACGATCTTTACATGAACGGAAAAAAAATATGCGGTATCCTTACTCAGGCGGAGCTTTTTCCCACGGGGAACAGGATAAACGGAATAGTAGTCGGAATAGGAGTAAACGTAAACGGAAAAGCTGAGGATTTTCCCGAAGAACTAAGATCCGTCGCAAGCACTTTGGAAATTGAAAGCGGCAAGGAATATGACAGAGCAAAGCTTGCAGCATATATAATAGAAGAAATGGATATTTTATGTGAAAGCTTTCCGTCTTGCCAAAGTGCTTATCTGGAAAGCTACAAAAAAAGCTGTATAGTCATAGGAAAAAACATTTCCGTGATAACACAATCGGGGACAAGAGCTGCAAAGGCTCTTGACATAAAGGACAATTTTTCTCTACGGGTAAAGTATGAAAACGATGAACTTGAAGATCTCAGCGGAGGGGAAATTTCAATAAAATTTTAAATATCTATCTTTTCTCCGGTACTGAAATATGTGAATGTTCCGTAGGCGATAAGCTTTTTATTTTCATCAAAAACCTCTGCTCCAAATACCATAAGGCTCCTTCCGGGTTTAATGATTTTGGCAACGGCAATTATCTTTGATGTATTAACCGCAGGCGATAAGAAATTGAAGTCGCTGCTTGATGTAAATGCCTTGACGTCATATGTGGCTGCCGCATTACCCGTTGTCACGTCCGCCAAGGTGAATATGCATCCGCCCTGCATTCTTCCGTATGCGTTATTAAGCTCCTCTTTGACATCCAGCTCACATTCCGAATACCCCTTATACATTCTGGTAATCCTTGCACCGATGAAAACGGCAAAATTATTCTTTGCCATCCTTCTGTGAAGCTTGGCTTTTAATTCTTCGCTTATTTCGACATAGTCAAAGTCTTCCCGATTATTCACGGTATGCCTCCTTACCTGAAAAATCAGCTTAAAAAAACAGTATGCTTCCTCCTGAAAACAGAACAGAAAGTTTGCATAAAAAAATCACTACCGCAAGCTCAGCAGGCGATAGTGACAAAAGGTGACAGGCGGATTTGAACCGCCGATCAGGGAGTTGCAGTCCCACGCCTTACCACTTGGCTATGTCACCAAAATGAGAGACGTTTCCCTATATAAAATGACTCCGACGGGAATCGAACCCGTGTTACCGCCGTGAAAGGGCGATGTCTTGACCGCTTGACCACGGAGCCTTATGCTTCCTCAACTCAAGCTCCCCAAGTAGGGCTCGAACCTACAACCCTTCGGTTAACAGCCGAATGCTCTACCATTGAGCTATTGAGGAATAATCAAACTGAAAAATCAGCTTTCTTCCTAAAATCATCGATCCGAAAACCTTTCGGCTCACGGATCGCAGACGAGTGGAGATGGTGAGATTCGAACTCATGACCCCCTGCTTGCAAGGCAGGTGCTCTCCCAACTGAGCTACACCCCCGTATAAGATTAGTTGCTGTATATGGGCTTAAGTGGACTCGAACCACCGACCTCACGCTTATCAGGCGTGCGCTCTAACCGGCTGAGCTATAAGCCCTCATGCACACAACCCTAAAGTCATTTCCGTCGTACACAGCTAAGATAGAATAGCATTTAGTTTTAATAATGTCAACAACTTTTTTATATATTCATTCCGCCGTCCACTTTTATTATTTCTCCCGTTATATAAGCCGAACTCAAAAGAAAATATACCGCATCTGCAACATCTTCGGGCTTTCCGGATCTTCCGAGAGGAATCAAGTCCATTATGTCAGGTCTTTTTTCAACAAGTCCGAGAGTCATGTCGGTATCTATGAGTCCCGGCGCAACCGCATTGCAGGTAACTCCTCTTGAAGCCATTTCTCTTGCTGCGGTTTTGGTAATTCCTATAATTCCGGCTTTTGAAGCCGAGTAGTTTATTTGACCCGCATTTCCCATAAGTCCGGAAACGGAGCTTATATTTACTATTCTTCCGAATCTGTTTCTCAAAAAGTGAGGCATGCAATGGCGTATCATATTGAATACACCCTTTAAGTTCGTATTTATTACGGCGTCGAAGTCCGCCTCCGACATCCTTATAATAAGGGCATCTCTGGTTATTCCGGCATTATTTACAAGAAGCTCAACGGAACCGAAATCCTTTATTACTTCTTCGACCGTTCTTTTTGATTCTTCAAAGTCCGATACGTCAAGCTGATAGCTTTTTGCTTTTATATTATATTCTTTTTCACATTCCGAGCATATTTCTTCCGCAGCCGCTTTATTCTTTGCGTAAACAGCTGCGATATTTATTCCCTTGGAAGCAAGCTTCACGGCTGTGGCTGCTCCTATGCCTCTGGAAGCTCCCGTTATTATGGCTGTTTTATTTGTGATATCGCTCATGCTTTTATCTCCTAAATTTACTTATCAATATCTAAGCCTTTAAAGTTTCTTTCGATCCCTGAATCATTTCTATGATAGAAATTTATCAAAGCATCTTTATAAAACGTTTTTAAGTTTTATCGCAGATATATCCTATGCGGCTCTCAATCCATCTTACTGCTGCAAAAAATATTATTAAAATATAAGTTTTTCAATAAACATCGGCTGTATGAAGAGCCTGATTCTGTTTAAATGTTGTAGCATTCTTTCCAAAGGCAATAAAGTTAAAACCGATTTTTCCCTTAAAATTATTCTTATTGGCATTTTGCGGCAAATTTTGTATTTTACCCGGAATAATCTTTAGAGTAAATTCTAACGCCCTCTCGGAAAAAGGCATAGATATTTTCAACCATCATAGGATTAACGAGATTCCCATTGTTCTCCGGATTCAGCTTCCGGAGAGCTAGGAACGGCTTGTAATTTCAGCTTCAGATTACAAAATATCCTTAAACGCTCCAAGCAGCTCAACAGCTTTTTTGTTCAGCTACGCTTAAGCTCTTTCGGTTTTTTATAATAAAAGGAAGATGAAACAGCAGCATCAGCAATATCCCCAGAAACAGCATCCGTCCGAAATACACATACCAGCCCTTATCCAGATTGAGATACGGCAGATTTTCCATAGGAGGTCTGGTCAGATAAAAAAAGTTCGTATCATATACCGAAAGAGCCCCGTTTACATACAGCATAATAAATGACAGCAGCACGAGAACTCCCGTATTCTCAAGCAGACTTTTAAAATTAAGCTTCGCCTCTCCGGAGATAATCAGGTATATCGCAAACCACATGAGTCCTGCATGATATACAAAGCATTGGTATGAAGTAACCTCCGAAAAGTCCGTCCCGTTGGTCGGGATCATAATAGCCAAAAAGCTTCCCACCGTTCCCATAACGGAAACAAAATTGATGACAAGACGTTTTGCCTTTCCTTCTTTTCCGAAGACAATATATACAACTGCGAGTATTATAAGGCTGCATAGATGAAAAGGAAGGCTTAACGGATCAAGATGCCTGCCGCCCCCCGGACTTTCAATCATGCTGCTCATCACCTTGCTGACCTCGCTCAAAACGCAAATCACCATCATAATACGACCCGCACGCTTCAAATTCCATTTATTCTTTATCCCTATTACCGTCATGGCGGCAATAAATACTGCACATATCGCTATCCAAATAAAATGCTCCGTTGTAAACATCAATATTCCCTCTATTTCCGAGTTGATATCTCCTGCCTATGACATTATAAGGTTTTATCATATAATACCGATGATTTCAATAATTACCGCCCGTCTTTCCGGTAAGCGCCGTACACAGATTACGGAATATCTAAAATCTCCGCCTTACTTTCCCTATGTTCAGCCGAACCTGTCGGAAAATTTGTAATTAAAGCCTCCCGTCCGGTAATAACGGGCAATGCCGTTCCGTCTAAAACAGTCCTTTATGTAAAACCTTATATCTACTGAAAACACGCTTCGCTTGTTTTCCCCGTTATCCGGGCATTCGCCAAGGTCTCAATGATCAAACAAGCTCCGACTTCAGCTCATTGCCTGCTTAAATTTAAAAGGATTCGCTTAACTCACTGTAATTAAGCGAATCCCTCCTTTGCTTGGTATTTTATATTTATCGAATCTAGGCATTGTAGGTTGTAGAAGCGGTGCTTCCTCCGTGACCCGTCCAGTTCGTATGAAAAAATTTGCCTTCGGGCGCATCTGTTCTTTCATAGGTATGAGCTCCGAAATAATCTCTTTGTGCCTGAAGCAGGTTTGCGGGCAGCCTCTCGGATGTATAACCGTCAAAATAACTGAGAGCGGAGGTTATTGACGGAGCGGGTACTCCGTGGCTTATGGCAAGCGCAGCCACCTTTCTCCATGACGGAACAAGCCTTTGTATAACATCTTTAAAGTAAGGATCCAGAAGAAGGTTTTCAAGCTCGGGATTATTATCGTATGCCTCCTTTATCTTACCCAAAAATTTAGACCTTATAATGCAGCCGCCTCTCCACATCAGAGCAATTTTGCCGTAATCCAGTTTCCAGCCGTAATGCTTTGCAGCGGCACGCATAAGCGTATATCCCTGTGCATAGGAAATTATTTTAGAAGCATAGAGAGCTCCTCTGACAGCTTCTACCGTTTCTTCCCTGTTTCCATCAAACAGCGGATTTTTTCTTTCATATTCTCTTGACGCCCTGACTCTTTCATCCTTCATAGCCGACAAACATCTGGAAAATACCGCTTCACCGATCAAAGTAAGAGGAATCCCCTCGTCAAGCGCAGTTATACCCGTCCATTTTCCGGTCCCCTTTTGCCCCGCCTTATCGAGAATTTTTTCAACAATTGCGGTTCCGTCAGTATCCTTAAATTTAAGTATATCTCTTGTTATTTCTATCAGATAGCTGTCAAGCTCGGTTTCATTCCACCTGCCGAACACTTCGCTCATTTCATCATGGCTGAGTCCTACAAGATCTTTCATAAGCTGATACGCCTCACAAATCAGCTGCATGTCACCGTACTCTATACCGTTATGAACCATTTTTACAAAGTGTCCCGATCCGTTATCTCCTATCCAATCGCAGCAGGGATTTTCGTCATCCACCTTTGCACAGATGCTTTGAAAAATATTTTTTACCTGATCCCACGCCTTGTAACTTCCGCCAGGCATCATGCTGGGACCTCTAAGAGCCCCCTCTTCTCCACCCGAAACTCCGGTTCCTATATAAAGCTTTCCCCTCGACTCAACATACTCGGTTCTTCTCATTGTATCCTTAAAAAAAGAATTGCCGCCGTCTATAATTATATCTCCGTCATCAAGCAGAGGGAGCAGCTCGTCTATAACCTCATCAACCGGACTACCCGCTTTAATCATTAAAAAAATCTTTCCGGGTTTATTTACATTTTCAACCAGTTCTTTGTAGCTGTGACAGCCTATTATATTTTTTCCTTTTGCCCTTCCCTCAATAAATTTATCAACAGCGCTTACCGTATGGTTATATACGGCAACGGTAAAGCCCCTGCTTTCCATATTCATAACAAGATTCTCGCCCATAACGGCAAGTCCCACTACACCGATATCCGCCTTTAACATATTTAATCCCTCTTATTATCTCTGAACTCTGGCATTTCCCTTATATATATCCCAAATCTGTTTTTCATCCGCAGGCTCCGCATAATCATTAAGACTTGACGCCGCAAGAACCCCGCTCGCCCAACCGAACTGAAGACATTTCTCCGCTTCCCAGCCGTTCAGAACACCGTAAAGAAGACCGCCCGAAAAACCGTCTCCTCCTCCGATACGGTCAAGAACCTGAATTTCTCTCGGCTCTTCGCAATACCACTTACCGTCAGCCAGCAATATAGCTCCCCAAAGATGTTCATTTGCAGACAAAACCTGCCTGAGAGTGGTCGCAAACATAGCTGCATTTGAATACTTTTCCTTAACGGCGGATATCATGCTTTTAAAGCTTTCAATTTTGGAAGCCAGATCTCTTCCGCCTTCCTCAGGTCCTTTAAAGCCTAAGCAAAGCTGAAAATCCTCTTCATTTCCTATGAGAATATCCGCCATCGAAGCGATTTGGCTAAATGCGGCACTCAGCTCCTTCTCCCGGTTTTTCCAAAACGTGGCTCTGTAATTAAGATCAAAAGAAACTAAAGTCCCATACTTCTTTGCGGTTTCCGCAAGTTTTATACAGCATTTTGTCGTGCTTTCACTCATTGCCGCTATAAGCCCCGATATATGAAAGACGGAAATACCCTCTTCACCGAAAATCTTTTCAGTATCAAAATCTTCTTCGCTTAAAGTTCTCCCCACTTCTCCCGCTCTGTCATTCCATACTCTCGGAGCCCTAAGACCGAATCCCGAGTCGGCTATATTAAACTGATGACGATATCCCCACGGTCCCCCCTGCTCCACATTTATGTCCGTATAGCTTATGTTTCTCGATCTCAGCTGCATTTTAATGAAGTCCGCTATCGGACTTTTATCGACAAATTTTGTTAGAACCAGACACTTTCTTCCAAGGCTTGATGAAACATTAAGCACGTTGCTTTCCGCACTTGTTGACTGCATATAAAATCTGTTGCTGTTTTGAACACCCATACGGTTCTCGGGCGTTATCCTTACCCCCATTGATGTGAGGGTTGCTATCGAGTATTTTTTATTGTCTTTAGCTTTTATCATTGTATATGAACCTCCGAAAAAATCTTATTTCAGCAGTGAAGGTAAAAATGTGGATATAGCCGGAACATATGCAACCAGCATCATAACTATGAAAAATATCAAAATCAGAGGCCACATATCTTTTACGAGCTTTGAAAGACTGATCTTACCGACTGAGGACGCTATAAAAAGGGTGGCTCCTACGGGCGGTGTAATTCCTCCGAATATAAAGGTCAAAACCATTACCATTCCGAAGTGAATGGGATCAAAGCCGAAACTTGCGGCTATGGGCTGAAAAATAGGAACCATGATGATAGCCGCAGGTGTCGTATCCATAAAACAGCCTATTAACATCATGGCAAGTATCATAAGCAGCATAAGAATATATGTATTGTCCGTAAATCCCGTTATCGCCGTGCTTATTTTATTGGGAATTTGAAGAATGGCTATACAATAGCTGAACGCACTGGTAGCCGCAAAAATCAAAGAGCTCTGCCCTACCGTAAATGCAGTTGAGCGTATGGTTTCATACATATCCTTTATTTTAAACTCTTTATAATAAAAAATGCCTATGAGCAATCCGTAAAGCCCTGCAACCGCACCCGATTCCGTTGCGGTGAATATACCGCTCAAGGTCCCTCCGATTATGATCACGGGCATAATCATTGCAGGTATTGCATCCTTGGCTGCACGTAAAAAGTTTTTAAAATTAAACTTTGGTCTGTAATTTCCGTCGCAGTTTTTCGGATCTTTTTTAGCCTTGTACACGCAATAAGCCATTTGCGATCCCGATACCAGCAGTCCCGGAATAATACCCGCAACAAACAATTTTCCGCATGAAATACCCGTTATGGAAGAATAAAGCACCATCAATATGGACGGCGGTATAATGGAGCCTATGGTCGCCGACGCACAGGTGACAGCCGTTGAATAGGGTCTGCTGTATCCGGCTTCCGTCATGCCCGCAATCTCCATTACGCCAAGCGATGCGACATCTGCGGAGGTCGATCCCGATATTCCGGCAAACATGGTGGAAGCCAAAACATTTACCAGCGCAAGTCCGCCCGGCAAAAATCCGACTATTTCCGAGGCGAAATTAAATATCCTTCTGGTAATTCCGCAGCGGTTCATTATTTCTCCGGCAAAAATAAATAAGGGAATAGCCATAAGGGTAAAATTATCCGCCCCCGCAAACATCCTCTGCGGCACAGTCAGAATATTTATCCCCGCAGACAGAAAATATACCATAGCGGAAATACCCATAACTGCGGCAACGGGGATACCCGATAGCAGAAGCACAAAAAAAGTTATCAGCAAAACACTCATATGACTCCCCCCTCATCGGTTATTTTATGCTTATGCTTTTTACCCGTTCCGAAAAGGATAATGTTGGCAATACACTCAATGCTTATACCTACGCAGCCTACAGCCATTATAGAATACGGAATCGCCATGGGAATCCTCATGGCTGAGGACTTTACGCCGATATTCATACCGACCATGCGAAACGTATAAAATGCAAGCACTGCAAATGTAATCGCCATAAGAGCCCTTCCGAGCTGATCCATAAATTTTTGAACTCTTTCAGGGAAAAGACCGGTAAAAAAATCCACGTGAATATGAGAGTCCGCTTTTGTGGTGAAAATCGCTCCGATAAAAATTATGGACACAAAGCAGTATCTTCCAAGCTCTACCGAATATATGATCGGCTTATTGAAGAAATAACGCATTATCACTCCAAGATTTGTTATGCCGAACATCAACATAAAAAGTATTATGATAATAACCACCAAAATTACGTCAATCACACGAACAAGCTTTTTTAACGCTTTCACATCAATACCATTTATCTTTCTTTTGAAAAAGGCGGACAAGCTGCAAACTTGCCCGCCGTGTTTTTCTTAATAAAACGATATTACTTAATGTTCTTCTGTATAAGATCGAACAATGTTTTTGCTTCTTCCGATCCCATAAACTCATATGTCGTGTAATCAATTGCGGATTTCATGGATTCGATATCGGGCTCAACCATCGTCATAGAGTCTTCAAGAATTCCTCTTGCCTCAGTATCCGCTTTTTTGGTTGCTTCAAGAGAGAAAATAAAGTTCTCGTATCCGGCCTCTCTGAGCAGGTTCTGCTCATCTTCATTGAGGGCTGAAAATACCTTGTTTGAAATAGACATCGTGGTGGGAGCATTCATATGGTTTGTCTTTATCATATAAGGTGCAACCTCAGCCCATGAGTTGTGAACGGCTGTATCGGGAATATTTTCAACGGCTTCCACAACACCCGTATCGAGAGCGGTGTATACTTCGCTCAGCGGAAGAGGAGTAGGTGCAGCCTTCATCATTGAGAAGGTATTTACATACAGATTCGATTCCGGAACGCGGATCTTAAGACCGGACATATCATCCACACTCTTTATTTCCTTCTTTGAATAAATATTTCTGAATGCCTGAATAAAATATGCAAGGTTAACAACGTCGGCGGATTTTAAAATCTGTTCGCTTGCATATTCTCCCGCCTCGCTTTGAAGCACCTTTGCAACCTGATCGTAATCTTCATACATATAAGGAAGAAGAAGCGCATTAAGCTGAGGAATTGAATTTCCGTAGAACTCCACGGCTATCATAGCCATATCAAGCGTTCCCGATGTAAGAGCCTGAAGATTTTGTTCTTCGGTTCCGAGCGTGCTTCCTCCAAAATGATTGATCTTGATCTTTCCTTCGGAAAGCGTGTTTACTCTCTCACAAAAATCAAGGATTACCGCTTCATTTACACTTCCTGAAGCGGCGGTGGAAGAAAACGTAAATTCGTGTTCTCCTATGTTATTGATGTCAAAGCTGTAAGCCATGTCACCCGCTTCCATCTTATCCTCAGCTCCTGAAGCCTCTGCTTGAGCGGATTCTCCCGACGAAGCCTGCTCCTGAGCTTTACTTGCCTGAGTATCGGCTGTTTTGCCGGAGCCGCCCGTGCATGCAGCAAGACTTAACGCAACAGCTCCCGCAAGCACTGCACTGATAATTCTTTTTTTCATTGGTATTTCCCTCCCTTTTTAAAATTGTGTGTTTTTACTTAAAACTGCCGTTATATATATTTATTGCTATGCAAATTATATAATCCGACAAATCGCACATACCATATACTCTTTTTCCTAAAAGATTGTTTATTTTTACTTATCTTTTCTGTATGTATATGGCTTTTTCCTGAAAAATATTGATTAAAATACATTATTTCGCTAGAATAATCTATATATTTAACATAAAACATTGCTTTTTTTATCCTTTGTAATTTTTATAACAATTAACTCAAGGAGAACTGATGGAAAATTTAAATCCTAAAGAACTTGTATCGAAGACAAATCTACGCATATATACAGACGGCTTTAAGGATGACATCTGCTACTCCTTTTACACAAGCGGATATAATATAAGCCATTTTGAACATTATCATGACTACTACGAAGTCGTATGCTACTACGGCGAAGAAACCGCCGCATTTTTTCATATGGGAAAACGCTACGACCTGCGATACGGCGATATAGCAATTATAAATATTTTTGAAAAACATTTTTTTGATTTTGAAAGAAACGCCGGACACAGCCGTATGAGCTTCGGCGTAACTCCCCAATTTCTTATGAGTTATTCTTCAAGCGACGCAAATTTATTTGATATATTCGACGGTTCAAGCGAAAATTATCCGGTGCTGCATACAAACCACAAGCGCTTCAACAAATATATGGATCTGATGCTGCGCTTTGAAAATCCGAGTGTTGAAACCGGCATAATGGCATTCAGAAAAAGTATTCTGGGAGAGATACTTTCACATCTTTATGAGGATACATATGTGGATCACTCAAAAAGCGATCTCTCTTACAGAAATTTACGCCTTATGTCGGATATTATAAGCTATGTGGATCTTAATTTTTATGAAAATATCTCTCTTAATTCACTATGTAAAAAATTCAATTACAGTGCTCCTTATATAAGTAAAACCTTTAAAAAAATGTCGGGAAATACCTTCAGCAGATATGTCACAAACAGAAGAATCGATTACGCCTCGTTTTTACTGGAAGGAACAACTCCCATAGAAGAAATCGCCGCACAAACGGGCTTTAAGGATTACAGTCATTTTTACAGAACCTTTAAACAGCTTAAAGGAATGAGTCCCAGAGAATACAGAGCACAGTGCTCCGACAGCTTTAATCCGCAATAGACGCCAAGCTCAAATCGGTATTTACGTAGTGTTGCATACGCTTCTGAAGTTTATACATAAATTCTTTTATATTCACCGATTCACCCGATCCCAATTTTAAAACTTCAAAAACACATCCCTAAAGTGTGTAAATTTTTTATATCCGATACAAGCGTGAAATACGAAAAAATACGCACAATTTCGGCAGCACAGTAAAAATTCAAATAAATTTTATTACTTGGAAAAAACTTTTGACTTCCTCTTGACTTTATTATGGTACTAGTGTACTATTCTATTAGTGCACTAGTTAACAGAAAGGAGCTGCTATGCAATTTGACAATTCAACACCCATATATTTGCAGGTAATAGCAGACATCAAAAAAGATATTGTAAACAAGGCGATGCTGCCCGGCGACAAAATGCCTGCGGGAAGGGATCTTGCTCTTAAGTACAAGATCAATCCGAATACCGCCGCAAGAGTGTATCAAATGCTTGAAGGCGAAGGGATCTGTTACACAAAAAGGGGACTTGGAACTTTTGTAAGCGAGGATGCAAAGATGATAGAAAAGATGAAGAAAGAAATGGCAAAGGATCTGGTCGAAAAATTTTTGACCAATATGCGGGAGCTGGGATTTTCCGAAAAAGAAATTTTAAAGCTTATTTCTTTATCTGAAAGCAAATAAATTTAAGGAGATGCGATATGAGTTTAGTAAGCAGTAATATTTCAAAAAAATACTTTAATAAAACCGTACTTAATTCAGTTTCATTTAATATTGAACCCGGAAATATTTATGCCATGCTGGGACCCAACGGAAGCGGAAAAACCACCTGGATGAAAATAGCCTCTTGCCTCACCAAACCGAGTGCGGGAGAAATAAGCTTAGACGGAAAAAGCATCGGTCAGGATACCAAAAAAGAAATAGCCTACATGCCGACGGAGCCTTATTTTTATGACTGGATGACTGTTAAGGACACTAAAAAGTATTACATGGATTTTTTTGATGACTTTGATGAAAGTATTTTTGCAGAACTGCTCGAAAAAATGGAGCTTACGGAAAATCTGAAATGCAAAAACCTGTCATCAGGTATGACGGCAAAACTCAAAATAGCTCTGGCTCTTTCAAGAAAAGTAAAGGTCTACCTTCTGGACGAACCTCTTAACGGAATAGATCTGATTGCAAGAGACACCGTCATGAATACGATAATCTCCTGCCTGTCCGAAGACGTTGCTCTTGTAGTATCAAGTCATCTCGTTGAAGAGCTTGAAGCCTTTGCCAATAAGGCTGTCTTTATAAAAAACGGCGATCTGCTTGATATCTGCGACATAGAAACCTTAAGAATGGAACAGGGCAAATCGCTCGCAGACAGATACAGAGAGCTTATGAACTGATGAAAACGGTGTTGGAAGCAGTTTTTCATTATTATTTGTGCCGCAGTACAAGGCGGCGGAACGGAGAATAAGATGTTGAATTTATTAAAATACGAAGCTAAAAAAAATCTGAATATAAAAATTATACTTTTACTAGTGGCAATCGCCGCTGAAATCCTGTTTATGATAAGCGTAGCCCTGATTATCAATTCTTCTCCTCTTTCGGGCAAGTTATTCGGAAGCAGCGTTTTCATTTTGGTAGTTACGGGTACTGTAAGTCTGATAGTCTGCGGTTTTTCATGCATCGAAAATCTGCATAAGGAGCTGAACTCCAAGCAATGCTATATGCTTTTTATGACCCCCAACAGCAGCTATAAAATAATGGCTGCAAAATTTATCGAAAGCCTGATCTCTATAAGCATATGCAGCCTTATATTTTCAGTCATAGCATTTTTTAACCTGACACTGCTTTCATCCGGAGATTACACATTTTCAAAAATCATAGATGCTTTTAACATGTTTTTGGAGGAATACCACCTGATTAAATTGGATTTCCTCGGGATTTTAACCTACCTGTCGGCTATGGTTTCATCATATCTGGAGCTGATAGGACTCGCCGTTATAATAGAGACCCTTCGCGCCGCCTTATTTAACGGAAAAAATAAAATTGTATCACTTATCACCGGCTGCATATTCCTGGCATTGTACATAGGACTTCAAAATTTTAAGGCATTTTTAACCGATCTCGGCTCATTCAGCTTCAATGAGTCTACATATATATACATTGTTATGAATCTTACGGTATTTGCATTCAGCTATCTGGTATCTTCATATATCATGGAAAAAAAGCTGAGCGTATAAACTATCGTTACTCAGGATTTCACCAAGGTCTCCAATCGGGTACACTCGAATCGAACAAGTTCAAGCAAGCTCAGACTTTTGCTCATTGCTTGCATAAAACAAATGTACCGGTCCCGACAGCCGTTTTTTGTTCCGGCTTTTGCGGATCGGTACATAAATCATTTTATTTTCTTAATATGTACAGCTTAAGCATTTTGTAAGAAAAAACTGTCTTCTACAGCTTTATTTTTATGGCTGCTTCGGTTTAATTCGATATGCTTTTACCTCCGTTACCCGGATATTCCTCACCGAACACGTGATAATAATAATCATTGTAGGTCAGCGAACTGCAATAAGAAATTTTATTGGCAACCTCCGCATTTGTTTTTTCCACATAATTATAAGGCAGATCCTCTTCCTTTACTCCGTCCGCGAGAGTAAATTCCGACCTTGCCGCAATATACGTACCGTAATCGCTTGTCCAGTCATAGCCCGTATTGAACACAAGACCCTGCTGTCCCGAAAGTATGTCTTTTCCGGGCAAAAGTCTTGAATCGTAATTGCAGCCGAAAAGATTAAGAAGAGTAGGCAGCACGTCTATGGTGGAAACCGGCTTGTCGATCCTGACCGGTTCTTTTTCTTCAAGAACCGGACTCCATATTATAAGTCCGTTTCTGTCGCGATCAAGATCATTTTTTATCGGAAAACCGTATAGTTCTTCGAGGTATTTTTCATAGCCTCCACCGTCCTGTATTCCGTAGGGAAAATGATCGGCACTCATAACGATGACCGTATCCTCCAAAACTCCGGCTTCATCAAGCTTTTCCACGAGGCTTGCCACAGCCTTTTCCACTTCAATCTGGCAGGCTACAAAATTTTTTAAAAGATCGCTCATTTTCAGATCGGATACAAGATCGATATTTTCTTCGGAAAAATAGTTGCCCCCGTTGGCAGCCGTTCCGTAAGGGTTGGCAGCATATCCGAGACTTGCCGGAGAATACGGACAATGCCCGCTTACTGTCATGTAGTATATGTTAAACTTACCCTTATCAATATACAAAGGGAGCGTCGCCTCTATCATTTCTCTGTCGCTCCTTGGCGTATAGTGCTCGACTATTTGATCAAGACCGCTGCCGTACGCCATATACGGCTCAGAATAGCCCAGCCTGTTATGCGTCAGATCTCTTGAATAATACCAGGAGTCGCCGTTATGATACATCTGACCGAAATAACCCTCTCTGTCAAGAAACGAACCTATGGTCATATAGTTATGAAAATAAGCGGTATTGGTCATGGACGCAGCGCCCGCCATAGGAAGAATGCCCTTTAGAAGCTCATATTCTCCGCCGGTCGTAGACGCATTGAATTGCTGATAATACTCGGTAACATAAATTCCCTTTCTCTGCATCCTGTACAGGGTCGGAAAATGCTTTTCATCTATTACAAAACCGCTGAAAGATTCAAGGGTAAGAAATATAAGATTTTTTCCTTTAAAAAGACCTGTATACTCATTTTTAGGAGTGGGCTTAAGAGAAGCGACATACCTGTCGATATCCGAAAACACTCCTCCCTGCGCAGACAAGGCTTCAAAATCTATATTGAGGATATTATCGCCGTATACGACTTTTTCCTCCATTTTTTCACCGGTATCTTTTACCGGTTCCGTCTCCTCTTCCTCATCCGCCTCGGCGAAGGTAAACGAAGAAGACTTGCCCTCTCCGCTTGCCAGACGCACGACATCTCTCCTTATTGCGGTCAAAAGCCCCATTTTTCGTATCACGTTTGAAAAAGAATACTGATCCGCATATATTTTTCTGAGTACGGGAACTCCTCTCACGATAGAGGTTGCCGTCATGAAAATAATTGCGGCGGTTACCAAAAAACCCGCAGTTTTCTTGGAATGATATTTTACAAGGAATCGTATTCCTCTTTTTTTCAGAACTCTTCTTGTTATTTCATAAGCTATAATAGGGAGAAAAAATAAAAAAATATGCGATATACCTTCAAAGGAAAGGATCAGACTCAAAATTTGAGCCGCAAAGCCGTTTGCCGCATCTCCTCCACCGAAAAGAACGGTATTTATATCATAAAAAACCTTGAACTGCAAAAAAACGAAATAATAAACCAGATATGACAGCATAACCGCAAACATGAGCAAAACGGTAACCGCCACTCTTGCCTTTTTATTATTTATTATCGACCTTATTCCCTGGCATAAAAAACCCGTCCCCAGAGAGAACATAAGCATAATCAGGAACGAAGCCGCATCATATCCTCCTACGGAGGAAAGATGAAATACAATCTCGTAATATACCACTATTGCGGGGAAAAGATATATCGATATCCAATAGATAAGCACGTCGTGATTTTTATTTTCTTTTGCAGCCTTATGATTTTGACCGCCATCGGAAGTCTCCGCATCGGGTTTTATTTTTTCATTTACGGCATTCAGATTGAAAATCTCAAGCCCGCCGCTCTCAGCAGCGCCTTTATCTTCTATTTTCATGTATTTTTAATCCTTCTTTTAACTGCTAGATATGTAAGCTTAATTTAACTCCATACAAATTTAACATTTTATACCCGCACATCTTCTTTTTCAATCACCGTTTATAAAGAAATTCCTAAAGACACATACATGCTTATAATGTGTACATAGACCGCCTTTAACTGCCGTTAAAGATCTTGTCTGTGGCGGGAGAAATCATTTTATGCTAGTATTACTTCTGTTTCCGCTTAACATTTCAGCATATAGGAGGTAAAGCTTTTGCTACGTTTATTTCTTGTTATCATATTTCTTTTGATTTTTTTTATTGTAAGCATTCCGCTTCTGGTAATAGAGTGGCTCATATCCCTTATAAAGCCGGATTTCATTAAGCGCAGATTTGTATACGCCTGGGTTCAGACAACCTTTAAAATAATATATTTTATTGCCGGTGTAAAACTTAAGCTTATAAATCTCGACAACATTCCTAGGGATGAGCCCGTTCTATTTGTGGGAAATCATCAAAGCCATTTCGATACCATACTCACTTATGCCAATCTCCCGAACCTTACCGGTTTCGTAAGTAAAATAGAGATCAAAAGAGTTCCGCTCCTGTCATGGTTCATGATTTATATGAACTGCGTCTTTCTCGACAGAAATGATATAAGACAGGGGATTATAGCGATAAACAAAGCCATTGAGCTTATAGAAAAAGGGATCAGTGTTTTTATTTACCCGGAGGGAACCAGAAATCCCAATCCCGACGAATTTCTTGAATTTGCAAAAGGAAGCTTCAAGATAGCTCAGCGCACAAACTGCCCGATAGTGCCGGTTGCCTGCGTCGGCTCACGAAGCATTTTTGAAGATCAAATGCCGTTATTGAAAAAAGGGGATGTAAGCATAGAATTCGGAAAACCTTTTCGCTTTTCCGAGCTTGACGCCGAGCAGAAGAAGACTGTAAACGTGTATACAGCGGATATAATCTACAAAATGTATCACAATATAAAAAACTCAAATTAAGAAAAAAGCCGGGTGAGAGCTTATATCCTCACCCCGGCGAGTACATTGGTGTCAAAGGTATAGATCTTTTTATTCTTTTCTCTTTGGGCTTTGAGTGCAAGCTTTACCAGCCTGTCAAGCAGCTCTTTATAAGGAATGCCCGCAGCTTCCCACAAATAGAATGCCAATGAGCCCGGTATAGTATTTACCTCGTTCAGGTAAACCCTTTCGTTGTCATCCATATCGAGCATAAAATCAATTCTTGTTACACCTGAAAGTCCCAAAGCCTTAAACGCCTTAAGCGAAAGCTCCCTTATCTCCTCTCTTTTTTCCGCTGATATATTTGCCGGAAGCTCCCTTGACAAGGACGCCATTCCCGAGCCTTTTGCAGCTCCTGTTCCCTGCCTTTTAGAAGGCGTAAGCCCGGTATTTCCGCACTTGGCATTGACTAGCTTTGAGCCTTTTGCGGACTTAGAGCCGCCGTTATTCATATATTTTTTATCAAAATCAAGAACCTCTCCTGTATTCACTATGGGAGACTCACATTCAGAGGCTATCGCCTCTTCATAATCTCCGAGAACCGCACAGTTTACCTCTTTCAAATTGATAATGGCTTTTTCTATAAGCACCCTGTCCGCAAAGGTGAAGGCAAGTTCAAGAGCTTCCATAAGCTCCTCCCCTGTATCCGCCTTGCTTATTCCTATGGAAGAGCCTAAATTTACGGGCTTTACAATTACCGGATAGCCGAATTTTTCTTCAACGGAAGTTCTTATTGCAGCCATATTTTCGCTGTCATTTACATTAAAAATGAGACAGTCCAAAAAGGGTACTCCGCTTTCTCTAAGCACAGCCTTCATAATGTACTTATCCATGCCTATGGCGCTGGACAATACATCCGGACCCACAACCGCAAGCCCCAGGGTCAAAAGAAAGCCCGCAAGAGTTCCATCCTCCACATTGGTGCCGTGTACAATCGGAAAAGCGACGTCTATTTCCGAAAATATATTGCTTCCGAAAAGCTTTCTTTCATGCCTCATCAAAAAAACTCTGTCACCGTCCTTTTCAAAATCAACCTGAACAGCCTTTGACAAAAGCTCCTTTATATCCTTTTGATAAGAAGCGATATCTCCCACTCCTTCTCCCGCATAGCATACGGAATCCTTTGTCATGTATACCGGTATGATCTCATATTTGTCGATATCAAAAGCATGTATAGCCTGAATAGCGGAAATGATGCTTATTTCATGCTCCGTGCTTTTTCCTCCGAAAATTACCGCAACTCTTATTTTCATATCCCTACCTCTTAAATATAAATCCTGATAATCCGTAACATTGTATACCCCTTAAGCCCATCTTACAAGTAAACTTAAGTCAGCTTTTTATAATCATTTTGCAGCTATTTAATTGTTGTTGAAGCACTCCGTGTGCTATTATATTAAGAAATAATTTTCGGGTCGACACCTACACTATCAGGAGGAAAAACAATGCCTGGACGTTTGGATATAAAGCACGGTATTATCATTCACAATATTGAAGAGCAGCTTAACAATCTTTCTTTGGAGCTTTTTAATAAAAAAATTTCCAAGCTGAGCAATCAACAGATTTATATTCTGATAACCGACTTTATAAATAACGTTCTCCATGTTTCTGAGCCTTGTATAGGTGAAAAAAAGATCTACTACATCTCAATGGAATTTCTTATCGGAAGGCTTCTTTCCAATAATCTTATAAACCTCGGAATGTACGAGGTGATAGACAAGGTTTTGAAAGACAACGGAAAGGATCTTTCCGTTATAGAAGAAATGGAGCCCGAGCCGGCTCTCGGAAACGGCGGTCTGGGAAGACTTGCCGCCTGCTTCCTCGATTCCATAACCACTCTCGGAATCGCCGGAGAAGGCGTAGGTATTGCTTGGCACTTCGGCCTTTTTAAGCAATACTTTTCTTCCAATCTGCAAAAAACCAAAAAAGATATTTGGATGGATAAGAGCAGATTTTTGGAAAAAACAGATACAGTTTTTGAGGTAGCCTTCGGCAGACAGAAGGTAAAAGCCAGATTATATAATCTGACAATAACGGGTTATATATCCGGTACAAACAAGCTCCGCCTTTTCGACCTTGAAAGCGTTGATGAAGGCCTGGTTTCAAAAGGCATAGATTTTGACAAAACCGCAATAAAGAAAAACCTGAGTCTGTTTCTTTATCCGGACGACTCCGACGAAAACGGCAATCTGCTGCGCATATACCAGGAATATTTTTTATCCAGCTGTGCCGCTCAGCTTATCTTTTTAAATATGAGAGAGCAGGGCTATGATCTGCGCCGCTTTCCCGAATATACGCAGATTCAGATAAATGATACTCACCCTACCCTTATAATTCCGGAGCTTATACGCATATTGATGGAACATCATGCTTTCACGTTTGAAGACGCTCTTTCAACCGTGCGGGATACCTGTTCATATACCAACCATACCATTTTGGCTGAGGCTCTTGAAAAATGGCCCTTAAAATATATAAAAAAGGTGGTTCCTCAACTGGTTCCTTATATAAATATGCTCCACGAAACTGTTTCTTCAAGGTATAACGACCCCAAGGTTCAGATTATCGACCGAAATAAAGTGGTTCATATGGCAAATATAGATATTCACTTTACACACTCGGTAAACGGAGTCGCAGCTCTTCATACGGAAATACTCAAAAATACCGAATTAAAAGAATTTTATGCTTTATATCCCGAAAAATTCAACAACAAAACAAACGGAATCACATTCAGAAGATGGCTTATGCTGTGCAATAAACCGCTTTGCGATTTCCTTGAAAAGCGTATAGGAAGCGGCTTCAAAAAAGATGCGGAAAAGCTTGAGAAGCTGCTTGATTTTATAGACGATAAAAAGACCCTGAATGAATTGGATAAAATAAAGCAGACCAATAAAAAAGCTCTCGCCGATTATATTTTGGAAAAAGAAGGAATAGAAATCGATTCCTCTTCAATCTTCGATATACAGGCAAAGCGTATGCACGAATATAAGCGCCAGCAGATGAACGCTCTTTATATAATTCATAAATACCTGGAAATTAAAAGGGGCAAAGTTCCCAAACGTCCCGTAACATATATCTTCGGCGCAAAGGCGGCTCCGGCTTATATAATAGCCCAGGATATCATTCATCTTATTTTGGTGCTTCAGCAGATTATAAACAATGACCCCGCCGCTTCAAAGTACATGAAAGTCGTAATGCTGACAAACTACAATGTGAGTTATGCGGAAAAGCTGATACCCGCCTGCGATATCTCGGAGCAAATTTCGCTCGCTTCAAAGGAAGCAAGCGGAACGGGCAACATGAAATTCATGCTGAACGGCGCCGTAACTCTCGGAACCGAAGACGGAGCAAATGTCGAAATTCACAAGCTTGTGGGCGATGACAATATCTTTATTTTCGGTAAAGACTCCGACACGGTAATAGAGCATTATAATAATGCCGATTATGTTTCAAAAGATATTTACAACAAATCCAAGCTTGTTAAGGAAGCCGTGGATTTCATAATTTCGGATGAATGCATTGCGGCAGGTCACAGGAAAAACCTTACGAGGCTGTATAATGAACTTTTAAATAAGGATTGGTTCATGACCCTTCTCGACCTTGAAGAATACATAAAGGTAAAGGATAAGCTTATTTCCGAGTATTCCAGACGCACCAAGTGGAAGAAGATGATGCTCGTAAATATAGCCAAAGCGGGGTATTTTTCATCTGACAGAACCATAAAGGAGTATAATAGGGATATCTGGCATATCCCGGAAAATGATTAACCGAGCCGTATTTTGAAGTCGCATATTATTTTGAAAACCTGAAAATGTCATATATATCATTTGAAAATGTAATTAAAGAATATAATAGCGGAGAAACCGGAATACGCGCACTCGACGGAGCAAGCTTCAACGTGGAAAAAGGTGAACTTGCCGTTATTTTAGGTGCTTCCGGCGCCGGAAAAACTACTGCACTCAATATACTGGGCGGAATGGACAGTGCAAGCTCCGGAACAATAAAAATCGACGAAAAGGATCTAAGTTCCTGTTCCAAAAAAGAGCTTATCTCATATAGGCGGACGGATATAGGCTTTGTGTTCCAATTCTATAATCTTATACCTAATTTAACCGCCTTGGAAAATGTAGAGCTTGCAGCGCAGGTATGCAGGAATCATTTTGATGCCCGTTTAATACTTGATAAGGTCGGTCTGTCGCAAAGAAAAAATAATTTTCCCGCTCAACTTTCGGGAGGCGAACAACAAAGGGTATCAATAGCAAGAGCTCTTGCCAAAAATCCCAAGCTGCTGCTTTGTGATGAACCTACGGGAGCTCTTGATTATAATACCGGCAAGCAGATACTGGAGCTTCTTCAGGAGACTTGCAGAAAAGAGTCGCTGACGGTTATTATAGTCACCCACAATTCCGCCATTGCTCCCATGGCTGACAGACTTATCCGGTTTAAAAACGGTAAAGTAAAAGAAATGAAAATAAACGATAATCCCGTTCCCATATCTGAAATAGAGTGGTAAAAGAGGATATATCTTGAATAAAGCTTATTTTTCGGATATCGTGCGCACCATAAAAAAGGGAGAAAAAAGATTTTTTTCCTTCATACTCATAACCATGCTGGGAGTTATGATGTTTTCGGGTTTGCAGGCAGCCTGTATGGATCTGAGATATACTGCGGACTCTTTTTTTGATGAACAGGGGCTTCACGATCTTGCAATACAATCCACTCTTGGACTGACGGATGACGATGTCTCCACCCTTTCCGCACTTGATGAAGTCCGCAAGGCGGAGGGGATATACAGTGAAACCGTTCGAACCTTCTTTTCCAAAGATATATCAGAGGATGCAGCAGCGGGTATATCCGTCGACGGCTCCGTAAATACATCCCCCGATGAAATCAAGAATACCTCTGAGTACAAATCCGCTTACATATCAGTAGATATAGAACTTGAAACCCTCAGCGAAAGCGGTATTAACAAACCCTATCTTTTAAAAGGCAGAATGCCCGAAGATATTTCCGAAGTAGCGGTTACCGAAAAGTTCCTGCTCGAAACCCACGCCGAATTGGGAGACCGCTTCATCATAAAAGAAATACAAAAAAATACCTATGAGGACTTCGATATCCCGAATATCAATTCTTCGGACAATTACGACGTTTCCTCTACAAAGTCCGACATCACGGATAATAATAAAAATTTTAAATCTTCAATCTATACTATTGTAGGCGTGGTGATTGATATAAAGGATATCAATAATCCATCCGGCGCAACTCCTTATCGAAGCTCGGTATCCGATGCCGTGAAAGCCTTCACTCTAAAGAATAATGTTGATACGGATATCTACACGTCCATTGTTCTTTCACTTAAACGCAGCCCGGAACTGTTTACTTTCAGCGACGAATATGACAGCTATATAGGAGACTTTACGGACTTTATAGAAAAATACGTCAAAACGGACAGAGAAAATGCCCGCTATAACTCCGTTATAAAAGAAATCTCTGAAAAAATAGATGAAAAAAGCTCCGAAATTCATAAAAAACTCGATGAAGCAAGGCAGGAACTGATTGATTCCGAAAAAAAATTAAATACAGAGCTTGACAGTGCGTATAACGATCTCGAAGAATACGCAGCCGAACTTGACAGTGCCGAAGAGGAACTTGAAAATGCAAAACTGGAGCTGTCAGAAAATAAAGCGAAAGCCTCCGTGGAATTTGAAGAAGCCCGGAAAAAAATCAATGCCGCAAAAGAAGAGCTCTCCAAAAATAAGGCTTTGCCTGCAAATACCCAAGACGAGCAGAGTCTCGCAAAGCTTGCAGAAACTGAAGCCGCCCTTAAAACAAGCGAGGAAGAGCTTATACAAAGGGAAGCGTATTCAAATCAGTCCTTTGAAGCCGCTTATAAAGAAATTGAAGCTTATGAAAAAGAAATCAAAGAAGGAGAAATAAGTCTTTCAGAAGGTATAAAGGAATACGAGGAAAAGAAAGCCGCCGGGGAAAAAAAGCTCTCCGAGGCCTGGAAAAAATATGAAAAAAGCAAGTCCGAAGCGGAAGAAAAATTAAATGAAGCAAGACAAAAGCTGAACGACATTGACAGAGCAGTCTGGTATGTATCCGGAAGATCCACTCTTTCAGGATACAGCAATATAAGCTCTGACGCTGAATCCATCGAAGCCGTTGCTTCCGTATTTCCCGTGGTATTCTTTATAGTAGCCATATTGGTAAGCCTTACGACGGTCAGCCGCATGGTAGAAGAAGACAGAGGTCTTATAGGAACCTATAAAGCTTTGGGCTTTACAGATACCGAAATAAGGCTCAAATATATAATATATGCTTTAGCTGCAGGAATAATAGGAGCTCTTATAGGCACTCTCATGGGCTTTATAGCGCTTCCTGTGTTTATCTTTAAAATATTTAAGCTTATGTACCTTATCCCCTCATACTCCCTGTCCTTCCTTCCCCTGTATGGAATATCCGGACCCGTAATATTCATATTGAGCATTGCTGTCCCGACATCATACAGCTGCAAAAAAATCTCCGTCAAAACTCCCGCCTCCCTTATGCGTCCAAAAGCTCCTAAAGCGGGATCAAGAGTTTTTCTTGAGCGTATAGGATTTATATGGTCAAGGTTTTCTTTTCTGAACAAGGTCACGGCACGTAATATTTTCAGATATAAAAAGAGATTATTCATGACCGTCTCGGGAATAGCAGGCTGTATGGCTCTTATGCTGTTCGGATTCGCTATACATGACTCGGTTCATGACCTTGGAAAAAAGCAGTTCGAGGAAGCCGCTCTGTACGACATACTCGTAGCGGCAAATCCCGACAATGCCGAAAATCTTTACAGCTATCTCGATAAGCACAAAGACTGCGATGAATACATGAAAATCATGGTAAGCTCGGTTCAGATAAGCGTTCCTCAAAAAACAAAGGAGCTGTCGGCACAGCTCGTGGTTGTTCCCGACAATTCGGACTATAAAAAATATCTCCCTCTAAAAAACAAAGAAAAAAAAGCTTTGTCCCTGGGAAAATATGATATGTATGTGACCTGCAATGCCGGCGAAGTGCTCGGCTTTTCAAAGGGTGATTCCATAGACATGAAGCTTCCTACTCTTGTAAAGAAAAGTGTAGTCGTAAGCGACTTGAGTCTTAATTATCTTTCAAACTACATATATATGACAAAGAGCAATTACGAAAAAATCTTTGATGAAAAGTATAAAGAAAATTCAGCTTTCATAATACTGAAAGACAGCTGCAAAGACCCCTCCGCCTTTGATGATGAGCTGTCTTTATATGAGGGCGTTATCGCAACGGTTGGTTCACAAAAAACTCTTGATCAGTTTGAACAGGCTTTTTTCCTGATAAATACCGTTATCTATATAATAATAGTATTATCAGCCGCTCTTGCATTTGTGGTACTCTTTACGCTCGCCAATACCAATATTTCGGAAAGAGAACGGGAACTTGCCACAATCAAGGTGCTGGGATTCTACGACAGTGAAACTCATTTATACGTAAATAAAGAAACTGTTATACTAACTCTTATAGGTATTCTGATCGGTATTCCGCTCGGATTTCTATTTGCGAGAACTCTCAATATCATATTAAAGCTCCCCTCAATATATCTTTCCGCAAATCTACATCCTATAAGCTATATTTATGCCGGACTTTTGACTCTAGCATTCAGCTTTGCGGTAAATTTCATCACCGACAAGGCTCTTGATAAAATAAATCCCGTAGAGGCCCTTAAAAGTGTGGAATAGTATTTAAACAGAACAACCTGACGCTATGTGATATACTTGGTATTGAAATATCGGCTTAAGAGCTTGTCGACATAATAAATTCAAATTTTATACAGGGAAACATTATGAGCAAAATTGAACTTAACATAATTAAGAGAATCGAAGCACATAAAAATATTCTTTTTCTTGCCGCAGTTATGCTGATCAACTGTGCAATGAGGATTGCGTCAAGAAACTATATATCCTGGGACATGGACGGCTTTTTACTTAAGTGGTACGACGAATTTGCAGCGTCGGGAGGATTTAAGGCGCTTAAATCCACCGTAGGAAATTACAACCTTCTCTACCAAACCTTTCTTGCAGCCATCTCTTACCTTAATTTGGAAGGAGTAGACCGTGTTCAGGCGATAAAAGCCCTAAGCACAATATTTGATTTTCTGCTTTCATTTCTGATAGCCGCCATAATATCGGAATATAAAAAAGAAAAGCTTTTTGAAAAAAGCTTTTGCCTAAGCTTCGCTCTTGTAATGTTTTTACCGACACTTATTTTAAACTCCGCTTATTGGGGACAATGCGACTCCATATATACTTTTTTCATGCTTCTTTCAGTATATCTTTTATATAAAGAAAAATATATTCCCGCCTTTATCGTACTGGGCATAGCCTTCGCCTTTAAATTACAGACCGTATTTATTTTACCGTTCGGTATTTTCTATTATTTTTATAAAAAAAGGTTTAGCATATTTTATATATTTATTTCCCTGTTTACATTTTGGATAAGCGGACTCGCAGCATATATACACGGAGGCGATATTCTCCTTCCTTTTAAGATTTATTTGTCTCAAACCCGCACTTATCCGCAAATGCACGTAAATATACATAATATCTGGGAGCTGCTTTCAGGTATAAAGATAGATGATGTGTGGTACGGAGTATCCTATGAGTACGGATCAATGCTTGCCTATTCGCTTACATTGATCATACTGGGATCGGGTCTGTATATGGTGATAAGAGGTGATAAAAAACCGGATTCTATTAAGAATATCATTGAGCTTGCCGCATGGTCGGTGTGGACCTGCGCAATGTTTTTACCGGCAATGCACGAAAGATATACTTATCCTACGGATATACTGCTTGCAGCTGCCGCTCTTTGTGACAAAAAATACATAAAATTCGCCTTTATAGAAATACTTATAAGCAGCCTGACCTATACCGCTTATTTGAATAATGTCTTTCCTCAGGAAAGTTGGATAGCGATATTCGCCCTGGGCGCTTGGGTGTTTTATTCTATGGAGGTATTTAAGGCTGAGGCTGAAACATTGTAATTTAAGGACTTACGGATCGCTTAATATCTCCATTGATTTACAAGATCCTCAAACAAACTAGTCCTCATAGTGCCTTTGCAGGAAAGAATGATTAAATCATGTTCATCATTGCCAATATATACAAGTCTATTTTTATCATCTATGCGACGACTGAATGCTTTTCTGCCTTTTAGCGGTTCCGCTTTCCCAACACCTGACATAAAGCCGTTTCTCTGAATATCCTGTATAATCAGGTTTATTCTTTTTAGAGTCTTTTTATCCTCCGGCTGCCAAGAGATATATTCCGCTAAAGCATTTTCTGTAAAAGTTACTCTCATTTTGCCATATCCTCAAGTTCTTCCACTGTTTTTACTATGGTTCGACCTTGAGAAAGCTGCTCCATTGACATATCAATCTTAGTCAGATATTCATTGTTTCTGCGGATTTTTTCAAGTTCGTTGTATTCTTTCTCACTTAAAATGACAAGATTTTCATTATGAGGGCGAGAAATTAAAACTCTTTCACCGGTGAAAATCAACTTGCTGATTTTCTTAAAATTATTTCGAATATCCGTTGTTTTTAATGCTATCATTTCAAACACCTTTTTTATGCTATTTTAGATACCTTTTTATGTACATATTTTAGTACGTTTTATATTTTTTGTCACTTAGTATCTTAAAAGAATTTGGGAGTTATAGGACAAAACGTGTTGATGGCTAATCCCATTGATCATAGAATCTGTC
>CAUVOD010000004.1:0-67738 GCA_963553525.1 uncultured Lachnospiraceae bacterium | reverse complement strand
GTGGTAGCTATATGAATAATGAAATAGATAAAATTCATAAAGATGTTTATAGCAGTATTAAAGAATTGATGGATAATGCACGAAGCAATGTTGCAAGAGAAGTTAATAATATCCTAATTCAAACTTACTGGGAGATTGGGCGAATCATTGTAGAAGATGAACAGGGCAATTCTGATAGAGCCGAGTATGGAAAACAGTTAGTAACAGACTTATCAAAGAAGCTCACAAAAGAATATGGCAAGGGATTTTCAAGGTCCAACTTGTTTAATATGAGAAATTTCTATTTGAATTTTCCAATTTTCCAGACAGTGTCTGGAAAATTAAGTTGGTCGCATTATTGTGAATTACTTTCTATAAGTGATAAGCAGAAAAGAAGTTTTTATGAGAAAGAAACTATCAATGCAAATTGGTCTGTAAGAGAGTTAAAAAGACAGATAAAAACATCGCTTTTTGAAAGGCTTTTACTTTCATCCGGAGATGAAAATAAAGAAAAGGTATTAGAGTTAGCCTTAAAGGGAAATGAAATAAATAAGGCGGGTGATGTTGTAAAAGACCCTTATGTATTTGAATTTTTAGGAATACCTGAAGAAAAAGCGGTAATGGAAAGTGATTTGGAAAAATCCTTAACAACTCATATTGAAAAATTTTTACTTGAACTTGGCAAAGGCTTTATGTATGTTGGCTCTCAGCAAAGAATAACACTTGGAAATACCCATTATTATGTTGATATGGTATTTTACAATAAAATACTCAGAAGCTATGTTTTAATTGAGTTAAAAACGGGAAAGTTAATGCCGGAAGCGGTTGGACAAATCAATATGTATCTTAACTATTACAAGACGGAAGTTAATGATGATACGGATAACGAACCGATCGGGATTATTCTTTGTATAATAAAAATAGTATACAGGCAGAATATGCACTTGGAAGTTTGTCTAATAAAATATTTGCTTCAAAGTATACTTTATATATTCCGGACAGAGAAGAACTTGAAATGCAGGTGGAAAAGGTGATTAAGAATTACAAGGCAAAGTAAGAAATGTGAAAAGCTGCAGCTCCTACAAGGAATAAAAAGCGATTAGAAAGTAATGATCTAATCGCTCTTTCAAGCCGTTAATCAGTCATCTCATTAGCAAAGGCGGTAGAAAAAACTATCACCTTTTAGCTAAGGTTACATCATTTGGAGATCAGTTCGACAAGTCTTGCAAATCTCCTCTCCCAGCTTTCTCTCTGAGCGGCTTCGCAGCCCGACTTTGCAATTTCCTTTGCTCTGTCCTTGTGAGACAGCAGATATTGTATATCCGCCAGAGTTTGATTGGGGTTAAGGATATCCAGCTTTACCATCTGCTTTCCGTCCTTAAAGCGTCTGTCGGTGTATTCATTGGTATCTGAGATACAGACCGCACCGTTGAGCATATTGTCGAAAAACCTTGCATTTGCTCCGTTTTTATAGTGATCCAAAAAATTTACGGCTATGAGAGCCCTGCCGGTCATGATATTGGCTTCCCTGGGAGAGAGAGGCTCATGTATGTGTATATTTTCGGAATATATATATTTGGACGACTCCCAGTTATTTCCGTATACCTGAACCTCGATTCCGGCGGTATCCAGTCTGTGTATCAGTTCCTGCTTATTAAATCGGTTTGCTCCTCCCCTTATATGATCCGAGTATTTTTCTATCAGCTCCGATATCTGCTCTTCGCTCAGCTTATCCTTAAGAGTTCCGCAGTATTCTCTTATCACAGTTTCTACAGTCTTATATGGAGTTTCCACGAGTGCCAGTTCGGTTTTTACAAAAAAGTCGGAGCTGTCTTCACCCAAAAATTCTATTTTCGGATCCTTGCCGGTGTAATCATCATCACAGGAAAATGCGAACAGCACGTCTATATCTCTTTTTTCAAAGTCAAGGGGTTTTGACATGCCGTCCTCCGAAGCTTCAAAGGAGCCTCCGAGAGGCAGATATAAAATATTCTTTACATTGGAAAAATTCTTTTCGATATAAAGCTCGTCATTTTTATCGCTTACGATAACATGGGTTTTGTCTCCTGCCTGCAAAAGCAGATCTTTGTAAGCTATTACGGGCTTGCTAAGGATTGAGTAAAGAGGAATATCATATTTATCAAAAATGATATTGCCGTCCTCGTCGCTTATATCAAGACCTGAGAGATCGAAAGATACTGTTTTTACTTTATCTTTGTTAATAAAATCGGTAAATTCATCCGAAATAAAAGAGGTCGGATCCTTATAATCCACAATATAGAATTCGGCGCCCGAGGCCTCGGCGGAGGATATGAGCTTGTCTGTATAATAATCGGCAAAAGCCTCCTTGCCTTTTACAAATAAAATGTTCATAAAAATCACCATACTTTCAGAATATTTTAACTGAAATATTGTATCATAATTATATTTGCATATAAAGGAGAATAAAAAATGACATTAGAGGAGCTGGATTTCCCCAAATCATTTTTTGAGGATGAGGTAAGAGAGGGTTTTTTTATATCCAACATGATGAAGCGCAACTGGGCGGCTCAGATACAGGCAATGGCGGAGGTGGACCGTATATGCAAAATTTTGGGCATAAAGTGGTTCCTTGACTCGGGGACTTTGCTGGGCGCTGTAAGACACAAGGGCTTTATTCCATGGGATGACGACGTGGATATAATCATGACCAGAAAGGATGTAAATATATTTATCAAGGAAGCTCCCAAGTATATTAAGGAGGATCATGTCATAGTAAGTCCTCTTATCAGACCCGATATTGAGAGCAGCGTCATAAGATTCAATACGAGTACGCGCGTAGACAGCGGAAAAGAATTTTTAGACAGTCACTTCGGTTTCCCTTACGCCGCCGGTGTGGACATTATAGTGCTTGACGCCGTATATGAAGATAAAGAGCTTGAAAAAATGCGCAAAAGTGTTTATTGCGATATTATGGACGCTTTAAGGCTCTGTTCCGCCGACAGGGAAGAGGGCAAGGAAGAGGACGAGGATAAAAAGAAATATAAGGATATAGATAAAGACAGGGCTAAGGTTAAAGAAAAGGGCAAGTATAAAGAGGAATTTAAGAAGGCGCTTGAAAAGGTTGAAAAGGAAACGGGCATGGTTACGGACAAATCGAAAAACATGCTTAATGAGTTATGTAAGATCAATCTGAAATGGCTCGAGTCTCTTTCGGAGGATGATGAAAAAGCGGATAAAACCAAGCTTTGTCTGTACTGGAACAATGAAACCATGGTGGAATATGAAAGAGCCTGGTATGCCGACGTAACATATATACCCTTTGAGGGGATTATGATGCCTGCTCCGATAGGATATGAAGATATACTCAAGGGACTGTACGGAAACAAAAAATATATTTTAAAGGGAGGAGCGTCCCATGATTATCCCGGCTATGAAAAGCAGGAGAAAAAATTCAAGGAACGTCTCGGAAATGTAAATTACAGAAGATATACCATGACCTCCGAAAATATTTTATCAAAAAGAGAAGAGGGCTTAAAAGAAAAGCTGGATTATCAAATAAATCTCATAAAAAAGCTTGCCAATACGGATATATTGATAAGAGCGGACGGAGCTCAAAGGGCACAGCTGCTTATAAACGCCCAAAAGATAACGGCGGGTCTGATTGACCGCTTATCTGAGGTATACGACTCTGCATTTGAAGAGGGTAAGGAAGCGATTTTGAGCCTTAACAGGATGGCTCAGACTATCTTTGAGGCATTTGAGGCATGGAATGATGGCTGCGCTGCAAAGATAAGCTTGGCGGCTTCCGAAATGGAGGCTGCTGTAAATACTAGCTTTAGGGAAAGAAAGGAAATTCTTTTTTTGCCGGTAAGAGCTGATTGGTGGAATACTATGGAGCCCGTGTGGAAGATAGCCGTTGCCGACAAAAAAGCTAAGGTTAAGATTATGCCTGTTAAATGGTATGATAAGAGTATATACGGAGAGGTAGGAGAAGCTCATGAGGTTGCAGGAGATTACCCTGATGATATGGATATAATTTCCGAAGCCGAGTATGATATCTCGAAAAAATGCCCGAGCTGTATAGTGATACAATTTCCTTTCGATTCGACAAATGCCGAAATTACCGTGGATGAAAAATATTTTTCATATAAGCTCAGAAAATATACGGACAAGCTCATATATATTCCCTGTTATGATGTGGCTACTCCAAAAGAAGAGGACAGCGTTTCACAAAGCGCTATCAAAAAGCTGATTGAGCAGCCGGCGGTTGCATTTTCTGATATGGTCATACTGCCGACCGAAGGCATGAGAAAGCTCTACATAGAAACATTATCAGAGCTCATGGGTAATGATACAAAGGATATGTGGGAGAAAAAAATCAAGTCAATGGAAAAAATGGGAATAGCGGAGCTTAGGAGCTTATTCGGATAAGAGATGAACGGGCTTAGTATTAACGAACGGGAAGTGCTTTTGGCACTATTCAAAAAATCCTTTATAAATCAAAAAATTTTATCGAAAGAAGCGGGACTTTCTGTCCGCAGCGTAGGTGCTGTCCTAAAAAGCCTTAAAACCGGAGGCTATATCACGGGTGAAGGCAATGCTCCTACAAAGAAAGCTGAAGATCTTATAAAGAAATCGTCACCCCGCTCTGCGGTGATTTTGGCGGCGGGCTTCAGCAGGCGGATGGTGCCCATAAATATCGAAGTGCCCAAGGCGATGGTCGAAATATATGGAGAGCCTCTTATAGAGCGGCAGATAAAACAGCTTCATGAAGCCGGAATAAGGGATATTTATGTGGTGGTCGGCTTCATGAAGGAAAAATTCGAGTATCTTATAGACGAATATTCCGTAAAGCTGATTGTCAACAGAGAATATTTTACCAAAAACAATCTTCATTCTCTGAAGCTGATACTCTCCGGGCTTCAAAATGTCTATATAATTCCGGCGGATATCAGATGTGCTGAAAATCCCTTTTCCGAATATGAGCTGTACTCATGGTACATGGTCACGGACGAAAAGAGAAAGAGCGATGTGGTCATATACAATAAAAGGAGCTTAAGAAGAACAAAGAGAAATCAAAACGGGAATGCGATGATAGGCATTTCCTACCTCTTCGGAAAAGAGCTTGAAAAGGTAAAGAATAATCTGCTTAAATTAAGCATGGATACGGCGTACGATAACAGCTACTGGGAGGAAGCGCTGTATCATGCTGATGAAATGATAGTTTACGGAAGGATTTTTCCCGGAAAAAATGTAAAAGAGATCAATACGGCTGAGGATGTAAGGAACATAGACGATAAATCATCCAGCCTTGAAAATAAGGTCTTTTTTATCATAGCCGATACTCTTAAATGCAATACATCGGATATCGGAGATATAGAGGTGCTGAAAAAGGGAATGACCAACAGATCGTTTTTGTTCAGCGCCCCCGGCGGCAGGTACGTAATGAGGATACCTGGAGAAGGCACCGATAAACTTATAAACAGAAGCGAAGAGGCTAAGGTATATAAGCTTATACGCAATAAAAATGTCTGCGTCGATCCCGTGTACGTAAATGAAGAAAACGGCTATATGATAAGCAAATTCATATCGAATGCAAGAAATTGCGACCCCCTGAATGAAGATGACTTAAAGCTGTGTATGAAGAAGCTTAGGCAGTTTCATAGGCTTAATCTTAAGTCGGACAGCAGCTTCGATATATTTTCAAAGATACAATTCTATGAGGACTTGTGCGGAGGCTCGGCTTCTATTTACAAGGATTATAAGAGCACAAAAGAAAATGTTATGAGACTCAAGTCTTATATAGAAGGGCAGAAAAAGAATATCTGCCTAACTCATATAGATGCTGTTCATGACAATTTCATACTGCACACGGATTTAAGAGGCAGGCTGCATGTAAGCCTGATCGACTGGGAATATTCAGCCATGCAGGACCCTCATGTAGATATTGCGATGTTTTGTATTTATGCCCTGTATGACAAAGATCGGACGGACAGACTGATAGATATTTATTTCGGAAACAGGTGCTCTGAGAGAACACGCATAAAAATATATTGCTATATCGCCGCCTGCGGACTTCTCTGGTCGAATTGGTGCGAATACAAATTTAAGTTCGGCTATGAATTCGGAGAGTATTCCATTATGCAGTATCATTATGCCAAAGAATATTATAAATATGCGGAGAAATATTTAGACTGATATTTAGACTTAGGAAAAGGAAAAAGAAATGGAAAAGAAAAAAATAGACCCCGTTATCACCTTTGTTCCTCTTATAAGCATTATTTTTTTAAGTCTGCTTTTTTTTCTTTTTCCCGAGGATTCAAATGAGATCATAGGCAAAATACGCTTTTTTCTGTGCAGTCAGATAGGAGTATATTATCTGATTATAGGACTTGCGGTATTCTTGATTTCAATATATATGGCGGCTTCAAGGTATGGAGACATAAAACTGGGTGAAAAGGATGAAAGTCCGAAGTATTCGTTTTTTTCATGGGGAGCCATGATGTTTACCTGCGGACTTGCGGCGGATATTTTGTTTTATTCCTTTTCCGAGTGGATATTGTATGCAGCCGATCCGTATATGAAGGAGCTTGGCTCCGTGCAGAAATGGGCGGGGGTGTTTCCGGTATTTCATTGGAGCCTTATCCCGTGGTCGTTTTATCTGACTCTGGCGGCAGCCTTCGGCTTTATGCTGCATGTAAGAAAGAAAAAAAGGCAAAGATATTCCGAAGCGTGCAGATCCGTGATCGGAAGGCATACGGACGGACTTTGGGGACGTATGATAGATTTACTTGCCGTATTTGCCCTGATCGCAGGTACAGCCACCACCTTCAGCATTGCCACTCCTCTTATGGCGGAGATAGTAAATAAAATATCCGGATCAGACATTGACAGGAGGATCATCACCGTAGTCATTCTTTTAATTACCTGTGTTGTGTATACATATTCGCTGTTAAAGGGAATTAAAGGTATTGATATTTTGGCTAAAGCCTGCATACTTTTGTTTTTCGGGATACAGGCATATGTGCTGATATTCGGGTCGCAGGCTCGCTACATAATAGAAAGCGGGCTGAGTCAAATAGGCACTATGCTTGGAAACTTTATGGAGCTGTCTACATATACCGATCCTTTAAGGACATCAAGCTTTCCTCAGAATTGGACCATGTATTACTGGGCGTATTGGATGGTGTGGTGTGTGGCGTCTCCGTTTTTTATAGGTGCTATTTCAAGAGGAAGGACAGTCAGACAGCTTATAGTCGGAGGTTATCTTTTCGGAACCGGCTCTACAATAACCAGCTTTATAATTTTAGGTAATTATTCCATGGGAAGACAGATGGCGGGGATATCTGACTTTATAGGAGGCTATATCAACGGAGGAGATATTTATGCTCTTATCATGGACGTGATCGACACCCTGCCCTTTGCTCCTGTCGTATTTATTTTCGTGCTGCTTACTATGATAGCCTTCTATGCCACATCCTTCGATTCCATTGCTTATATAGCCTCGTGTTACAGCTATCATGAGCTTGGAGAAAATGAAAAGCCGCATAAGTCGGTTGAACTTATGTGGTGCATACTTTTGATTCTTCTGCCGATCACCCTGGTTTTCTCCGAAAGCTCCATGTCGAATATTCAGTCTGTAAGTATTATAGCCGCATTTCCCATAGGAATAGTGATATTGCTTATAATAGCGGGATTTTTTAAGGACGGAAATAATTATATCAAAGAAAATCGTTCATAATATACGTACATACATAATAAAATGAACAAAAGTCTCCGATAAGATATATGTGCTTTAAAACGTATATACTTAGCGGAGATTTTTATGATTACGGAATCGGAATTTCTTGTTCTGCGCCATTTGATGCAGATCGGAGAAAAAAAGCAAAGTCAAAGAGATATAAGCTCTGCGCTCGGCATATCCCTGGGGAAGACCAATAAGCTTTTAAAAAGTCTGAGATCAAGCGGATATATTGCTGATACCGGGCTTATGAAGGCCGGAAAAAAGATGCTTTCTCAATTCAAGGTAAAAAATGCGGTGATCATGGCGGCGGGCATGAGCAGCAGATTTGCGCCGCTTTCTTATGAAAAGCCCAAGGCTCTTTTGAGCGTAAAGGGCGAGATCCTGATAGAGAGGCAGATAAGACAGCTTAAAGAAGCCGGAATAGACGAGATATATGTCGTTGTCGGCTATATGAAGGAAAAAATGTATTATCTGGCTGAAAAGTTCAAAATAAATATCGTAATAAATGAAGACTATTACAGATACAACAATACCTCGTCCCTGATGGCGGTTATAGATAAGCTTTCCAACACCTATATCTGCTCCTCCGATAATTATTTTTTGGAAAACGTATTTGAAAAATATGTATATAAGCCGTATTATTCCGCAGCTTATGCTGACGGAAGCACCGAGGAATATTGCATAAGAGCAGCCGCCGACGGGAGAATAACGGATGTAAAAATAGGAGGCAAAAATTCATGGTACATGATAGGACACACTTACTGGGACGAGCATTTCAGCAAAGAATTTGCCTCCGTTCTCAAAAAATCCTATGATGAGAGCCTGACCCGTTCCGAGCTGTGGGAAAAGCTATATATCAGAAATATTAAAAAGCTGAGCCTTTACATCCGCAAATATCATGGCGATGTAATAAAGGAGTTTGACAGCCTTGATGAGCTCAGGAAATTCGACTCCGATTATATAGAAAACACCGATTCCGAAATATTGATCAATATCGGCAGAGTTCTTTGCTGCGACATCTCCGAAATAATAAATATAGAGCCTATAAACAGCGGACTTACCAATACCTCGTTTAAATTTGAATGCAGAAATAAAAGATATGTATACCGCCATCCGGGAGCGGGGACGAGTAGGTATATAAACAGAAGAAGCGAAGCGGCTTCCATGGATATAGCCAAAAAATTAAAGCTCGACAACACATATATATATATGGATGCGTCAAAAGGGTGGAAGATATCGTCATTTGTGGATAATGCCTGTGAGCCGGATTACAGAAATGAGGGACAGGTAAAAAAAGCTCTTAAGCTGATAAAAAAGCTGCACGAATCCGGGGAAAAAACAAAATACAATTTTGATATATGGAGTAAGATAGAGGATTTTTATAAAGAGCTTGAAATAAGGGGAAGGGACAAATTCACCGGCGAGGACAATATAAAAAAGGATATTTGCAAATTAAAGAGGCTTGCGGATAAGGACAAATCAGGCAGGGTGATCTGTCACGTGGACTGCTACAAGACCAATTTTTTAATAGACGAAAAGGGTAAATTCAATCTGATTGACTGGGAATATTCGGGCATGGCGGATCCTGCTGTCGATATAGGAACATTTATAGCCTGCTCTCCGTACGATGTCGAAGAAATCGGCGATATTTTAAAATATTATCTCGGACGCAGAGCGAAAAAGGATGAATACAGGCACTATATCGCTTATGTCGCATTTATGTCATATTACTGGTTCGTCTGGTCTTTGTATCAGGACAGCGTGGGCAAGCCTGTCGGCGAATGGCAGTATATCTGGTACAAATATACTATTTCGTATCTGCAAATAGCGCTTGAGCTGTACCGTAAATAAAGGCTTTTCAGAGCTTAAAAGAAAGCAGTTTTTTTACATCGGCTTCAAATTTTTGTTTTTCCGACCTGATAACGGATCTGTAATTATCGAATGAGTGAAAGTGGCTGCTGCAATTATCTATGATGTCTTTGAGCAAGCAAGCTGCCTTTTCATAATCTATCGGATCGCAGAATTTGTATTTTTCATTTATCGGGACGTCGTCGTAAAAGCCGGCGCTCCCCTTTTTGTTGGTGATAACACACAGACCGCAGGCTGCCGCCTCTCTGGGTATCCTGTCTTTGCCGGGATGAGATCCGAAATCGACGTAGACCTTTGCAATCTGCATGTTCATGACAACTTCCTCTTCGGTCATATCTATAAGCGGCTTCCATGTCACGAAGCTGCACAGCTTTATGAGAGGCTTGAGATCCTCATATCCCTTTTTAGGATTAAAAAGAGCTTTATCTATTCTGTACTCCGGGGGTAAGATGAATCTGTTGTAGATTTCACCTATATAGTCGGACAGCCACAATATTTTTTTACTGTCGATATTTTTGGATTCAAGGAAGGCTTCGGAATATTTGGACTGGGTTAAATGGAGGCTGCAAAGCTTATCGAGACGATATATATAGCCGTCGTCGAAGCGCTGCCTGAAATTATCAACGCTCATCCACCATAGGATTATTTTGGCATTTTTAAAGACAAACGCCCAGTCCGTCAGTCCCTCCGGAATAATTATAATATTTTCTTTACTGTCGGCAAGTTCAAGCGATGCGGCATGTACGGTTTCGTATTTTTCATACCTTTCAGGAGCATATGTATCTACGGGCTCTTTTTGATCCGATTTTACATAATACATTCGGGCGGAGGAGCCGTTTAACATTATCTGCCCGCAAAGCTGATGAGCAAGCTCGGGACCTCCGGAAACGGTATCAGCTGTACATAAAATATAATAAGTCATGATATATTCTCCTGAAAGCGGATTTAAAGACCCGTAAAGCGTAGAAATAAAACGGATTTTCAAATTCCTTTGCGGAATTTATTTTGATATATCGATAAAAAAATATAATCTTCGGCATTGAATGTAGCGATATTTAGTATATCATAGAATATGCGATATATCACGTGTGCGGCAAAACTCTTTATCAAGTATTCGGCTTAAAAAGCCGATATCCTCATGTGTAAACCGATACATTGCCGCAGTTTGTTCCGGAGGAGAGATGAGCGTTCTAATATCCTGTATACTTCCCGTTCATAACAACAAAAATGCCTTGGTTGATAATTTCGGGAATCTGGTATATCAGACCATATATGAAAAATACGGCGAAGACGCTTTGGAGATAATACTTGTAGACGATGCGTCAAGCGATGATACGGCTTCGGCTGTGGACGATTTATGTGCACAGTTCCCGGGCAGGGTCATAGGATATCACCTGCCGGAGCATATGAGCTTTGGAGGATCCTGCAACTTCGGATTTGATGAGGCGCAGGGTCAGTATGTGTCGTTTATGAATGTATCCGATATGGTGGACGTTGCTTTTTATGAGCGTATATATGAAAAGGCTACCGAGGGAGAGTATTATTATGATTATGTGGACTCGCCCATATACAATGAAGCCAATGAAAAAATAGTCATAGCCACTCCCGTGGATTTTGCGGGCATGCTGGATCCGGACAAAAGAAATGCCCTTCTTACCGATACGGGGCTTATTTATTCCAGAATATTCAGAAGGAGCTTTTTAAAAGAAAAGGGAATAAGACTTAGAGATCATACGGTTGAGGGCGACAGTGATGAAGATTTTATGGCGGAGGTCATATGCTTTGCATATGCGGTAAATATTCTGCCCAATCCCATGTATGTCAGGAAAAAGAGTCCCGGAAAAAAGGAAGCCTTTTACGTAAATAATTTTGTAAAGAGATTCAGCGGCTTTATTTCATCCGTCATAGCCGTGTACGGAAGGCTTATGTCTTTTCCCGACTACGAGCTTGTAAGGCTTGGAGCGGAAACCTTTTATCTCAGAAAGCTCTCCCTTGCGATCAGGCTTTTTGAAAAGCATCTGGCTGCGGGCGAAATACAGGAGCCCTTTGATACTCAGCTGGCTCAGACCATAAGGACGGCAGCAGAGACCGTGCTCAGAACTCCGCTTAATGAAAATCCTTACGCCATGCAGGCTCTTGGAGCGGCGTCCAGAGAAAGACTGGGAAGGTATGTACAATAGCGATATTTCAGATATGAAATATTTCAGAGGTGAAGCTTGAATATTCTTATATATAATTTCAAAAACACTTATATAATGGGAGACTGCGTCGAGTGCTTCATCTCCATGGGACATAAGGTCGACGTGCAGAGGCTTGAGCTTGAACAGTCCTGCTATGAAAATGACATATGCGAATACAGGATAAAAAAGCAGCTTAAAAAAAACAAATATGATGCAGTATTTACGGTGAACTATTATCCCGTCACAGCGAAGGTATGCAATCAGCTTCAGATCTTGTATCTTTCATGGCAGTATGACAGCCCTCCAAATCTTCCGAGTACGGATACTCTGGATTATCCCACCAACAGAATCTTTTTTTTCAGCAAATTCGACTGTTCATATTACAGAGCTTTGGGTATAGACAACGCTTTTTATCTTCCTCTTGCAAGCAATTGGAGAAAGATTCAAAATGCTGCAAAGCTTGACGAAGGCTTCAGATCCGATGTATCTCTGGTGGGCAGCCTCTATAAATCGCCTCTTCCTGAGCTTAAAGCTCTCATGAGCGACGAGCAGTCCAAATATCTGGACGCCGTGATTTCTGTTCAGCTCAAATATCACGGCTGTAAAGTGGTTGACGAGTCGCTTACTCCGGAATTTGTAAGCTCAATATGTGAGCATTATAAAAGTCTTTCCGAAACCGCCGTGCAGCCAACGAGAGCGGAGCTTTTTTACGCCGTTTGCAGCCATATCACAAGGCTTGAGCGCATAAGTCTTTTGAGGCTGTCGGCGGCCCTTTGCGATACGGCTCTGTATGCGGTATCGGTTGACGACGACGAAAAGGAAATGCTTAAGGGCGTAAACATAAGAAAAGCGGTGGACTATACATCGGAAATGCCGAGAGTTTTCAATTCTTCGAAAATAAATCTCAATCCGGTTTTAAGGGCAAACAGAAGCGCCATTCCGTTAAGAGCCTTGGATATCATGGCTTCAAAGGGCTTCATGCTTACAAGCGGTCAGTCCGAATTTGAAAATTTCTTTGAAAAGGATACGGAGTATGTCTGCTATGAAAACATCTACGATGCCATGGAAAAAATAAAATTTTATCTGGAAAATGATGAACAGAGGCAAAGAGTGGTATGGAGAGCCTTTGAAAGGATAAAAAAGGACTTCAATTATGAGGACAGGATCAATATAATGCTGGAGCTTATTTAAAATATATACAGCGGCGTTTAACCGAGGCTGCCTGTAATGTTTAAGTATATGTAAGGAGCCTGCGGCGGCGTTTCGCTGCAGCTCCTTGTTTGCTCTTTGTATGGAATTAAATTATACTGGTAGAGTTATAGACGATTCGGTTTTTCGGGGGGAATTAAATGGCTTTAAAAAAGGCGCTTATAACAGGGATAACCGGGCAGGACGGTTCGTATCTTGCCGAATTTCTTTTGGAAAAAAATTATGAGGTGCACGGGCTTATACGTAGGACTTCATTGTCCAATACCGCCCGTATCGACCATCTTTTGGAAAAAAATCTTATAACTCTTCATGACGGAGATCTCAGCGATACCTCTTCAATCATAAAAGCTGTCGGAGAAGCGGCTCCGGATGAAATATATAATCTTGCGGCTCAAAGTCATGTTCATGTGAGCTTCGAGTCCTCCGAGTATACGGGAGAGGTCGATGCTCTCGGCGTTCTGCGTATACTGGAAGCCGTAAGGATTTTAAAAAGAGAAAAGCTTACCCGCATATATCAGGC
Organism: uncultured Lachnospiraceae bacterium; assembly: GCA_963553525.1. Taxonomy (GTDB): domain Bacteria; phylum Bacillota; class Clostridia; order Lachnospirales; family Lachnospiraceae; genus Butyrivibrio. Next base: position 54,255 of record CAUVOD010000004.1, on the reverse strand, counting down.
GTCCACATCGGAGCTTTACGGCAGAGTTGTGGAGGTTCCCCAAAATGAAAATACTCCCTTTTATCCTTACAGTCCCTATGCGGTAGCCAAGCAGTACGGCTACTGGATAGTAAAGGAGTACCGCCATGCGTACAGTATGTATGCCGTGAACGGAATCCTGTTCAACCACGAGTCTGAAAGAAGGGGAGAGACCTTCGTCACAAGAAAAATCACTCTGGCTGCGGGAAGGATAGCGGAGGGAATACAGGATACGCTTGAGCTGGGAAACCTTGATTCAAAGCGCGACTGGGGTTATGCCAAGGATTATGTCGAGTGTATGTGGCTCATGCTTCAACAGGATGAGCCGGACGATTTTGTAATCGCAACCGGAAAGCAGCATACCGTGAGAGATTTTACCGAGAGGGCTTTTAAGGAAAACGGGATTGAGTTGTTCTGGGAAGGAAAAGGCGCTGATGAAAAGGGAATAGATGTAAAGACGGGAAAGGTTCTTGTCACGGTAAATGCGAAATGGCTTAGACCCACCGATGTTGATAATCTCTGGGGAGATCCGAAAAAAGCAAAGGAAATTCTCAAGTGGAATCCCGAAAAAACAAGTTATGAGGAGCTGATACATATTATGGCGTCTCACGACAGAGAGCTTGCAAGGAAAGAGCGTATTTTACGTGAAAATGCCTGATATATTCAGTGAGATGAAGTTTTGTATTTTAACCGCTGCGATCAAAGTCTTAAGCACAGCGGTTTGCAGCGGCAAGTGCGTTTAGCGCAATCGCCCTTATTACAGATGAAAGAAGAGAAAATGGAGCTTAATTCAAAAATATTCGTAGCAGGACACAGAGGTATGGTAGGCGGAGCTATTTTAAGAAAGCTTAAGGAAGACGGCTACCGCAATATAATAACGAGAACACATTCGGAGCTTGATCTCGAAAGGCAGAAGGACGTCGAGGATTTTTTTGAAGAGGAAAAGCCCGAATACGTATTTTTGGCTGCCGCCAAGGTCGGGGGTATAGGAGCCAATGCGTCCGCACTTGCGGACTTTTTGTATCAGAACATGATAATGGAGATGAATGTAATACATTCGTCCCACAAAAATAATGTAAAAAAGCTTGAATTTCTCGGATCATCCTGTATATATCCGAGAATGGCTCCCCAGCCTATAAGAGAGGATTCGCTGCTTGGCGGCGCTTTGGAAAAGACGAACGAGGGCTATGCTCTTGCAAAGATATCCGGGCTTAAATACTGCGAATATCTCAATATGCAGTACGGCACTGACTATATTTCTCTTATGCCGACCAATCTGTACGGCAAGGGTGATAATTACGAGGAAAAGAGGTCTCACGTTCTGCCCGCTCTTATAAGACGCTTCCACGAAGCCAAATTGGACGGTGCGGACGAGGTGGTATGCTGGGGAGACGGATCGCCTCTCAGAGAATTTCTATATGTAGACGATCTTGCGGATCTTGCGGTTTTTCTTATGAACAATTATTCCGGAAACGAGACGGTAAATGCGGGAACGGGAAAAGAAATCACAATAAAGGAGCTGTCAGAAATGGTGGCTGAGGTTGTAGGCTATGAGGGTAAAATAAAATGGGATACCTCAAAGCCCAACGGAACGCCCAGAAAGCTGCTTGACGTGTCAAAAGCAAAAAATCTCGGCTGGACATACAAAACGGAGTTAAAAGACGGAATAAGGCTCGCATACGAGGACGTAAAAGAAAACTACCTTGATGCAAACGGAAGATTCAAGAGATAGTTATATGACATTTGAAATGATTTTTAGAGCAGGACGCTCTGAAAATCAGCTACGAGCGAATATGTCACGCACGGATGCGTGACATGCGAAGTAGATGATTTTTTTGGAGCAGGACGCTCTGAAAATTAACTGCGAGCGTATATATCACGCATGGATGCGTGATATGCGAAGGAGGTAATTTTTTATGCGACAAACCCCTCTTCCTTACGGGAAGCAATGGATAGACGACGCCGATATAGCGGCTGTCACCGATACTTTAAAAAGTGACTTTCTGACCTGCGGTCCCAAAATTGCGGAGCTTGAGGAAAAGCTCAAAAAGATAACGGGAGCTTCGTATGCCTGTACCGTAAACAGTGCGACAAGCGCCCTTCACGCTGCCTGCTTTGCCGCCGGAATAGGAGAGGGAGACGAAGTAATCGTCACCCCTTTTACATTTATGGCGAGCGCAAACTGCATATTATATGTGGGAGCAAAACCGGTATTTGCGGATATTGACCCGGAGACGTATAATATTTCTCCCGACTCCGTAAGGGAAAAAATAAGCGGCAGGACAAAAGCCGTTATTGCGGTAGATTATGCGGGAGAGGTTGCCGACGCCGACAGTATAAGAATGATCTGTGATGAGTATAAGCTTGTTTTTATAGAAGATGCGGCTCATGCAATAGGCTCAAGATACAAGGGAAGGCCCTGCGGAAGCTATGCCGATATCACCTGTATGTCCTTTCACCCCGTCAAGACGGTTACTGCCGGAGAGGGCGGGGCGCTGCTTACGAACAATAAGGATTATGCGGAAAGGGCTGCTCTTTTCAGATCTCACGGAATGGAGCATGATCATGAGTTTATAAAGTACACGGGTGATAAGGATGATTTCGGATCATGGTATTATGATCAGGTTTTTCTCGGCTATAATTACAGGATGACCGATATATCAGCCGCTCTTTTGATAAGTCAGCTTGACAAGCTTGATAAATTTTCTAAATTGAGAAAAAGGCTTGTAAAAAGGTATGACGAAGCATTTTCCGGAATTCCTGAAATAATTACTCAAAAAAGTCCCGAATATTCGGACGCCACACGGCATTTGTATACGATCAGATTGGATTTGGATAGGCTGAGCTGTACGAGAAAAGAGTTTTTTGAAGCAATGAGAGAGGAAAATATATATTGCCAAATTCACTATATACCCGTATATTATTTCAGCAATTACAGAAAAATGGGTTATGAAAAAGGCTCTTGCCCTACAGCGGAAAAGGTATATTCTTCAATTATGTCAATACCTCTTTTTCCGAAAATGACGGACGAAGATCAAAATGATGTTATAGCTGCGGTCAAAAAACTGATTGAAAGATATAAAAAGTAACAGGAAAGGCTTATTATGTGCGGAATAGTAGGTTATATCGGAAGAAAACAGGCGGCTCCGATTCTTTTACACGGCTTATCGAGGCTTGAATACAGAGGCTATGATTCGGCGGGTCTTGCCGTTCTGAATAAAGAGAGCGGAAATATAGAGATTGTCAAATCCAAGGGCAGGCTCAAGGCTCTTGAAGAAAAAACGGACAACGGAAACGCCCTTCCCGGATTTTCGGGTATAGGACATACGCGTTGGGCTACGCATGGAGAGCCTTCGGTTACCAATGCCCATCCTCATGCCAATGAAGAAAAGACCGTAGTGGGAGTGCATAACGGCGTAATAGACAATTATGTAGAGATAAAAGAAAAGCTTATTCGTGCGGGCTACGGCTTTTATTCTCAAACCGATACCGAATGTGCAATAAAGCTTATAGATTACTATTACAAAAAAACCGGAGATCCTCTTGAAGCCATTTCACGTACCATGCTGAGGATGAGAGGATCGTATTCTCTTGCCGTTATGTTCAAAAATCATGCGGATAAAATATTTGCGGCGAGAAAGGATACTCCTCTTATCATAGGAAAGGCGGATGACGGGATTTATCTTGCGTCCGACGTATCCGCTTTGATTGAGCATACCCGCTCGGTCTTTTATATGGACAATATGGAAATAGCTGCTATAAGTGCAGATGAGTTGTCTTTTTTTAATATAGATAGAGAGACGGTAAAAAAAGAAGCTACGGTGGTGGAATGGGATGCGGAGTCCGCCGAAAAGGGCGGCTATGAGCATTATATGCTCAAGGAAATACACGAGCAGCCTCAGGCGGTTCATGATACCGTTCACGCCTATGTTCAGGACGGAAATATAAAGTTCGATGCGAGCGGTCTTGACTGGAAGGTTTTGGGAACGGTTACGAGATTTCATATAGTAGCCTGCGGATCGGCATATCATGTCGGCTGCTGTGCCAAATATGTAATAGAGGATCTGACCGATACATCCTGCGATGTTGATTTTGCAAGCGAATTCAGATACAGAGATCCGAGACTTGAAGAAGGTTCTATGGTAATAGTCATTTCTCAGTCCGGAGAAACCGCCGACACGATAGCCGCCATGAGACTTGCAAAGGAAAAGGGAATACCCGTTATCGGCATAGTAAACGTGGTAGGTTCAACAATAGCAAGAGAAGCTGACTATGTGCTTCAAACCTATGCGGGACCCGAAATATCAGTTGCGACGACCAAGGCTTATTCCGCTCAGCTTATAGTCTGCTATCTCATAGCGATGGAGTGCGCAAGGGGGCAAAAAAGGCTTAATTCCGAAAAATATTCCGAGATGATTTCTCAGCTTGATAAGCTTTCCGGGCAGATACAAAAGGTTCTTGACGACAAAGAAAGAATACAATGGTTTGCAGCCAAGTATGCGGCTGCCAAGGACATATTCTTTTTGGGCAGAGGACTTGATTATGCAATAGCAATGGAGGGTTCTCTTAAATTAAAGGAGCTTTCCTATATTCATTCGGAAGCCTATGCGGCGGGGGAAATGAAGCACGGAACCATAAGTCTTATCGAGGACGGAACGCTGGTAATAGGACTTATAACTCAAAGACATGTGTTTGAAAAAACTCTTTCCAATATGGAGGAGGTAAGAAGCAGGGGGGCATATCTCATGGGACTTACGGCTTACGGCTCGTATGAGGCGGAGGACGTGGTCGATTTTTGCGTTTATGTACCCAAGACCGACCCGCATTTTACGGCAAGTCTTGCAGTGATACCTCTCCAGCTTATGGCATACTATGTAAGCGTAGCCAAGGGGCTGGATGTAGATAAGCCCAGAAACCTTGCAAAGAGCGTAACCGTTGAATAAAATACCGTCGGCTTCAGGCTGACATAGGACAACACATAACGGAAAGTGAGGCAAAAAAGCCATGATTCCTTTTAATATCCCTCCCAATGCGGAGTATTCACTCAAATACATACAGGAAGCCATAAATTCACACACTATATGCGGAGACGGTTCTTTCACCAAAAAATGCAATATGTGGATGGAGGAGAGATTTTCGGCTAAAAAGGCGCTGCTCACCACCTCGGGATCTTCCGCTCTGGATATGGCTTTTCTGCTTTGTGATTTAAAAAAGGGAGATGAGGTTATTTTGCCCTCGTTTACATTTTCTTCCACAGCCAATGCGGTTATTTTAGCCGGAGCGACGCCGGTTTTCGTAGATATCAGACCGGATACGATGAATATTGATGAAGGGCTCATTGAAGCGGCAATAACTCCGAGCACCAGGGCTGTATGCGTAGTACACTATGCCGGTGTAGCCTGTGATATGGATAAAATCTCCGAAATCGCCCGAAGGCACAAGCTCCTTATAGTGGAGGATGCCGCACAGGCGGTCATGAGCACCTATAAAGGAAAGGCTCTCGGCACTCTGGGAGATTTCGGCTGCTTTTCCTTCCATGAGACTAAAAATTATTCCATGGGTGAGGGCGGAGCCATCTTGATCAACAGAGAAAAATATATTGAGCGTGCGGAGATAATAAGGGAAAAGGGAACCAACCGCAGCAAATTCAAGCGGGGTCAGGTTGATAAATATACTTGGGTCGATATAGGAGACTCTTATCTGCCGGCTGAATTAAATGCCGCATATCTTTATGCTCAGCTTGAAATTGCGGATGAAATAAACGCCGACAGATTAAAAAGCTGGAATTATTACAATGAAAGACTGCTTCCTCTTGCCGAAAAAGGAATGATAGAGCTTCCCTTCATTCCTGACGGCTGTGTCCATAATGCTCATATGTATTATATAAAAGTAAAGGATCTTGAGACGAGGACGGAGATGTTTGTAAGGCTTAAGGAAAACGGCGTTTTAAGCGCGTCGCATTATATACCGCTCCATTCCGCGCCTGCGGGTGTAAAATATGGACGCTTCGCCGGAGAAGATAAATATACCACGACGGAATCGGACAGACTTTTGAGACTTCCCATGTATTACGGTCTTACAGCGGAAGACAGGGAAAAAGTTCTGGATGAAATATATGCTTTTTTTAAAGAAGCAAGACCATAAAACCTAATCGGAGTCAGGATAAAATATTAAATGTCGGATAAAAAAATAAGCTTTGTCATACCCTGCTACAAATCGGCGGGAACAATAAAAAAAGTAACGGATGAGATCATATCCGTAATGCGGGAAGATCAGACTTTTGAAATCATATTGGTATGCGACGGCTCTCCCGACGACACCTTTCAGGTAATAAGAAAGCTGTGCAGAGAAGACGTTCGCATAACGGGGGTGGAATTTTCCAAAAACTTCGGTCAGCATGCGGCTGTCATGGCGGGACTGAAGATTGCTGACGGGGATATCATAATATGCCTGGATGATGACGGGCAGACGCCCGCAAATCAATGTCAAAGGCTTATAGATAAGCTTGAAGAGGGCTATGATGCGGTATATGCGTCATATACCTATAAGCACAAGTCGTTTTTCAGAAATTTCGGAACTCTGATGAATGACAAAATGGCGTGCAGCATGCTGGGTAAACCCAAAAAGCTTGAGGTTACAAGCTATTTTGCGATAAAAAGGTTTGTGGCTTCAGAGATGCTTAGATATGAAAACGCCTATCCCTATTTGATAGGTCTTGTGCTTCGTACAACTAAAAACATAGCCAATGTGCCCGTGGATCACAGAAACAGAGAGCTGGGAGCAAGCGGCTATACATTTTCCAAGCTTATCGGACTTTGGCTTAACGGATTTACCTCATTCAGCGTAAAGCCCTTGAGAATCGCGACCGCAGGAGGAGGGATTTTTGCGGGCTTCGGATTTTTGTACGGTATCTGGACTGTTATAAAGAAAATTTTCATACATCCGGATATACCGGTAGGCTGGAGCGCCATGATGTCTTTTATGCTCTTCATAGGGGGTATGCTGATGCTGATGCTGGGGCTTATAGGTGAATACATAGGCAGACTGTATATAAGCATCAATGCGGCTCCCCAGTATGTTATAAGAGAGGTTGTTTCCGGGAAAAAAGCGGAGATCGAGGATGTTTAGCTCCGCTTAATTCTTCAAGCTTCTTTTAAAACCTCTATATATTCTTTATTGCTTTTCATTGCCGTTGTTCTTTTATTCAAACGGCTGTTTTTATCGGATTTATTCCCTTTTTCATTTACTATAATACGTTAAAGTTATTAATCGGATTTTTCTTACACTTCGCAGCGTTTAAGTGAAAGGAAGTAAGAACACATATTTTATACAAATTTTTGAAATATCCGCCGTAAAACGTGATAAACTGTCAGAACATATGTTTTTTTGAAATGAGGAAATACGATGCCTGAAAACAGACTTACCAAACAAAATACCACAAAGCGCAGGACGACAGCGGTTCATATGAATCCGAAAGGATATATAAAAATAAGAGGGGCAGCCGAAAACAATCTGCAATCGGTTGATGTGGATATACCCAGAGAGACTTTGACCGTTCTTACGGGACTTTCGGGCAGCGGAAAATCATCGCTTGCCTTCGATACCATATTTGCAGAGGGGCAGCGCAGATACATGGAGTCTCTGTCTTCCTATGCCAGAATGTTTTTGGGACAGATGGAAAAGCCTAATGTTGAAAGCATAGAGGGCTTATCTCCTACTATTTCTATAGATCAGAAATCTACCAACAGAAACCCCAGGTCAACTGTCGGGACGGTCACGGAAATATATGATTATTTCAGACTCTTATATGCTCGAATAGGGATACCTCATTGTCCGAATTGCGGAAGAGAGATAAGAAGACAGACTGTTGATGAAATGGCTGATCGCATTATGCTGTTGGACGATGCATCGAGAATACAAATACTGGCACCTATCGTAAGAGGCAAAAAAGGCAGGCATGAAAAGGTTCTCGACAGAGTAAAAAGAGCGGGCTATTCAAGGGTGAGAATAGACGGCAGTCAATATGATCTTTCCGAGGAAATAAGTCTCGATAAAAATGTAAAGCACTCAATAGATGTTATAGTCGACAGGCTTGTAATAAAAAAAACCGACAAAAATGAAGACGCTTCCAAATTCGGAGCAAGACTGAGCGATTCTCTCGAATCGGCTCTCAAGCTTGCGGAGGGACTTGTAAGTGTCGATGTTATAGGAGGTGAAGAGCTTACGTTTTCGCAGAGCTTTGCCTGTCCCGACTGCGGAATAAGCGTTCCCGAAATAGAGCCCAGAAGCTTTTCGTTCAACAATCCTTTCGGCGCCTGCCCCGAATGCTCGGGTCTCGGGTACAAGATGGAATTTGACGAGGATCTTATGATACCCGATAAAAGTCTTTCTCTTAATGAGGGTTGTATAGCCGTCATGGGCTGGCAGTCTTCAAACAAGGCGGGAAGCTTTTCAAACGCTCTGCTTAAGGCTCTGGAAAAGGAATATAAATTCAGCATGGACACCCCTTATAAAGAGCTTCCCGAAAAAATAAGAAATATGCTCATGTACGGAGCGGACAAATCGGTGACCGTACATTATGTCGGACAAAGGGGAGAGGGTAATTATCCTACGGTTTTTGAGGGGCTGATAAAAAATGTGGAGCAGAGGTACAGGGAAACCTTTTCGGAAACTGCAAAAGCCGAATATGAAGAATATATGCGTATAACGCCCTGTGCGCTATGCTCGGGACAGAGGCTCAAAAAGGAGTCGCTTGCCGTAACGGTGAGCGGCAAAAATATTCATGAAATAACAAATATGAGTGTTGCGAAATTGGTGGAATATCTGGAAAATTTGAAGCTCGGCGATCAGCAGCTTATGATTGCGGCACAGATTTTAAAGGAAATAAGGGCAAGGGTAGGTTTTTTGAAGGACGTGGGGCTTGATTATCTGAATCTGACAAGAGCAACGGGAACTCTTTCCGGCGGAGAAGCTCAGCGCATAAGACTTGCCACGCAGATAGGATCGGGACTTTGCGGCGTCTGCTATATACTGGACGAGCCTTCGATAGGACTTCATCAAAGAGACAACGATAAGCTCCTCAATACCTTAAAAAATCTAAGGGATTTGGGCAATACGCTTATAGTGGTTGAACATGACGAGGATACCATGAGGGAAGCCGACTTCATAGTAGATGTGGGTCCGGGAGCGGGTTCTCACGGCGGAAAGATAGTTGCTGCGGGAACTGCGGAGGAGATAATGAAAAATCCGGAGTCCGTGACGGGAAGCTATCTTTCGGGAAAGCTCAAGATAGAAGTTCCCTTGTCAAGAAGACGGCCGGAAGGCTGGCTGGAGATTAAGGGAGCCAGGGAAAATAATTTAAAAAATATAGACGTAAAGCTCCCTTTAAGAGTTTTCACCTGCGTAACGGGAGTTTCAGGATCGGGAAAAAGCTCGCTTATAAATGAAATTCTCCATAAATCGCTTGCAAAGGAGCTTAACAGGGCGAGGACGATAGCCGGAAAGCATGACGGCATAAGCGGGTTCGACCAGCTTGATAAGGTCATAGACATAGATCAGTCTCCGATAGGAAGAACGCCGAGATCAAATCCTGCGACCTATACGGGAGTTTTCGATCTTATCAGAAATCTTTTTGCGGAAACTCCCGATGCAAGGGCGAGAGGCTATCAAAAGGGCAGATTTTCTTTTAATGTAAAGGGTGGACGCTGTGAAGCCTGCTCGGGCGACGGGATAATAAAGATAGAAATGCACTTTTTGCCGGATGTGTACGTACCCTGTGAGGTCTGTCACGGCAAAAGGTACAACAGGGAAACTCTTGAGGTCAGATATAAGGGAAAAAATATATTTGAAGTGCTCGACATGACGGTCGAGGAAGCGCTCAAATTTTTTGAAAACGTGCCGACCATAAAGAGGAAGATACAGACCATATATGATGTTGGACTGGGTTATGTCAAGCTGGGACAGCCGTCCACCGAGCTCTCGGGAGGTGAGGCTCAAAGGGTGAAGCTTGCGACCGAGCTGTCCAAGGTAGCTACCGGACGTACCGTTTATATATTGGATGAGCCTACGACCGGGCTTCATTTTGCCGATGTCCAAAAGCTTGTAAGCATAATAAACAAGCTTACCGATAACGGAAATACGGTAATAGTGATAGAGCATAATCTTGATGTGATAAAAACCGCCGATTACATAGTAGACCTTGGTCCCGAAGGAGGAGACGGCGGAGGAGAGATAGTGGCGGCAGGCACGCCGGAGGAAGTATCTGAGTGTAAGTGTTCATATACGGGCAGATACATCAAAAAAATGCTTCCGAAAACGAAAAACCGATAAAAAATATCAAAAAAGGGGTTAAGTAAAGATATTTTTACACCGATATAAAAGTGTACGTTTAAGTGAATTGCTTTGTAATATTCACAGGCATAAGCTTTTCGTGGCTGTGTGTTTGAGACACATATCAGAGGAAGGATCCGCAAACATTATTCCACAATAGTGGCTTGCCGGTCCTTTTTTATTTATACGTGAACTGAGCCGAATCCCGGGTAAGCCGGAGAACTTGGCGAATTCAGTAATAACGGGTAGATAACAAAAGTTTTATAAAGTATATTTCATTCAAGCTTCTTTCGGTGTATACTTACGATACCTATGACAGAAAATAAAAATTCTGTTTTTGACGTAGATATTTACACCGGAGTAAAGCGCAAATCAAGCTTTACCCGATTCCTGAAAGGGGTTTAGAGGGAATATGCAATTTACCGATATTGGAATAGATTTGGGAACAGCCTCAATTCTTGTATATATAAGGGGCAAGGGGGTTGTTTTAAAAGAGCCTTCGGTTGTCGCCTATGACAGAGATACGGATGAAATAAAGGCTATCGGAGAAGACGCCAGGCTTATGCTCGGTCGTACTCCCGGCAATATTATAGCTGTCAGACCTCTCAGACAGGGAGTTATTTCCGACTATAAGGTCACAGAGCGCATGATGAAGCATTTCATCAACAAGGCTATAGGCAGAAGATCATGGCGCAAGCCTTTGATAGCCGTCTGCGTGCCGTCCGGAGTAACCGAGGTTGAAAGAAAGGCGGTTGAAGACGCCACGCTTCAGGCCGGAGCAAGAGATGTCCGCATCATTGAAGAGCCCATAGCGGCGGCGATAGGAGCGGGAATCGATATCACCAAGCCCTGCGGAAATATGGTCGTGGATATAGGCGGAGGTACAAGCGACGTTGCCGTTATATCCCTCGGAGGAACCGTCGTATCGGACTCCATAAAAATTGCAGGCGACGATTTTGACGACGCTATAGTACGCTATATGCGCAAGAAGCACAATCTTCTGATAGGCGAGCGCAGAGCCGAGGATATAAAGATAAAGATAGGAAGCGCCTATCCCAAGGCTGAAATAGATTATATGGATGTCAGCGGAAGAAATCTCGTAACCGGACTTCCCAAGACCGTAAAGGTTTCAAGTGAGGAAACCGAGGAAGCCCTGAGAGATTCAACCGCTCAGATAATAGAAGCCATACATTCGGTTCTGGAAAGAACTCCTCCGGAACTTGCCGCGGATATTGCGGACAGGGGTATAGTCCTTACGGGCGGAGGAGCGCTGCTCAGAGGACTTGAGGATCTTATCACTTCAAGAACCGGGATCAATACGGTTACAGCGGAGGATCCGATGACCGCCGTCGCCGTAGGTACGGGAAGATATGTGGAATTTCTTGCCGGATAATATGAGTTTTTATAAGCTGTCAAAAATATTGAGAGGTCAAAAATGGTAAAGGGTCTTTATGCCGCACATGCGGGCATGCGGAATGAACAAAACCGCATGGATGTAACGACAAATAATCTGGCTAATGTAAACACTACCGGATTTAAAAAAGAGGGAACCGTTTCACAGCAGTTTTCAACGGTTCTGGCATATAAGATAAAGGACTTTTCGGAAGCTCCGCATACGGCAAGGGGCATAGGCAATATGAATCTCGGAGTAAAGCTCGGTGAGACCTATATAGACTGGTCGCAGGGTTCTTTTCGTGCAACCGACAACACCTTCGATCTTGCTCTTTCCGGTAAAGGCTTTTTCAATATAGAGTACACCAACAAGTCTATAAACGCTCGGAGAGATACGGCAAATCAAACCTCGGTAATGTATACGAGGGACGGTAATTTTTCTCTGACAAAAGACGGAGAGCTTGTAACTCATGACGGTGACTTCGTGCTTGACAGGAACGGAAATCATATAAGGATTGATCCCACAAGAACCGATACAAGCATAAATACTCAGGGAGAGATAAGGCAGAACGGACAGGTTGTAGCCAATATCGGAATTACCGATTTTGAAAATTACGATTATCTGAGCAGATACGGAGAAAATATGTTTGAGGCTGTTGAGGGAGCGGTGGAAACTGCACCCACGGCGTCGGTCAATTCCGGCTATCTGGAAATGTCAAACGTATCCACGGTGGATGAAATGGTCAACATGATTGCGATACAAAGACAGTATGAAGCCAATTCCACAATGATAAAAACTGTGGATGATACGCTGACCACATCAACTACGCAGGTAGGACTGCTTAAATAAGACAAAAAGAGATTTATCATCTTAACGGATTGATATACGAAGGGAGAACGGATTATGGTAAGAAGCTTATGGACGGGTGCAGCGGGAATGAATGCACAGCAGACAAATGTTGACACGATAGCAAACAATCTCGCCAACGTAAATTCCGCCGGCTTTAAGGCTCAGGCTGCACAGTTTAAATCACTTCTCTATCAGGAACTTCAATCTCCATCCACAACGGCTAATCTTCAAACCAAGCCTACGGATTCGGAGGTCGGACTCGGAGTAAGAGTTTCTTCTATAAACAATTTGTTTAAACAGGGATCCCTGCTCGCAACCGAATCGAATGACGATATCGGAATTCAGGGCGAAGGTTTATTCGCCTTCCGCGATACCAACGGAAAAACTCTTTATACCAGAAACGGTGATTTTACCTGGGCTATGGGCTCCAATAATTCCGAGCTTGTACTTACCACATCCAACGGTAATCCCGTTCTTGATGTAAACGGAAGAGAAATAAGAGTAACGGGCGGAAGAAATTCGGCGCGTTTGAAGATAGGAAAGGACGGCACGATATCTTATCCCGATGCAAACGGTCAGGAACGCTCGCTCAATATAAAAATAGGTCTTTGGCAGTTCAGCAATTTCGGCGGATTGAAGAGGGTAGGAAATACGGCGTTTGAAGTCACCGACGCTTCGGGACCGGCTCTCAACGAAAATACCAACAATCAGCTTGTAAAGAGCTCTCTTGCTCCCGGTTATCTGGAAAACAGCAGCGTTGATATAGCGACCGAGATGGTTAATTTGATAGTGGCACAGCGTGCTTATGAGATGAATTCGAAGTCGATAACCACCACTGATGAAATGATGCAGACCGCAAATCAGCTTAAAAGATAAGTAAGTAGGAGAATATTATGTCATTTGAAATGGGTTCCCTGTCAGGAGCTGAAATTTCATATCAGCGCACATTGGAGCAAAGCTCCGCATCCAATGTGGAAAAGCTTAAGGGCGCAGCCTCAAAGGCGGGTGATGCGACGACCGATGAAGAGCTTATGGACGCCTGCAAACAGTTTGAGTCATATCTTCTCGAGCAGGTTATGAAGGAAATGCAGAAAACCGTTGATATTTTCAGCAAAGATAAGGATAAAAATTCTTCTGTAAGCCAGGTCGTATCCTTTTTTAAGGAAAGTACCGTTACGCAGCTTTGCAAATCTTCTACCGACAGATCTCCGCTTGGAATAGCGCAGATGATGTATGAAAATCTTAAGCATACCAGAGGAATTTCGGCGGATTCCATAAAAAAAGCGGAATAATGATGAAATAAGACGGTATTTTGCAATACCGTCTTATTTTTGTTAAAATATCTCAATATCATGATTGTGATATTTCACAATTGTGATGTCTCGCAATCGCGATGTTCATTTATCAAAATCTCGGAAAGAAACTCAAACTATTTCTTTATGGAAATCATTAAGGGCTATGTAACAAATATAATTTACAGCAGCGAGGACGGCTCGTACACGGTTATTGAGCTTGAAAGCGAAGGTAATGAGCTTACCTGCGTCGGAGCGATTAACATTGCGGGTGTAGGGGATATGATTGAATGTGAGGGTGTGATGTCGGCTCATTCGGTCTACGGTCCTCAATTTAAGGTGTCGTCATTTCGCATAATTATGCCTGAAAGTACGGATCAAATAGAAAAATACCTTGCCGGCGGTGCGGTAAAAGGCATAGGTCCTTCACTTGCAAAGAGGATAGTGAGGGAATTCGGAGAGGAAGCGTTCAGGATCATAGAGGAGGAGCCGGAGCTTCTTTCCAGGGTTAGGGGAATAAGCTTAAACAAGGCAAGAGAAATAGCCGTTTCAATGCAGGAAAAAAAGGCTGAAAGAGCGCCTCTTATCTTCATGCAGGAATACGGTATAAACGGGAGCCTTGCAAACAGGCTTGTAAAAAAATATGGGGATAAAATATATTCCGTATTGAAAGAAGATCCTTATAAGCTTGCCGACGAAATAGACGGAGTCGGCTTTAAAAGAGCTGATGAAATAGCGTTCAGAGGCGGTTTTGCAGCCGACAGCGAATACAGGATAAAGGGAGGGATTTTATATACTCTGCTGCTTGCGGGAAGAGAGGGGCATTGCTGTCTGCCGGCGGATATATTGTGCCGTTCTGTCAGAAAGCTCCTCGGTATAGATATTGACGATGAAGCTTTGGAGGGCTTTTTGCATGAGCTTCAAGCTTCGGGAAAAATACGCTGCATCATGCCTGATAATGATGCAAACGAAAAGTCGCTTTCTTCAAGCACGGTAAGGATCTATGATGTAAGGACATATATAGCGGAGCATCAAAGCGCCCAGCTGCTCGGAAGATATGCGGATACCTTCGCTTATTACAGGGATGAGGAAGGTCATAAAGAGGATGAAGCAAGGCTTGACGAAGAGATAAGAGAGGCGGAACGTGCACTTGACATCAGTCTCGATAAAATGCAGAGACTGGCTGTCGTCCAGAGCATAACGGATGGAGTGGTCATAATAACCGGAGGACCGGGAACGGGGAAAACCACCGCCATAAACTGCATTCTGAGACTTTTTTTTGAAAGAGGCATGGAGGTTGCGCTTGCAGCGCCTACCGGAAGAGCCGCCAAGAGAATGAAGGAGGCTACGGGGCATGAAGCAAGCACCCTGCACAGACTTCTTGAGGTTGAAGCCATAGATACGGGTGACGGAGAGCTTAGGGCCAGATTTACTAAAAATGAAAATAATCCCCTGGAATATGATGCGGTTATAGTCGATGAAATGTCCATGGTGGACATATACCTTTTTTACGCCCTCTTAAAGGCTTGTACTGCGGGAATGAGACTGATATTCGTGGGAGATGCGTCGCAGCTTTCAAGTGTGGGAGCCGGTCAGGTGCTTAGGGATCTGATTGCTTCAAAACGCTTTTCAACGGTTGTCCTTGATAAGATATTCAGGCAGGAGGAAGCCTCGGATATTGTAATAAACGCTCATTCCATAGATAGGGGAGAACGTATAAATTTAGGCAGCGGCGGAAAAGATTTCTTTTTTATGGAAAGAACCGACGCCATGTCCGCAACGGGTACGATAGTGCAGCTGGTAAGAGACAAGCTGCCTCCTTATCTTGAAGTTTCTCCGGATCAGATTCAGGTGCTCACACCCATGAAAAAGGGTGATCTCGGGGTTCATGCTTTAAATAATGTGCTCCAGACATATTTAAATCCCGGAGACGACTCCAAAAAGGAACAGATTTTCGGTGATCGTGTTTTCCGCGAGGGAGACAAGGTCATGCAGATAAAAAACAATTACAACATAGAATGGGAATGTATAGGACTTCACAATCTAGTTATAGAAAGAGGAAAAGGAGTCTTTAACGGCGATCTGGGAGTCATAAAACGCATTGATAAAATGTCCGGCTGTATCAGTGTGGAATTTGACGACAGCAGGCTTGTAAGCTACAGCTTCAAGGAAGCTGATGAGCTCGAGCTGGCATATGCCGTAACCATACATAAGAGTCAAGGCAGCGAGTACCCGGCGGTTGTTTTGCCTCTGGTCGGAGGACCTAAGCCTCTAATGAACAGAAATCTGCTGTATACGGCGGTTACAAGAGCAAAAAGACTGGTTGTTATTGTAGGTGACAAAGAAACAGTTAATGAAATGATCGCAAACAAGGATCAGAGCGAAAGATATACAGGACTCAGAGAACAGATAGCTTTGCTGAATTAAATTCTTTATATTCTCAGATTTTCTTAAACCGTGAATAATATTCTTAATTTAATTTCCGAAAATAAAATATTGCGCTTGATGCTGAACGTGCCGTTTCCACGGCGCTGTCCCTATTGCGACGACGCCACATCACCCTTCGGCGCCTATATCTGTAATGATTGCAAAAGAGGCTTTAAGATCTCCTCTCCGAACAGGTGCTTTAAATGTGGAAAGCCGCTTTACGGCAGAGATGAAAATAAGGAATTTTGTTTCGACTGCTCCGTTACGCCGCATTTTTTTGACAGAGGCTATTCTCTTTTTGATTATAAAAGCGCTGCAAAGTCCATATACAGGTTTAAGTATACGGGAAGAAAAGAGTATGCGGAATTTTATGCAAGGTGTTTTGCAGGCTTCTATGCAGAAGAAAAGTACGGGCTGAGAATAAAATCCGCTTTGAATAAGTCTGATATTTGCGGAATTTTTGCCTATGGTAAAAGGATAGAGGCTTTAATTCCCGTTCCGCTTCATGAGGATAAAAAAAGGAGCAGAGGTTACAATCAGGCGGAGCTTTTTGCCCGTGAGCTGTCCAAAATAAGCGGTACTCCGGTGAGATCGGATCTGGTATTCAGAACAAAGGCTACAAGCCCGCAAAAGGGACTCGGAGCGGTTATGAGGCGTGAAAATTTGAAAAATGCTTTTAATATACGCTCAAATGATGTATCATTAGGTAACGTTGCCGTGGTTGATGATATTTACACAAGCGGAAGTACCGTCGATGCCGTGTCGGCGCTGCTTAGGGCAAAGGGTGCAGAGAATATTCATGTATTTACTCTTGCAATCGGTGTAGGCAGACAATATTGAAAAGACCGGTTTTTTAATTTATACGAGTCGGTCGGAGGTATGTGTTATGGGAGTCAGAAATTGCGGCAGATGTGGAAGAATATTTAATTACGTAGCGGGAAGACCGATATGTGAAGTATGCAGAAAAGAACTTGAAAATCAGTTTCAAGATGTAAAAGCGTTTATAAGAGAAAATCCCGATAAGGGATTAAGAGAAGTTTCAGAAGAATGCAATGTTTCGGAAAAGCAGATTAAGCAATGGGTGCGCGAGGAGCGTCTTCAGTTTGCAAAGGGTTCAGGAGTTCTTTCATGTGACAGCTGCGGGGCGCCCATACATGTGGGGAGATTTTGCGATAACTGCAAAGCGAAGCTGACAGGAAATCTTAACGGTATAAAAGCGGATTTTGATGCCAAAAAACAGGATGAGCAGGCGTCGCGTTCGCCGAAACCGACCGACAGCAAAGCGAGCATGCGCTTTATCAAAGGCTAAGACAAGGTATGATAAGCGAAGAAAAAGTTATATTAATGACTCGCATGTCCATACAGGCGGACAAGCTTGAAAAAAGCGGAAGAAGAGTCAATCAATATTATCGTGGTGACTATATAGGATTTGAGATTTTCAGATCTTTCATAGCCGCTACTGTTTTTTGTGTGATGCTTTTCGGCTCTTATGCGCTGTTTAATTTTAATAAGCTCCTGGACTCGTTTTACAGCGGGGGAAGTATTATTTCGGAGCTTAAGCCGTACATAATAATGTATTTTTTTGTGCTTATTCTGTACATTGCGATAACTTATATCACATATTCAGTCAGGTATCGCAGAATGAGGAAAAGGATCGGAGCATATTACAGCGACTTGAAAAAGCTTGATAATTATTACAGCACAAGAGGAAATTAATGGATATAACATCACTATTTGAACTGAGGCGGGCAGTCAAGGTTTTTTATACAAAATATGAAAGATTGATAATTTTTGCGGCTCGTTTTTTGACCGCATTTACGGCAGTCTTTATGATAAATTCACGAATGGGATTTAATGAGTCTCTAAATTCCATAGTTGTGACTTTTTTACTTTCGCTGCTCTGTATAGTTTTGCCTTTGGGATTTACGGCGTTCTTTTGCGGAATGCTTATTCTGGTTCATTTGTATACATTTTCCGTGGAAAGCTGCATACTTGCCATGGTCATTTTCGTTTCCCTTTACCTTGTGTATTATCATTTTTCGCCTCATGATGCGGCGGTACTGCTTCTTACCCCCATTCTTTTTCAGCTGCACATACCCACGGTAATTCCTTTTGTGGTGGGACTTGTATTTACTCCGGTTTCAGCCGTGTCCATGTGCTTCGGAACTGTTATATGGTTTTTCCTGAAATTCGTGGTAGGGAGCGCGGAAGCTTCCTCTATTGAAAATGTGGAGGGTGCGGAGGAATCCTTGGGAAGGATACAGAGCATTATAGGAGGCTTTACACATGATAAAACCGTAATTGTATACTGCGTAGGGCTTGCCCTTGCGGCTATTTCTATATATGTGATAAAAAGACTTTCCATAAATAAGGCATGGCAGGTGGCGGTGGGAGCCGGTGCATTTATCGAACTGATAGTCTTATTGATAGGCAAGGTTGCCCTTGACGCCAACGTAGGAATTATAGGCGCTATAATAGGAACCGTACTGGGAGCCGCTTTAGGAACCGTGATAATATTTTTGGTGTTTAATGTTGATTATTCTCATATAGAAATCACCCAATTCGAGGATGATGAATATTATTATTATGTCAAGGCTGTTCCTAAATACGTATTGAATGAAAAAAGTCCCAGATCAAAAAGCATAAACAGAAGCGTGGGAGCTTCTTCCGAGGCAAGGAGGCCGTCTCAGAGCTATGGAGATCAGTCTCGCGGAAGATCGGGCAGGGAAACGAACAACAGGCTGCATCGTTAACATGGCATTGTGATCATAAGAGCAGAGAGATAAAATGTTACAGCAATTACAGCTTTTTTTTCAACATAATCTGTATAATATGTATGTGCCTAATGTTAGGCTTACGGATGTTGTCGAAATACTGATTATAAGCTATGTAATCTATCATTTTCTGGTTTGGTCGAGAAAAACCACTATCTGGTCGCTGTTCAGAGGAATAGTGACTATTCTTGTATTTATAGGACTCGCAATTATATTCAATATGACTACCATAATATGGATAGTCGAAAAGGTTTTCGGAATTGCCGTCATCACGTTTATAGTCATATTGCAGCCCGAGCTTAGGAAGGCTCTTGAAGGCTTAGGCAGAAGGAGCCGCTTTTCGGGACTGTTCTTGTTCGATTCAAGGCAGTCGGGAAATTATTCCGACAAAACGATAAATGAGATAGTAAGAGCGTCGTTTGAGATGGCAAAGGTCAGGACCGGAGCTCTTATAGTGGTGAAAAACAAAGATTCGCTTGGCGATTATGAGCGTACCGGAATTGATGTGGACGCAAAGGTATCCAGTCAGCTTCTGATAAATATTTTTGAACATAATACCCCGCTTCACGACGGCGCAGTCATTGTAAGGGACGACCGCATAACGAGTGCAACCTGTTATCTTCCGCTGTCAAACGACCTCGCCATAGATAAAAACCTCGGAACAAGACACAGGGCGGGACTCGGGGTGTCGGAAGCTACCGATGCGCTTACGGTTATCGTATCGGAAGAAACTGGAAAGGTAAGCATAGCGATGTCGGGAAAGCTTGAGAGGGGAGTCGATTCGGACAGACTCAAGGAAGCTCTTAAGGAAATACAGACAAAGCCTTCGGAGGAAAACGATAAAAAATTTTTTAAGTGGGGTAAGAACAGATGAATCAAAACAGCCCATTTAAGGAAAAAGCCAGACACAACTGGGGATGGAAGCTTGCAAGTGTGGTATTATCTACACTCTTATGGCTTATCATAACCAATTACAACGACCCTGTTGTAACCGTGCGTTTCAGTAATATACCCGTAACCATTTTAAATGCCTCAAGCATAACGTCCAAGGGACAGGTGTATGAAATTCTTGAAAACACGGACATAATACCCATCGTTACGATAACCGCAAGCAGATCCGTGGCTGAGAGCTTCACGAGGGACGATATAACGGCAACCGCCGATCTTGAGGAAGTGACCAGCAGGGACATGGTTCCCATACATATAACCCTTTCCAAAAATAATTCCGAGGTAAAAAATGTCCACGGAAGCATAGAGGACGTCAAGCTTGCCATAGAAGACAGCAGGACCAGGACTGTTTCTCTTGAGGTAAACACGGAGGGCTCTTTGAGTGACGGTTATATAACGGGAGATATATCCCCTTCTCAAAACCTTGTAAGAGTGAGCGGCTTTGCTTCCAAAATAGACACCATAGACAAGGCGGTGGCAAATGTTGATATAACGGGCTTCACATCGGATATATCTACCGAAACGGATATCATACTTTATGACAAAGACGGAAATGTAGTCAATGACAGCGGCATTAAGCAGAATATAAGCACGGTCAGTGTGAATATAGAGATTCTCAAGGCGAAGCTTGTCAAGGTAAGACTGGAATATACCGGAACTCCGGCTGACGGATATGTCGTAAGCAAAGATCCCAAGATTGAACCTGAAACCGTGTACATTGCGGGCAGGA
The DNA here is from genome assembly GCA_963553525.1 of uncultured Lachnospiraceae bacterium. Lineage (GTDB taxonomy): Bacteria > Bacillota > Clostridia > Lachnospirales > Lachnospiraceae > Butyrivibrio. The sequence continues at coordinate 33,495 of CAUVOD010000004.1, read as the reverse complement.
ATGCCGATATTTCAAATGTAAATGAAATCGTGATATCGGGCGGAGAAAGATTTGATATTACACAGATGACCGAGGACTTCAGCACAAAGGTAGATATAAGACAGTTCCTGCCGAACGGGATAACGCTTGTAAATGAAAACGGCAATATCTATACGGTACTGATAGGGATAGATCGCATGGTTGAGGCAGCCTATGAAGTGCACGTTTCCAAATTGAATATAACCAATATGCCCGAGGCTGCGGTATATACTCCCGATACGGAAAATATAAATGTAAGTCTTAAAGGCTTATCCGATGTAATGGACAAGTTGACTGCGGACAATATAACCATGAGCCTTGATCTTGAGCCTCTGCTCAAGAACTATGAGGGAAATTATCCGGAAAGGCTGACCGCAACCGTACAGGTAAATGTTCCGGAGGGTGTGAGTGTAGTTGAAGCGCCGGAAATTACACTTACCCTGAAAAAATAAATAACACTTTTAAAACAGATATTTGCCGGTGGCAGAGCTGCATGTAAGCGCAGCCTGCCATCTGTTTTGTTAAAGAAGCTTTGAGCTGTTGAAAAAGCTTTTCTGAAAATATAAAAAATATGTAAATGACGGACTTGGCTTCCGCTATGAGAGGAGAAAAAATATATGTCGAGAATGTTTGGAACGGACGGAGTAAGAGGAGTGGCAAATGATGAGCTGACTCCTATGCTTGCAATGCGGCTCGGACAGGCGGGTGCATATGTATTATCTAAAGAAAAAAAGCATAGACCTACTATCATGGTGGGCTGCGATACGAGGCTGTCGGGCGATATGCTTGCCTATGCGCTTATGTCGGGCGCCTGCAGCGTCGGAGCCAATGCGGTTTATGTGGGAGTGCTTCCTACTCCCGCCGTGGCATATCTCACCCGTAAATACAAGGTTGATGCGGGAGTGGTAATATCCGCCTCTCATAATCCCATGGAATTTAACGGAATAAAATTTTTTGACGGTGACGGCTATAAGCTCCCCGACGAAATGGAGGATGAGATTGAAGATCTTATAAAAGGCGGAATGAAGGGGGTCAATTTCCCGACGGGAGCCGCAATAGGCACTATCAAAATGAGGCCGGATGCCGGAGAAGAATATATAAATCAATGTATCAGAACCGTGGATGTGGATTTATCGAAGCTCAAGCTGGTTGTGGACTGTGCCGAAGGAGCGGCTTCATATACTGCGGTTGAAGCTTTCAGACAGCTTCAGGCAACGGTTATACCCATACATAACAATCCTGACGGTATAAATATTAACGCCGGCTGCGGATCGACGCATATGGAAGAGCTGAGAGCAAGAGTTCTTGCGGAGCATGCGGATATAGGAATAGCCTTTGACGGCGATGCGGACAGATTTTTGGCAGTTGACGAAAAAGGAAATTATGTTGACGGCGATCAGATAATGGCGCTTGTCGGAAAATATCTTAAAGACAAGGGGAAATTAAATAGCGATTATATAGTGGTAACCGTAATGAGCAACCTCGGCTTTTTGAAAATGGCTGAACGGGAAGGAATAAAAATAAATCAGACCAAGGTCGGAGACCGCTATGTTCTTGAAAACATGAAGGAAAACGGATATTCTCTTGGCGGAGAGCAATCGGGTCATATAATTTTCCTTGACGAAACGACAACGGGAGACGGGCTTTTATCGGCTCTTCATACCCTTCAGGTAATGGTGGAAAGCGGTAAACCTCTTTCGGAGCTTGCATCAATTATGACGGTTATGCCTCAGGCTCTTGTAAATGCCAAGGTACCCAATCACAAAAAAGAAAGCTATATGGATTATCCTGAAATAAAAGAGGGAATAGAGGCTATTGAAAGAAAATTTGAAGGAAACGGCAGAGTGCTTATCAGACCTTCGGGGACGGAGCCCCTGGTAAGAGTAATGATAGAGGGTAAGGATTTGGATGAAATACAGGCGGAGGCGGAAAAGCTCGCTGCAATAATTGAAAAAACGCTGCTGTAACGGCTTAGACCATCAGCCGACTAGTAAATATCAGTAAAAGGTAATGCTCCGGAGAGCCGGGGAGAAAGGGGAAATCCGATTTTAACGCCTACGATCGGATGATACTGGTTAATATGAAGATATTGATAACGGGAGCACTGGGTCAGCTCGGACGTGCTTTTACAAAGGAAATGCAAAAGGATGAGGTTGAGCTTATAAGGACATCCGCAGGAATCGACGGTTTCGGTGAGGGTGCAATAGAGTTGGATATAACAAACCTCGACAACGTATTGGAAGTCACAAAGAGCACAAAGCCCGATGTTATAGTAAATTGTGCGGCATATACCGCAGTGGATCAGCAGGAAAAGGATGTAGACCCGGCATACAAGATCAATGCGATAGGTCCCAGAAACCTTGCAATTGCCGCACAGGAGCTTTCTGCAAAGCTTGTTCATGTCAGCACGGATTATGTTTTTGACGGAAAGGGAACAAGACCCTACACGGAGTTTGATAAGCCGAATCCCGTAAGCGTATACGGTAAAACCAAGCTTGCAGGTGAAGAGTTTGTAAAGCAGTTTTCAAGCAGGAGCTTTATATTACGTACGGCATGGCTTTACGGAGAGGGAAGGAATTTTTTAAAAACCATGTTAAAACTTTCGGAAACGCATGATGAAATAAGCGTTGTCGATGATCAGCTCGGATCTCCCACAAGCGCAGCGGAGCTTGCAAGAGCCGTCAGATATATATATAAAACGGATAATTACGGGCTGTTCCACGCAACCTGCGAGGGCTCATGCGCATGGGCGGATTTTTCCGAAGAAATATTTAGGCTTACCGGAAAAAGCACAAGAGTCAACAGGGTTTCAAGCAGACAATATAAGGAAATGAATCCCGACAGCGCCGACAGACCGGCTTATTCGATACTGGACAATTATATGTTCAAACTTACTTCCGATTACAGATTTGCCGGGTGGAAAGCCGCACTTGAGGAATTTTTAAAAGGAGAAGCGATATGATATACGAAGAGGCTTTGAAAAAGCTTGAAAATGCGGGTCAGACTCAGCTTTTAAAATATTTTGACTCTCTGAGTGAAAGTGACAAGGCAAAGCTTCTGGATCAGATTGACAGAACCGACTTTTCCGTTCTTGGATATCTTAAAAATAAGGATAAAGCCGCCGAAAGAGGTGTTTTTTCGCCTCTAAAGGCTATGGAGCTTGAAGAAATAGATTCCCGCAGGGATGAATTTAAAAAAACAGGTATGTCCGCCATAAAAAGCGGAAAGGTCGCCGCCTGTCTTCTTGCAGGAGGTATGGGGACAAGACTTGGAAGCGACGGTCCCAAGGGAATATATAATATAGGTCTTACAAAGGATGTATTTATTTTCCAGCGTTTAATAGAAAATCTTATGGATGTCACCTCGGAGTGCAAAGAATATATCCGTCTTTTTATAATGACGAGTGAAAAAAATCATGATGAAACGGTGAGTTTTTTGAAGGAGCATGATTACTTCGGTTATCCTGAGGAAAAAATAACTTTTTTCATGCAGGATATGGCACCCGCCTGCGATAAAAACGGAAAAGTTTATCTTGAGAGCAGCTGTGAGATCGCAACCTCTCCAAACGGAAACGCCGGCTGGTACAGATCCATGTGCAGCGCCGGTCTTGACGAAATCCTTTTAAAAGAAAATATAGAGTGGATAAATATTTTTGCGGTAGACAACGTGCTTCAGAGAATAGCGGATCCCGTTTTTGTCGGAGCCGTCGTTTTAAACGACGCCGACTGCGGCTCCAAGGTTGTGAAAAAGGCCGCTCCCGATGAAAATGTCGGGGTCATGTGTCTTGAGGACGGCAGACCTTCCATAGTAGAATATTATGAGGAGAGTGAAGAGATGAGAAATGCCGTAGACGATAACGGAAATCCCGCCTACAATTTCGGCGTAATTTTGAATTATCTTTTTAAGGTGTCTTCGCTCAGAGAAATTGTTAAGAATGATCTGCCGATGCATGTTGTTTCAAAAAAAATATCTTATCTGGATGAAGAAGGAAATTTGATAAAGCCCAAAGAGCCCAACGGCTATAAATTTGAGCAGCTTGTGCTCGATATGATACATGCCCTTGACAGCTGCCTTGCTTTTGAGGTTATAAGAGAGAAGGAATTTGCTCCGATTAAGAATGCGAAGGGAACGGACAGCGTGGAAACTGCAAGGGCATTATGCAAAAAAAACGGAATTGAATTATGAGGATTTGGCTGAAAATCGTTTCGGACAACCGTGTTTTGAGAGATACGGTAATTGAGGATTATTCTTTGGAAACACGCACGCACAAGATAAAGAAGGCTGTAGAGGAAGCCTGCAGAGCCTTTGATCTCAGTCTGCCCATCTGGTACAGAAAAAATATTTCGGAATTTAAAAGACATTCAAGATGCAGATTCACAAAGGATAATTTTATTGATGAACTGTGCTTCGATTATCTTGAAATGCAGGTTATTGAAGAGGACTAAAATCAGAGAATTTTTGCTTTCGGATAAGCTTTTTCATTCCGGAAGCGTGATCGGAAGCGAGGCTGTTTATGGATGAAAAAAATAGGGTGAACATGCAGGCGGATTATAGATATTCGCAGCTCAGATACAACGAAGCAAACAAGCCTTCGGAGCCGGATTATATAGATGAAACATATCGCATAAAACATTCCGTATCTCCCAAGGATTTAAAGAAAGCCAAAAGGAACAGGATAATTACGTGGATCGTTACCCTGGTTTTATGTACGGCTCTTCTGGCTGTGCTTGCGGTGGCGGTTTTCGAAGCGAAATACGCTAAAGGCAGAAATGGAAAAGATACCGACGGAACCGAGGCTTCGGTAAAGGGAGATGAGGATACTTCGGCGGCAGCCTCCTCGGATAAAAAGACGGGAGAAGCCGACGCCGGGATCGGTACGGGCTCCGCTTCCATTACGCTTAATATAGCTGAAAACTCCGATAAGATTACGGTTACGGACGTTACCACGGTTGTTGAATCCGTACTCCCGTCCATTGTTTCCATTGACAATAATTTTACGGATAAAACCCGTACCATTTACGGTGTATATGAAGAAGACGCCATCATGACCGGTTCGGGCGTGATTATAGGAAAAAGCGATACGGAGCTCCTTATAGTTACCAACAACCATGTGATCAGCGGAGCAAATGAAATATCGGTAAATTTTTACGGAGATTATACCGCTCCCGCACAGATCAGAGGAAAAGACGCCAATATGGATCTTGCCGTTATTGTGGTCAATATGGCTGATATTCCCGAAGCAGCCCGTAATTTGATTAAGGTCGCAACTCTCGGAGACTCTTCCGGATTAAGGCTTGGAGAACCGACGATCGCCATAGGAAACGCTTTGGGGATAGGTCAGTCGGTAACAACGGGAGTGGTAAGTGCCGTTGACAGAGAAGTTGATATGGGTGACGGAATAAGCGGAACCTTTATTCAGACCGACGCCGCCATAAATCACGGCAATTCCGGCGGAGCGCTTTTAAATTCGAGAGGTGAGGTGATAGGAATCAACACAGCCAAGCTCGGAGGATCCTCCGTTGAGGGTATGGGCTTTGCCATTCCTATAACTATCGCCAGACGTACAATAGAAAAGCTTATGAATGTCGGCATATATAAGGATGTTGCCGAAGAGAACAGGGGATATCTCGGAATAAGCGTTGAAGACAGTAAGGTATTCGGAGGAGATCCTCAAATTACGGGAGCATATGTGAGCTCGGTTGAAAACGGGAGTCCCGCCGATATTGCGGGTATTAAGGTAAGCGACATCATAGCAGCCGTTGACGATATAAATATTTCTAAAGCGACCGATTTGACAGAAGCTCTTAAGCACTACGCTGCGGGAGATGAAGCGGAAATTACATATTACAGAAACGGAATAGGCGGGTATACCGAAGACCGCCTGAAAGTGGAGCTTGGACATAAGCCCTGATATTTTGAGCGGTAAATTAAGAGAAGCGAAATTTGTAAATTTGATATGGATATTTTATGTGCGGAATAGCGGGACTCCTGAGATATGGAGTAAAAGCCAGGGAAGATATAGAGGTAATGAAGGACAGGATGATTCACAGGGGGCCGGATTCCGGCGGGACCTGGGGATCTCCTGACGGAGAGGTATATCTCGGGCATAGAAGACTTTCGATAATGGACTTAAGCGAGTCCGGTTCTCAGCCCATGATATCACACAGCGGCAGATTCGTTATGGTTTTTAACGGCGAAATTTATGATTATAAAAGTCTTGAAAAACCGCTGTCACAAAAGGGAATAAGCGATTTCAGGAGCAGCAGCGATACGGAATATCTTTTGGAAGCTCTCGAACATCTCGGAATTGAAGAAACCTTATCTATAATAAGGGGTATGTTTGCCGTTGCTCTTTATGATACCCTGACTCGTGAAATTGTATTGATAAGAGACAGAATAGGCGAAAAACCTCTCTATTACGGTTATGTAAATTCGGAAAACGGCAAGGCTCTTGCCTTTGCTTCGGATCTGGGCTGTATCAGAGCGTTGTCGAATTTCGATAACGGTATAAATACAGAGATTTTGGGAGTATATTTTGCAAACGGATATATTCCGGCTCCGCACACCGTATATAAAAATATTTTTAAGCTCAGACCGGGCTGCGTGCTTAGAAGCTCTTACCCATATTTGGAGGAAAATACGAGTATAAGCGGGTATTGGTCGATTACGGATACTGCGCTTAAAGGCAGAGAAACTCCCTTTAAGGGAAGCTTCGAGGAAGCGTCTGTGGAGCTGGAGAGGCTTTTAAAAAGGTCGATAAGCGATCAGATGGTTGCGGACGTTCCGCTCGGAGCCTTTTTATCGGGCGGGATAGACTCTGCAACCGTAGTTGCGCTTATGCAGTCAGTCAGTCCCGGAAGTGTTAAAAGCTTTACAATAGGTATGGATGACAAAGCACACAATGAGGCTGTCTTTGCAAAGGAGATAGCAAATCATCTGGGATCCGAGCATACGGAGTTGTATATAAACGATAACGATGCCCAAAAGGTGATACCTCTTTTGCCGAGGATGTTTTCCGAGCCTTTTGCGGATTCATCTCAGATACCTACCTACCTTGTAAGCCGGATGACAAGAGAGCATGTAACGGTTTCGCTTTCGGGGGATGCGGGCGACGAGCTGTTCGGCGGATACAATTTATACGGATCAATGACCGATATATGGAAAAAAATCAAAAATATTCCTCTTACTATAAGAGAAATATCAAGCGATATTTTAATAAACACCCCCTTGTCCAGGATTGAAAAATTAAATTTGATAGGAACTCTTCTCCCAAGCAAAGATCCGGAAAAGCTATATAGAAATTTTGGCTGTTACGCCGATAAAATAGCTCTCGACAGGACAAAAAAACACACGGATTTTTATGAATATGATTTAAGCGGCGACGCTTTGGGCTGTACCGCAAAAGATATTATGCTTCAGGATATGCTGGTATATCATCCTGACGACATTTTAGTCAAGGTGGACAGGTGTGCAATGGCTGTTTCTCTGGAAACGAGAGTGCCGTTTTTGGATAAGGATGTGGTGGAATTTGCATGGACTCTTCCGATAGAATATCTGAGAAGCGGGAACAGAGGAAAGCTTATTTTAAGAGATGTTTTGTATAGACATGTGCCTAAAGAGCTTATGGAAAGACCCAAGAAGGGCTTTTCAATACCTATTTCCGATTGGCTTAAAAAAGGGGACTTAAACGACTGGGCTAAGGAGCTTATTTCAGAGAAGAAAATAAAAGAGCAGGGACTTATAGATCACAAAACAGTCAACAAGCTGTGGGATAATTTTGAAAAAAGAGGAATATGGAAAAACAGTATATGGAGTATTCTCATGTTCCAGTCATGGTATGAAAAAGAATTTGTATAGGAGAAATAATGGAAGATTACAGAGAAGTAAACGGAGATGATATAAAGGATGAAAATGATAACGACTCTTCAAAGGAATATGAAGAGGTTTGTTTTGTATGCAGACGTCCGGAATCCAAGGCGGGTAAAATGTACAATCTTCCCAACAATATCTGTGTTTGTGAAGACTGCATGCACAAAACAATGGACGCTATAAGCCAGTTTGATTACAATAATCTTTTAAATAACCCGAATTTAATGAGCGAGCTCAATAATTTCTCAAAAGGCTCCGTCCCCGGAATACCCAATACTCAAAGAGTAAAAAAGAAGAAGGAAAAGCCGGAGGAGAAAAAGGCTGTTTTTGATATTGCAAATATTCCCGCTCCACATCATATAAAGGCCACTCTCGATGATTATGTGATAGGGCAGGATAAAGCCAAAAAGATAATAAGCGTAGCCGTCTATAACCATTATAAAAGGGTTAAAACGGGAACTATGGATGATATAGAGATAGAAAAGTCCAATATTCTTATGCTGGGCCCCACCGGAAGCGGAAAGACCTATCTTGTAAGAACCCTTGCAAGACTCCTTGACGTTCCGCTTGCCATTGCGGACGCAACTTCTCTTACCGAAGCGGGATATATAGGAGATGATATTGAAAGCGTGGTTTCAAAGCTGCTTGCCGCAGCGGATAATGATATAGAAAAGGCTGAAAAGGGCATTATTTTTATTGATGAGATAGATAAGATAGCCAAGAAGAAAAACACCAATTCAAGGGATGTAAGCGGAGAATCCGTACAGCAGGGTATGCTTAAGCTGCTGGAGGGAGCCGATATAGAAGTGCCGGTGGGTGCAACCTCCAAAAATGCCATGGTGCCTATGACGACCGTCAACACCAGAAATATTCTTTTTATTTGCGGCGGAGCATTTCCCGATCTTGATGAAATAATAAAGCAGAGGCTTAATCTGAATGCGGCAATAGGCTTTAATTCCAGCCTTAAGGATGAAAACGACGAGGACAGGGACATTCTGTCGAAGGTTACTGTGGATGATCTTAGAAAATTCGGAATGATACCCGAATTTATAGGGCGTCTGCCTATAATGTGCGCTTTGCAGCCTCTTGATAGGGATATGCTTATCAGAATTTTAAAGGAGCCTAAGAATGCAATTCTTAAGCAGTATCAAAAGCTTCTTTTACTGGATGAGGTGGATTTGAGATTTGACGACTCGGCTCTTGAAGCGATTGCGGAAAAAGCTATCGAGAAAAAAACGGGTGCGAGAGCTCTGCGTGCAATAATAGAGGAGTTCATGCTGGATATAATGTATGAAATTCCCAAGGATGACAACATAGGTAAGGTCACGATAACAAGAGAGTATATCGAAGGAACGGGAGGACCCGTTATATCGCTTAGAGGGGATACTCCCAAGCTTCCCGCTTAGACTTCATGAGCTTAATTCATAAGCCGTTAATACGGGATGTATGCCGCATACTCGATGCAAGAGATAAAAATCGTGCCTTAGGAGTGTTAAATATGTATTATTGTTGCTGCCTTTGCTCCATAAGAGCCTTGTAAAATACCGCCTTTGAAGTCTCAAGGTAGGGCAAAAGCCAAAGAAATGCCACTCCGAAGGTCAGTATTGACAGCAGAATAAGAGGAATGAATGACATTATAAGCTTAAGATATGCAAAAAAATTACCTTTCATAAGCTTTAGGCTTGCCTTCATAAGTGACGGAACGCTTTGAGAAGGAAAATCCTGCAACAGATAAAACACCTGTGAAACGGGTATTGTAAAGCAGAATGTAAGTATAGTTGCCAATAGCTGAAAGGCGATCATATATATATAATTAATGCTTCCGAGATGGGAAAATTCATATATTAAAAGAGGAATTTCACATACAAAGGAAACGGCGACCATAAGAGATATTAAAAGAATGGATTTATAAGGCATTTCCTTAAAGGCGTGGAAAATGTTAAACGACTTCGCCTCATCGGAATATATTATTTGCAGATAAAAATAAGCAAAGCCCGCATCGAAGAGACCGGAAATAAGTCCTATGATGATTGAAGCGATCTCAGCCCATGCGGCTGTCGCTATATTGCCGTAGCTCGGCGTGACGAAGTAAATGACGATTGCATATATAAAGACATATATAAGCGTGGCGTTTATTGCTATACCGATATGATTTACCAGACAGTCTCGGGCTGTCGATTTTATTTGTGATATATTAGGCATAAAATTCTCTTTAAAAATCCTTTATTTGCATATGTACACTTTCAGCGGCGTATATTATAACAATAAACATAGCTTATGCTATATATTGCTTGTTAAACCGTCTTGCCGATATTGTATCAAAAATTTGTGTTTTCTAAAATAAATAAGCTTAGTTATTCAAACCGAAGGTTTCTATAATTTCATTAATCATGGATTCAAAATCCACACCCAGATTAGTTGTATAATATTCATTAAGCTGAGCTCTGATTTCGGGAGAATTGATCGCCGGAATTATGACGGTAAAAATTGCCGAAATAACCAGATACAGAGTCAGAACTATTGAAAAACAGGCTATTAAAAGGGCATAAAGAGATCTTCCCTTAAGCCTTTCGCCTCCCTTAACGGACAAAATTGCCTGCATTACGGCAATGCCTGATAATATGAGAGAGAATATAACCGTTCGAGACAAAAACACGGATATTACGGCAAGTAAAAGCGCCGATTTTGACAGCCGCTCTCTTGCGATAAATTTAATATCCACAGGAGTATTTTGTGGAGAGTTGGTGAAGTTGTACATATATTTTTCTCCTCGTAAATGCGGCGTCCATGCCGCAAAAAAGCACTTCGTCGAAAAAACTGACGTCCGTGTCATATATTTTTCTCCTCGTAAATGCGGCGTCCATGCCGCAAAAAAGCACTTTGTCGAAAAAAACCGACGTCCGTGTCATATATTTTTCTTCTCGTAAATTAAAACAGCCCTTTGATGTTTCCTTCGTCGTCGATGTCTATATTTTCCGCAGCGGGGATTTTAGGCAGACCGGGCATGGTTATGATTGCATTTGTCATTGCAATTATAAATCCGGCGCCGGAAGCAAGTTTCAGGCTGCGAACCGTTATATTAAAGTCTTCGGCTGCGGAAAGCAGCTTAGGGTTATCCGAAAAGCTGTACTGCGTTTTTGCGACGCAGATCGGGAGCCTGGAATATTTTGTCCCGCTCAGATATTTTAACTGGCTTAAGGCAAGGTCGGTAAAGTCGATCCCCTTTGCATGGTACACTTTTCTTGCAATGGAGTAGAGCTTTTCTTCGATAGACAGGTCGTCCTCATAAACATAACTGAAGTTATTTTTTTCCTCACAAAGCTTTATCACTTCTTTTGCAAGCTCAGTTCCTCCGGCGGAGCCCTTTTCCCAAATGTCGGTAAGCACGGTGTCGATATTTAAAGCTTTTAATTCATCTTTAATCAAATTTACTTCCGCAGCGGTATCGGTAGGGAAATGATTGACGGCAACAAGGCAGGGGAGCCCGTATACATTTTTAATATTTTCGGCATGACGTATAAGATTCGGCAGCCCTTTTTTCAGAGCGTCAAGATTTTCGATACCGAGCTCCGACTTGTCCAAACCGCCATGATGCTTCAAAGCCCGGACTGTTGCCACCAAAACACAGGCGGACGGCTTGATTCCTGCCTTTCTGCATTTGATGTCTATAAATTTTTCCGCTCCCAAATCCGCTCCGAAGCCCGCTTCTGTAACCACATACTCATTTAAGGAAAGAGCCGTTTTCGTAGCTATTATTGAATTGCAGCCATGAGCTATGTTTGCAAAGGGCCCTCCGTGTATGAAGGCGGGTGTATGCTCCAGGGTTTGAACAAGATTAGGCTTTATAGCGTCTTTCAGCAAAACGCACATGGCTCCGTCGGCTTTAAGATCTCCGGCAGATATTTCCTTCCCGTCGAAGCTGTAAGCAACGGTTATTTCTGAGAGTCTTTTTCTGAGATCTTTCAGGTTTTCCGAAAGGCATACAACAGCCATGACTTCACTTGCAACGCTTATTTCAAAGCCGTCTTCACGCTCTACCCCGTCGGTTTTCTTTCCGAGTCCCGATATTATATTTCTGAGCTGTCTGTCATTCATATCGACGGCTCTTTTCCAGATAACCTTTTTAGGATCGATGTTAAGAGCGTTTCCCTGATAAATGTGATTGTCCAACATTGCCGCAAGCAAATTGGCGGCTGCGGATATTGCGTGAAAATCACCGGTAAAATGCAGATTTATGTCTTCCATGGGGACAACCTGGGCGTGTCCTCCGCCGGTTGCTCCGCCTTTAAGACCGAAAACGGGTCCCAGAGAAGGCTCACGAAGCGCCAGAGCGGATTTTTTTCCTATTTTGCGTAAAGAGTCCGCCAAACCTATTGAAACGGTGGTTTTTCCCTCGCCTGCGGGAGTAGGATTTATAGCCGTTACCAGTATCAACTTTCCATTATTATTTTTTTGCGGCAAATGCTCAAAGTCGATTTTGGCTTTGTATTTACCGTAAAATTCTACACAGCTTTCGTCTATGCCTTGATCGCGCACAATTTCGGAAATGTGAAGAGGAACGTTTTCTTTGGCAATTTCAATATCGCTTTTCATGATACTCCTTTTGTAATGAGCCGGTTATAATTTTATATTGCTTGTTATGTCACAAGATAAAAGAAGCTCTTTCTCGTATTTGACGGCATCGACTTCAAGCTGTGTCGTCTTTTTTCCGTATTCGGCAACAAAATTGTGATCTTTTATAGATAAAAGATTTATTCTGACATTCAAAGCTGAACCCAGCACAGCGGATCTTGCAAGAATAACCGATAAAATCGCGTCGGTGCGTGCGGCTTTGGTTCCCTTTGATATTGCCGTTTCAGCCAGAGGGAAGATTTCAAAAATCTTTTCAGCGATTTCTATTGGAATAAGAGTGGCTTTTTTCAATTCGTTTTGCAGGGTTTCGTTTCTTACCTCAATTTCCTCTTCGGTATTTTTGGGAAGCTTAAGGGCGGACATATATCCCGTAAAGGATCCTGCGTCCTTTTGAATCGCAGCCAGAAGCTCAAGCCTTATAGTATCCGCTTTTTTTTGCAGTTCCAGCATATCCTCGCGGACAGCGTCACAGCTTTTATTATTCAGGCTCAAGCTTGCCACCATACCAGATAAAGAGGCGGCAAGGCTTCCGACAAGAGCCGATACGCTGCCTCCTCCGGGAGCCGGAGAAGAGGACAGGGTAAGCCTTGTAAATTCATCCAATGTTTTATCATTAAAATTATCCATAAGAAGCATTATAAAAGGCTTTAGATTAACAATCAAGTAATGCGGCTGTACAAACTTTTTGCTATTATCCGAAAGTAGTAGTATAGTGTGTCATTATGAGAAAAATTATATTAAAACTAAAACAAATTTCTATTAACAAGGCGCTTGTTCTCAGACAGGTATTTATAGCGATTACATTACTTCCGTTTTTGGTTATGCTTTTCCCTCCCAACATGGATTTAGAACTGAAATTTCACGGTCAGAAGCTTGAGTCCGGGCAGGGGCTTATAAATGTGTATAGAAGTGATGATGCGGTCGGCTACTATTTTAGAAGCTCCTTCAAAATAGATCCCGCTACAACATCGGCAAGAATGTCGGGAGTATATGAAAATCTAAAAGATTTTAGAATAAGATTTACTGACATATCTCATATAACGATAGACTCATACAGGCTCAGCTTTTACGGGATAAAGGTTTACGAGGAAAACGGAATCGCTATGGCTGATAGAATAGCGTCAAGTCAGTACATAGACTATGAAGCTGACGGAGATGGGCTTTCACTTGATATCAAAGCCGACGGATCCAGCATAATATTGGAGCCTAGGGAATATATGGGCTCTGTTGTCAGATTACTATATATTCTTGTGCTCTATATAATAGCTTTGCCGCTTTCGTTGGCTGTGGCAGTTTTATTTAAGAAATTTAAGGTTAAAGATATTATTCAGACAAGTCTTTTCCTGTCGGCTCCCGCCGTGATTGTTGTACTGGGAGAGCTTGCCGCCGGATCTTTGTCGGGAATTTATACGCCGAATCTGTTTTTAAATTATGTATTTGTATGGGCGGTAGAAATGATTTTAGCGTTCATAATTAACAAAACATTCGCTATTATATTATGCACGGCTATGTTTACGACTGTTTACAGCGTAAATCATTTTGTGACGCTGTTCAGAGGAAGACCTGTTCTTCCCTGGGATATTGCAGCAGTGGGAACTGCTGCCGATGTGGCGTCGAGCTTTGAATTTGAGTGGGAGTGGAGGATTCTCGCGCTTATAATAACAGGAGTAATTTTAATAGCGTTTTCCATATTTATTTCCATTCCGGGAATAAAAGGATTCTTTTCCCTGAATGAAGCTTCGGATATGGGAAATAAAAAAATCTCCGTGACTGTTTTAAGAAAAATGATAGGAGTTACGGGAGGAATAATCATACTTATAGGGATTCACGGCAGCCCGGCTTACAGAAATTTAAAGGCGGAGTCATGGGATCAATCAATTATTATCAATTATCAGACCCAGGGCATGCCTCTTACGTTTATCAAATTTATGGAAACATACAGAGTCGTTGCTCCCGAGGGTTATTCCGATGAACTGGTAAACAGTATAGTTGAGGAATATTCATCGGACATATTAAAAAACAAAAGGTATTTTATTCCGGATGATGCTTATATCAAAGAAAAACCGGAACGTATACTTATGATAATGAACGAGTCCTATTCGGCAGTTTCTTATTACAACAAGGAAGCCTCAGAAGACACCATGCCGTTTTGGAATTCTTTAGAGGAAAATACCATAAAGGGGACTTTGTATGTTTCGGTAAGAGGCGGGGGAACCTGTAATACCGAGTTTGAGTCGCTCAGCGGAAATGCAATGGGATTTTTGCCTGCAAATACCTATCCTTACGAAGCCTATATAAAGAAGAAAATAAATACGATAGCCTCATACCTTATAGATAAAGGGTATGAAGCGGCTTCGCTCCATCTGTCGGATAGGAACAACTGGAACAGAAGTAATGTATATCCGTTGTTATCGCTGATGCCTTTTTATGCCCAGGACAATTACAGCGATATAGAGAGACTCAGGGGCTATGCTACCGATGCCTATGATTTTAAGAAAGTCATAGAAATTGAAGAAGAAATGCAGAGCGATAAGCGCTTTGTGTTTAATGTAACCATGCAAAACCACGGAGGATATTCGCTGACGGACGATATTAAATTAACCTATGATCTCTCAAAGTATGGAGAATATAAAGGGGCTGAGGTTTACTATTCTATAATAAAGCTTTCGGATGAGGCTGTTGAGGAGCTTATTGACCATTATAAGAATGATCCCGTAAAGACAATGATCGTCATGTACGGAGATCATCAGCCCAATGTAGGGGCGGAGGCCGATGCGTTTTTCTTCGGAGAGGATTCGGAGCCTCTTGCAAAATATGAGACGCCCTTTATTATATGGGCAAACTATGATATACCCGAGTTCACTATTGAAAGAATGAGTGCAAATTATATGTCCGCTCTCGTGCTTGAAGCGGCGGGCTATGAGCTTACTCCGTTTTTAAAAGCCGCCGCAAGCTGCTATTCCGAATATCCAGTAATTACCTCCTACGGATTGATTGACAAAAACGGGAAATATTATGAAAGTCCGGATAAAATAACTGACGATACGAATAATATTTATAAATATCGCTGCCTGCAATATAATAATTTATTTGATAAAAATCCGAATACGGATATGTTTAAATTACCTTGATGCTTTAGATTTTTTAAGACCTGAGCATATATAGATAATACAAAACAGGACTATCAGGCCTACCGCAAGTATTGCGCAGTTTCTGAAATATTCTATGGGAAGAATGAGAATTATTTCATCATATCTGTGATCAAAGATCCAGTTGGTTTTATTAGGAAAAAAAAGCTTGTGGAAGGCGGTGAAGGCGTTTTCAAAATTGTAAGCGGCAATAAGAGATATTGAGGCAAAAAAAGTAATTACAAAAATACCCGACCAAAATTCGGGAGAAAGCTTTAAAAAGAAATGCGGTTTAAGGCGGCGTTCGATAAAAAATATAATAACGATAGATATAAATGAAAAGATAAGCACATATATATCGAATTTAAATAAAAGCTTACAGTCTGCAAAGTGCTGCATACCTTCATCCGACCATTTCAATAAGCCCGTTTTAAAAGGTGCGTCCCGCCAGATATAATTCATCATATCATCAAAGGCGTTTTTTATCGTATCATAGCTGAAGCCCGTGCTTTCGCTAAGTCTAAGAAATTTAATATGCAAATAATAAAAACCTCTCCACAGGATTGGAACAGCAATAGAGAAGCTTACGGCAAAAAGTGCCAATATCAAGCTTTTAATAACGGATAATATTTTATTTTTCATTGAAGTTTACAATTATCCTTTCCGAACAGTTCAAATAAGGCTTCCATGGCATCCGAATTTGCATTTATGCCGTGTTCTTTTCCGAAGCTTCTTATCTGCTTTGTATTTTCCAAATAGACGGTTATTCTGTCGCCGCCTTTAAAATCTGATATTATCGTAAAGAATTTACTCTCTTTTTCATCCCAGCTTTTTTTGTCGGTACAGCGTATCCATACGGTTTTCGGTATAGAGGAGAAGCTTGCTATTTTTTCGGCAAGAATTTTTGCGGATTTTTCTTCTTCGATATTGATACGACCGCTTATAAATACCTTTAAATCCTGTCGAATCAAGTTGGAATATTGTTCGAAAACTTTTGGAAAAACAATCACTTCACAGCTTCCGTACAGATCCTCTATTTCCAAAAATGCCATGGTTTTGTTATTCTTTGTAAGCTTTGTTTTGACGGAGCTTATAATGCCGCCTATTGTCTGCCTTGATCCGTCAGCAATTTCAAGCGTCTTTTCGATATCGTCCGTCATAAGATCCGAAGACGATATGGTGCTGTGCTTTTTTATTAGATCGCTGTCATTTTCAAGAGGATGACCGCTTATATAAATTCCTAAAACCTCTTTTTCGTTTTCAAGTATGATTTCTTTGTCAAATTCACCTATATCGGAAAGTCCGCTTAAATATTTTTCCTTTGAGGAGGCTGACGTAAAATCAAATAGGGACATTTGTCCCGCAATTCCGGAATTATTGTCCTGAATCTGCTCAAGTATACGGGCATAGGAGTGGATATATTGCTTTCTGTGACCGCCAAGGCAGTCAAGAGCGCCCGCATGTATCAGATTTTCAATAACTCTTTTATTACAGGACTCCTTGTGATATAAAAATAATCTTTCCAAAAAATCTGATAACGATTGATATTTCCCTCCGCGTTTACGCTCCTCCACTATATCCTTTACTACATTAAAGCCTATTCCCTTTATAGCGGTTAAAGCATATCTTATACCTCCGATATAGGGCCTGTCAGATTTAATATCCATAGTTATTAAAGGCGTAAAGCCAACGCCTCCTTCGTTAATGTCAGGAGGTAGAATTTTTATGCCCATAGCTGCTGCGTCAGCCATATACACCGCTAATTTCGGGGGGAAATCAATAACAGATGTAAAAAGAGCCGCTTCAAATTCAACAGGATAATGAGTTTTAAGCCATGCCGTCTGCATTGATAAAACAGCATAGCTTACCGAATGTGATTTATTAAAGCCGTAGTTGGCAAAGGAGATGAGCGAATCGTAAATTTCAGCTGCGGTTTTTTCTCCTATGCCTCTGGAAATACAGCCGGGAACATTTTCCTTTTCATTTCCGTAGATAAAATTGGAGCGTTCCTTTTCCATAATGGAAAATTTTTTCTTACTCATGGCACGCCTTACTTCATCGGCTCTTCCCATGGAATATCCGCCGAGCTGTTGAACTATCTGCATTACCTGCTCCTGATAAATAATGCAGCCGTAGGTGGATTTCAGAATAGGCTCAAGCTCGGGAGAAAGATATTTTATGCCCGACTTGTCGTTCTTTCCCTTTATGTAGGTAGGGATAAACTGCATGGGACCGGGTCTGTATAAAGCTATACCGGCGACTATATCTTCAAAGCAGTCGGGTTTTAAATCCTTCATAAACGACTGCATTCCGGAGCTTTCAAGCTGAAACACTCCGGAGGTGTGACCGCTAGATATCATCGATAATGTTTGCGGATCGTTTAAATCAATGCTTTCCATGTCTATGGGGGTAGTATCTGAAGCGTCCGTATTTTTACGCCTGCCCGCAAATTCGGCGGCATCCTTGATCACGCTGAGAGTCCTCAGACCTAAAAAGTCCATTTTTAAAAGCCCCAGAGATTCAAGTGTAGGCGCGGGGAATTGAGTGACTATCGATTCATCGCTTCCTTTGGCAAGGGGAACCAGCTCATCGGCGGGACTTGCACAAATGATAACTCCCGCAGCATGAGTTGAGGAGTGTCTGGGCAGCCCCTCCAATTTTTTTCCCATATCTATGAGCTTATGAACCTTTTCATCGCTGTCATATAAGGCCTTGAGTTCTTTACTTGCTGCCAAAGCGCTGTCAAGCGTTACTTTAGGAGCTGCCGGAATCATTTTTGCTATATTGTCCGCAAAGGAATAGGGGAGATCCATAACCCTTGCGACATCGCGGACGACGCCTCTCGCCGCAAGAGTACCAAATGTTATTATTTGAACGACGTGATCTTTTCCATATTTTTGAGTAACATAATCTATAACCTCCTGCCTGCGGTTATCTTCAAAATCTATATCTATATCGGGCATGGAAACACGCTCCGGATTTAGAAGCCTTTCAAAAAGAAGCCCGTATTTCAGAGGATCCACATTGGTAATATATATACAGTAGGTTACGATGGATCCTACCCCCGATCCGCGCCCGGGACCTACGGAGATTCCCTTGCTTATTGCCCAGAGCACATAATCGGATACTATTAAAAAGTAGTCAACATAGCCCATTTGCTCTATTACGGAAAGCTCATATTCCATCCTGGCTCTTGCCGTTCCGTCATCATCGGGATAGCGCTCTTTTAATCCCTTTTCACTTAAATGTCTGAGCCAGCTGCTCGAAGTATACCCTTCAGGAACATCAAAATGAGGCAGCTTGGTTTTTCCGAATTCGATATCGACATGACAGCGATCGGCGATTTTCTGCGTATTTTCTATTGCTTCTTCGGCATACGGAAAGAGCTCCAGCATCTCGGCTTCGCTTTTTACATAATATTGCCCTCCGGTATAACGCATCCTGTTCGTATCGGATACCTTTTTACCCGTTTTGATACATAAGAGATGGTCATGCGCCTCCGCGTCCTCCGCATAGGTATAGTGGCAGTCGTTTGTAGCGACAAGCCCGATATTCAGCTCTTTTGCAAGCTGTATAAGATGTTTGTTGACCCTTTTTTGATCCGGAATACCGTGATCCTGAAGTTCCAGAAAAAAATTATTTTTTCCGAAGCAGTTTATGTATCGCAGAGCCGCAGCTTTTGCCTCATCAAAGTTTCCGTTGATTACGGCTCTCGGAATTTCACCCGCAAGACAGGCTGACAGACAGATCAGACCTTCATGATATTCTCTGAGAATTTCCATATCAACGCGAGGCTTGTAGTAGTAGCCTTCCGTAAATCCCAAGCTTACAATTTTGGTAAGATTTGAATAACCTATGTTATTTTCTGCCAGAAGAACCAAATGATAATATCTTGATTCGTCTTTTGCGGAGCTTTGCATTTTTTGAAAGCGGGATTCTTTTGCCAGATATACCTCACAGCCCAGAACGGGATTGATATTATTGGCTTTGCATTCATTATAGAAGTCTATTACTCCGTACATGACTCCGTGATCGGTAATGGCTGCTGCGGTCTGTCTGCATTCCTTAAGCCTTTTCACATAGTCCTTTATTTTGTTTGAACCGTCAAGGAGAGAGTATTCGGTATGGCAGTGAAGATGAGCAAAAGACATTTGTTATTTTAACCTCTGCGCCGCCTTGCGGCGTCAAAAACCAATATTGACGCTGTAACGGCGGCGTTTAAAGATTCCACCTTACCCAGCATGGGGATACTGACGAAAATATCTGCTGAACACTTTGCGGCTTCGGACAGACCGTTTCCTTCATTGCCGATTATATAAGCAAGTGACTTTTTTGAATCAATCATATCATATGATATATAATCTCCTATATCCGCAGCTGCAATGATAACACCTCTTTTTTTAAGAAGCATAGCCGCTTCTTCCGCACTATCCGCATGAGCGAATGGAAGCCTGTAAATACTGCCCATAGTGGAGCGTACAACCTTAGGCTGATATATATCCACAGTACCCTTGCACAATAGTATGCCTGTAACTCCGGCGGCTTCCGATGATCGAAATATCGTTCCTAAATTACCGGGATCCTGTACTCTGTCTATTATCAGCAGAAGCGGATTTTTTTCACGGGGAAGCATTTTTTCGATATCGGACTCACATCTTTCCATAACGGCAAGTATGCCTTGTGGAGTATCGGTATCGGATATTCGGGAAAAAGCCTTGTCGGATATCAAATGACAAATATCCGAATGTTCAGAAATGAAACGCTTCCGATCGGCATCGGCTGATGCGTGAAAGGAAGCGGATATATATAATTCCCTGATAAACTCTTCGGGAGCCTCGGCTACAAGCCGCCAGCCCTCCGCTATAAAGACCTTTGAGGCATCACGGCTTTTTTTTCTGCTTGAGAACTCGGAAATTTTCTTTAAAGAAGAAGTTGAGGTATCAGTAATCATGACATATGTTATTGTAAAATGCCGGCGATCTCATATTGATAATCGCTTATGGATTTTGTCATTGAAAGAGCTTCCTCCATATCAAGGTCAAGAAATTCTCCGTTTCTGTAACATACGACTCTGTTGCGTTTGCCCTGTGCAAGTAAATCCGCTGCATATGCCCCCATCAAGGAAGCATATACCCTGTCCTTACAGGTGGGAGATCCGCCCCTTTGAAGATATCCCAGTATAGTTGCTCTGGTTTCTATACCGGTTGCGGCTTCGAGGCGTCTTGCCATGGAGGTTGAATGACCTATCCCCTCGGCATTTATTATCAAATGGTGATTTTTTCCTTGTTTACGGCTTTTGATTATATTATCTATGATTTTTTGCTCGTCATAATCATATTTTTCGGGAAGCAGAAGATCATCACCTCCGGTTGCAAGAGAGGTCCAAAGAGCTATGTACCCGGCGTGTCTTCCCATAACCTCTACAACCGAGCATCTCTCGTGCGAGGTCGAAGTATCACGTATCTTATCTATGGCGTCCATGGCGGTATTTACTGCGGTATCGAAGCCTATCGTATATTCGGTACAGGCTATATCCAGATCTATTGTTCCGGGTATTCCGACGGTATTTATTCCTTGTTTCGCAAGAGCGAGAGCTCCCTTGTAAGAACCGTCGCCTCCTATTACTACAAGACCGTCTATACCGTGCTTTTTACAGATATCCGCACCTCGCTTCTGCCCCTCTTCCGTTGTGAATTCCTTGCACCTTGCCGTACCGAGTATAGTTCCTCCGGATCTTATGGTGTCGGAGACGCTGTGTGCGTCAAGATCCTCTATCTCCTCATCAAGGAGCCCCATATAACCTCTTTTGATACCCTTTATCTTTATGCCGTTTGCAATAGTTTTTCTTACTACGGCTCTGATTGCGGCGTTCATGCCCGGAGCGTCTCCGCCGCTTGTAAGTACAGCTATTGTTTTTACTTCGGAAGAACTATTTTTTGCAGCCATGTTTTTATCCTTTACTGTAAAAACTTATAAATTCACATGTAATATTTTAGTCAAATTGATGTAAATATGCAAGTCCTGTGCCTTATTGTATATTTTTTTGTGTTCATAGTATAATTAATATATAGATTTCGGAAAGGAGGTTTACAATGTTCTACTTCGGACCTATCAGCAATACCACCATGCTGTGGCTGGCAGCAACGGTTTTGTTCGGGATGATCGAAGCATTTACACTGGGACTTACGACTGTTTGGTTTGTTATAGGCGCAGTTTTTGCTGCGATTTTCAGTGCATTCGGAGCGGGCTTCTACATTCAGATGATTGTATTCATCATAATATCGCTTATATTGTTGCTCCAGGTAAGACCGATTGCCATAAAACATTTTAATCCTGAAAGAATCAGGACAAATGTAGATTCCATACTCGGCAAAAGCGGGATTGTTATTGCCAAAATAGATAATTCCAATCAGGTCGGAAGCGTTAAGGTCGATCAAATGGAGTGGAGCGCAAGAAGCCTCGTCGACAGCAAAATTATTGACGTGGGTCAAAAGGTAAATGTAAGATCCGTAGAAGGAAATAAACTTATAGTGGAAGCTGTGCAAAAATCTTCCGAAATTTAAAGGAGGATTTAAGATGGGTGGAGGTTTATTGGTTTTTTTGATTGTGTTTGCGGTTTTGATTCTCGGGCTGATTTCCAGCTGTGTGAAGATAGTACCGCAGGCTCATGCTTACGTTATTGAAAGACTGGGCGCATATCAGGACACATGGCAGGTCGGTCTTCATATGAAGGTTCCTTTTATCGACAGAATAGCAAGAAGAGTAAATCTTAAAGAGCAGGTTTGTGATTTTGCTCCTCAGCCCGTTATTACAAAGGATAACGTAACCATGCAGATTGACTCCATCGTATTCTTTATGATTACCGATCCCAGACTTTTTGCATACGGCGTGGAAAACCCCATTATGGCTATTGAAAATCTTACGGCTACGACGCTTCGTAACATAATAGGTGAAATGGAGCTCGACCAGACTCTTACAAGCCGTGAAATAATCAATACGAAGATGCGTTCACAGCTTGATATTGCTACCGATCCTTGGGGAATAAAGGTAACAAGAGTTGAGCTTAAGAATATTACTCCTCCGGCAGCCATAAGAGAAGCCATGGAAAAGCAGATGAAGGCGGAGCGTGAAAAGAGAGAGTCCATTCTCAGAGCGGAAGGTGAGCAGAGAAGTGCAATCCTTGTAGCTGAAGGTAGAAAGCAGTCGCAGATCCTTAATGCCGAAGCTGAAAAGCAGTCCACTATACTTGCGGCCGAAGCGCAAAAAGAAAAAGAAATAAGAGAAGCCGAAGGTCGTGCTGAGGCCATCAGACAGGTTCAGCAGGCTACTGCGGACGGTATTAAAGCGATTAAGGAAGCCGGTGCCGATGAATCCGTTCTTACCATTAAGAGTCTTGAAGCGTTTGCAAAGGCTGCCGACGGGCAGGCAACCAAGATAATCATTCCTTCAAATCTTCAATCGATAGCGGGACTCAGCGCAACAATAAAGGAAATGATAAACTAAGCGGCTTGTGAAAGGTGATCATATGGACGGGGCGGACTTGTACGGAAGAGACTTTTTGAAGCTTCTTGATTTCAGTGCTGATGAGATAAGAAGTCTTTTGGACGTTGCTACTGAATTTAAGTTAAAAAAAAGAAACGGTATACCGCACAAGGTTTTGGACGGTGTAAATATAGCCCTTATCTTTGAAAAAGTCAGTACCCGCACCAGATGCGCTTTTGAGGTTGCCGCACGTGATCTTGGAATAGGAACAACCTATCTGGATAGGGAAAATTCGCAGATTGCTCTTAAAGAGTCGATAGCCGACACGGCGAGAGTTCTTTCGTCCCTATATGACGGAATAGAATATAGGGGATATGAACAGGAAAAGATTGAAACTCTTGCCGGATATTCCAAGGTTCCGGTTTGGAACGGACTTACAAACGAATTTCATCCTACGCAGATGCTTGCGGATCTTTTGACCATACAGGAGCATTTCGGATATTTGAAAGAAATAAAGCTCTGTTATCTTGGCAATGCAAGGTGCAATACCGCCAATTCGCTTATGGTGGCATGCGCCAAGATGGGAATGAATTTCGTTGCGATTACGAATAAAAAATATTTTCCCGATGAAAAGCTTGTGGATATATGCAGAGAAACAGCAAAGGAAACAAAGGCTTCGATCGAGCTTACCGAGGACGTGGAAAAGGGCACCGAATCGGCTGATGTGATATATACGGATATATGGGTACCCATGGATGAAGATGATGCTGTATGGCAGGACAGGATAAAGGATCTTATGCCGTATAAAGTGACATCAAAGGTCATGGACAATGCCGATGAGAGAGCCGTATTTATGCATTGCCTTCCCTCCCTTCATAACACGGACAGCGTTCTCGGAAAAGAATTGAAGAAAAGATTCGGATTGGATGAAATAGAGGTTTCCGATGAAGTCTTTGAATCCGACAGATCAATAGTTTTTGAGCAGTCGGAAAATCGCCTTCACGTTATAAAGGCGGT
Source organism: uncultured Lachnospiraceae bacterium (assembly GCA_963553525.1). Lineage (GTDB taxonomy): Bacteria > Bacillota > Clostridia > Lachnospirales > Lachnospiraceae > Butyrivibrio. Next base: position 9,349 of record CAUVOD010000004.1, on the reverse strand, counting down.
ACTTTATTCCACTTTAATGAAGACCGGGGAATAAAACCGCAAAAAAGAGGTTATCATGTCTAAGCAAAAGAGCGGATACGTTTTGGTAATTGACGTAGGAAATACAAATATAACGGCGGGTGTTTTTGAAGAAGAAAACATAACGGCATCTTTTCGCCTGATGAGTACGCAGCAGCGTACATCGGACGAGTACGGGGTTCTCATAAGGCAGCTTCTTGAAGATAATTTTATTGAATATGAACGTATAGAAGGCGTTATAATAGCGTCGGTTGTGCCTAAGGTAATGCACGCTCTTACGGGAGCGATAGTAAAGTATGTGGGCAAAATGCCGTTTATAGTGGGTCCCGGAATAAAAACGGGTCTTAAAATAACATCGGACAATCCCAAGGAAATAGGTCCCGACCTTATAGTGGACTGCGTTGCGGCTTCGGAGCTCTACGGACATCCCGTGCTTTCGATTGATTTCGGAACAGCAACCACCTATATACTTGTAAATGAAAAAAATGAGCTTTGTGCAGGAGCTATAGCTCCCGGAATAGGAATTTCAGCAAAAGCTTTGTGGGACGATACCGCAAAGCTTCCGGAGATTGAAATAAAAAAGCCTAAATCCGTACTTGGGAAGGATACGGTTCAGACCATGCAGTCGGGTCTTGTGTACGGTCAAATAGGTGCAAGCAAATATATTATCAATGAGATAAAAAAGCAGTCCGGATATAGCGATCTCAAGGTTGTAGCCACGGGCGGACTGGGCAGGATGATAGCTGCGGAAGTCGACGAAATTGATATATATGATGCCGATCTGACTCTTAAAGGACTTAAGATCATATATGATAAAAATAAAAAATCAAAACCGGCGGATGCGCCTTTTGGCTTAGGCGAGTAATGATAAGGAGACCGAGCTTGCCGGATCTTGATCGATGCTGGACCTTGGCGAATGCCCGGGTAATGATGGTTATTTAAATTTTTAAAGGAAAATATGTACAGCGAAGATAAAGAAACGACAAATCACACTGAAAATAAAAGAATAGTTCTTTGTGCAGCCAATGCCTACGAGCAAAAATACTGGTTCAATCCCGTATTTGACAAAATTCCGGATGGAATAAAGGATGAGCTTAGAGATATATCGGTGCTTTTTACACAGGAAGCCGGAGGAATATTTATACTGGCATTTGATGAGGACGGTATTTTAGAGCCCGACACAATGTCCGAAGAGGATGACATAACCTATGATTCGGTAAGTGCGGGGCTTCTTACGGGAGAAGTAAGGCGAAGAAGAGCGGAGCTTTTCCGTATGCTTGAGTTGTATTACAAAATAGTGATTTTACATGAAAATGCTGCGGACTTATTGCTTGAAGAGGATTAACGGGTACAGAAGTTGTCATATTATCACCCGATACAAATAGGAAATATAAAACCGGACGGAAATATATTTTTCGGACCTATGGCAGGGGCATCCGACCTGCCATTTCGTTTGCTCTGCCATGAGATGGGAGCCTCCCTCCAAGTCACGGAGCTTATAAGCTGCAAAGCGATTATATATGAAAATAAAGGAACGAAAGAGCTCTTAAAAATACATCCGGATGAAAGACCTGCGGCGGTTCAGCTGTTTACATCCGATGAAGAGTCGATTGCCGCCGCCATACCCCTTCTTGATCTTAACAGCTTTGATATTTTGGACATAAATATGGGCTGCCCGGCTCCCAAGGTATTCAAAAATGGTGCGGGAAGTGCTTTGATGAAGGATCCCGGACTTATAGAAAATATAGTAAGAACCGCCTCGAATGCCTTAAAAAAGCGCGATTGTGATATACCCGTCACGGTAAAAATAAGATCGGGCATAGATAAAGAGCATATAAATGCCGTGGAATGTGCGCTTGCTGCGGAAGCCGGGGGCGCAAAAATGGTAAGCGTGCATGCAAGAACCAGAGAAGAATATTACTTAGGCTCTGCAAATTGGAGCATAATAAAGGCTGTGAAAAGAGCGCTCAAAGTGCCGGTATGCGGAAACGGCGATATAAAGGACGGAGAGTCGGCAAGAAATATGTTTGAAGAAACCGGCTGCGATGCGGTTATGATAGCAAGAGCAGCGCTGGGAAACCCTTGGATATTTAAGGAAGTAAAAGAATATCTGCTGAACGGAAACCTTATTGAAAAGCCTTGTGAGAAAGAAAAGCGTGAGCTCATATTAAGACATATAGATTTAATGCTTGAGGAGAAGGGAAGGCAAAGGGGAATACTTGAGCTCAGAAAGCATATAGCCTGGTACGCAAGCGGAAAAGAAGGCTCGTCCAAAATGCGGAATGAGGTTAACAAAGTTGATGATGTGGAAGAGTTAATAAAATTGGTCAAGCGATTTTGGAATAATTAAAGTATTTGTTTAAAATGTATAAAGTCCTCCGCTGTAAAAGCTCCAAAATATGTAAATGTGCAGATAATATCCAAGATTACTATTGCATTTAGTATAGGCGCTATGTATAATACACACTTGTTCTATCAGTATAGTGGAGGAGTTTGAAATGTCCGAGAAAAAGAACATTCTTACATATGCAGGATTAAAAGCCTTTGAAGATGAACTTGAAGACTTGAGAGTAAATAAGCGCAGAGAAATTGCGGAAAAAATCAAAGAAGCCAGAGCACAGGGGGATCTTTCCGAAAATGCCGAATATGATGCCGCAAAGGACGAACAGCGTGATATTGAAGCCAGAATAGAAGAGCTTGAAAATCTGCTTAAAAATGCGGAGGTTATTGATGAGGATACTATTGATGTCAATAGAGTAAATATCGGCAGCAAGGTTAAAATTCAAAATCAGGCAACCAAAAAGGATGCCGAATATGTTATCGTGGGCGGCAGTGAGGCAAACAGCTTAAACGGAAAGATTTCAGCCGATTCTCCCATAGGAAGAGCGCTTATAGGAGCAAAGAAAAACGACGTCGTTAAGGTTGAAGCTCCGAAAGGCGAATTCAAGTTCAAGGTTTTGAAAATTGAACGATAATAAAACTTTTGGTATTTAAAGCTCCGGCAGGACTTGAATCTGCCGGAGCTTTTAGCATATTCGTTTTAGGTAAAGCGGAACTTGTATTTTACATATATACTAAGTAAAATAATTACGTTTACTTGAAAAGTCAGTATATGTAAATGGATTTGATAAAAATGAAAATACATATAAAAGCCTTATAAATAAGGAAAGACGATATATATCGTTTTATAGTATTATAGCGGCTTAGGCTGCGGGAAGTGTAATTGCTTTCCGATTGCAGGAGACATAAACCATAAACATATTGCAGTAGAAATGAGGAAACAATGTCGGAAAATCAAAAAATGAATAGCGTACAAAATGAAGACGTAGGCAGACTCAGACAGGTCAAGCGAGATAAGCTTTCAGAGCTTCAGGCTTCGGGAAAAGATCCCTTTGTAAACGTCACATTTAATCAAAGTGAGCACAGCCGGAAAATAAAAGAAAATTTTGCAAAATACGAGGATAAGGAAGTCTCGATTGCCGGACGCATGATGGGAAAAAGAGTCATGGGCAAGGCTTCTTTTTGCACCGTTCAGGATCTCGAGGGAAGAATACAGAGCTATGTAGCAAGGGATTCCATAGGAGAAGAGGCTTATGCGGAATTTAAGAAGTATGATATAGGCGATATAGTAGGAATAAGAGGAAAAGTATTTAAGACAAAAACGGGGGAAATATCCGTACATGCCGATGAGATAACACTTCTTTCCAAGAGCCTGCAAATACTGCCCGAAAAATTCCACGGCTTCCAGGATAGAGATTTAAGATACAGACAGCGCTATACCGACCTCATTATGAATGAGGATGTAAAAAACACCTTTGTTACAAGATCCAAGGTTATTTCATCAATCAGACGTTTTCTTGATAACAAAGGCTTTTTGGAGGTTGAAACTCCTATGCTGGTTCCGAATGCGGGCGGTGCTGCTGCAAGACCCTTTGAAACGCATTACAACTCGCTTGACGAGGACATCAAGCTTCGCATATCTTTGGAGCTTTACCTGAAAAGACTGATAGTAGGCGGACTTGAAAGAGTATACGAGATAGGAAGAGTTTTTCGCAATGAAGGGCTCGATACCAAGCACAATCCCGAATTCACTCTTATGGAGCTTTATCAGGCTTATACAGATTACAACGGTATGATGGAGCTTACGGAAGAAATGTTCCGTCATGTGGCGAGCGAGGTTCTCGGAACGACCACAATAAAGATTCCCGTAAAAGAAGGCTCCGCCGAGGCTCTGCTTGACGGGGTAAAAAGAGTCGGCGTACCTGATGGGGACGGAGTAGAAAAGACGGAGCTTTCAACGGAAAAGACAGGGCTTTCGACGGAAAAGACGGAGCTTTCGACGGAAAAGACGGGGCTTTCGACGGAAAAGACGGAGCTTTCAACGGAAAAGGCAGGGCTTTTCCTGGAAATAGATCTCGGCTCACCTTTCAAGCGAATAACTATGATAGACGCTGTAAAAGAGGCGACGGGAATAGATTTCAGAGCCGTTGCGGATACGGATGAGGCTAAAAAGATAGCGGATGAAAAGGGAGTGCATTATGAAGCGCATCACAAAAAGGGAGATATTTTAAACCTTTTCTTTGATGAATTTTGTGAGCATAAAATGATACAGCCCACCTTTGTAACGGATCATCCGATTGAGATATCACCGCTCACGAAGAAGAAGCAGGGCGATCCCGAATATGTACAGCGCTTTGAGCTTTATATTATGGGCAATGAAATGTGCAATGCGTATTCGGAGATTAACGATCCCATAGATCAGCGAGAGCGTTTCGTTGAACAGGAAAGACTTTTGGCGGCAGGCGACGAAGAAGCGAACCGCATCGACGAGGACTTCCTGAACGCTCTTGAAATCGGAATGCCCCCCACGGGCGGCATAGGCTACGGAATAGACAGACTCATCATGCTGATGACGGGACAGACGACGATAAGGGACGTTATACTTTTCCCGACAATGAAGACCATCGGTGGTGTAAAATCCGAAAATGGTGTAAGTTCTAAAGAGGTTTCTACACCAAATTCAGAGCCTGAGAAAATTGATTTCTCTAATGTGAAGATTGAGCCAATTTTTGAAGAAATGGTAGATTTCGATACATTTGCAAAATCTGATTTCCGTGCAGTTAAGATTTTAGCTTGTGAAGCAGTACCGAAGTCAAAGAAGCTTCTGAAGTTTACATTAGATGACGGAGAACGCAAAGACCGTGTGATTTTAAGCGGTATTCACGACTATTACGAGCCGGAAGAACTGGTTGGTAAGACTGCAATCGCTATCGTGAACCTGCCACCGAGAAAGATGATGGGAATTGATTCTGAAGGTATGCTGATTTCAGCAGTACACGAGGAAGACGGTCACGAAGGACTGAACCTTCTGATGGTAGATGACAGAATTCCGGCTGGTGCAAAGCTCTATTAAGAAGTACCGTTTTACCCTATAAAACGGGATGTACTTCATTTGTGAAAAAGCTCTGAAAATACACAAATACACCAAATTTACACCAAATGGTGCTTGAAACGGTGCAGAGCCTTAAAAATCGCATAATTTTCAAGATATATGGGCAGTTCCATTACGGAATTGCCCATTTTCAGAAAGAAAAAGATAAATGATAATTTAGCGGCTTAGTTTGCAAGACGAGCAAGTTGTATGGTTTGCAGTTCTAAAAGGTGTTTTATCTCCCTTTGGTTTGAAGATACTTGTTCAAACAATGGCGTTACTTGTTTCTCAAACTGCTCTATGACCTCACTCGGCGGTAAAACTGCCTTGATTTCGTATAACATATCGTATGAAACAAAAGGCTGAGAACTACCACGAACGTGAGCTTGCAACCTGCTATTAGCAAGTGTAAGGTATCCAAAATATTTATTCTTGGGATTATTCACATTACACATAACACCATTATAGGTAACAAAGTGTTTGCCAAAAGCAAAGACCAAAGAACCACAGTTAATGCCAATATGTCCGATAACGGGAGCATCTTCATTGTTGTATTCATCATATCCGCCAATGATACCATTGCTACCGTAAACCGGATAAACACCACCGTTGTCAGGATTATTGTTACCTTTCCCATATTGGAATGTATATAGGTCTTGCAATGTTCCAACTAACCATTCAGGATTTGCTCTTTCAATAGAAAAGCGTTCCTTGAACATGGCACTTGCAGTTGCTTCTAAATTATCATTTACAAGGAGGAACCTATGTCATTAGCAGATATAATTCAGATTATAATCGGAGTATTGTCACTGGTGGCAACAATAGCAGTTTCTTTTTTGATTTATTGGTTGCAATCACGACATGAAAAGGAAATACAGAAATTGCAATGCGAAAAGGAACGTATAGCATTGCAAGAAAAAGCTCGACTTTTTCTAATTGATAATCAAGAGGAAAGAGATTATTTGCCGTGGTGTGTTATAGCAGCTAATCTATATCCGCTTGAAAAGCATACAAGGAAAATTTATTCGGAATACTGCCGGTGTTCTGAAGAATTACAAAATGAGATATTAAATCAAGCCGGATATAAGATTAAACAATTTACGGGAAAGTATTGGTTACAGGGATGTATAGATAAACTTCAGCAAGACATAGAGAAATATAATTTGGGAAGGGATTATTTGTATGATGGAGCAAAATATTTTCATCGAAGCTATGATAGATACCGAGAATTAGAATGGAACGGCACTCCTAATATCTTTGAACCTATAAACAAAGAAAATCGTCTGATGATGATTTTGAATGTGGCTCAAATATCTATTGGGGAGTATATTGATGAATATTTCTATTATTTTGTAGATAGAAAAATGGATTTTGATAAGGAAACACCTATACCTCCGATTGATTATGTATGGGAATATCAAAGTCTTGCACACACAAGAGAAGAAACCGTTTGTATGTGGATGATGGAACTTGTTGAGAATATAGCAATAATTATAAATAATAAGTTTGGCGAAGAGGTTGATTGTCGGTTTTTCTTAGAGTATACCGACGCACAAGCAGAAACTTATGAAGATAAATATTATGAAACAGTACAAGCACTTTATAATGCTTATTATACAAGTGTAGTTGCATCATAATTTGATGCAGAATACCAAAGGAGTGAACGCAATGGCAAATTTTAATGAACACGCATTGGAAATGTCAATAATGGAGTTGTTCAAAGACGAGGGGTACACCTATGTCAGTGGCGACCAGATACACAGAGAAAGGACAGAGGTTCTGCTTACGGACGACCTGAAGCAATACCTCTATAATCGCTATGCGAAAGACGGTATCACACCGAGTGAGGTGGATAGTGTCATTTTAATGCTGCGTAATATTTCCGGTACGATTTATGAAGCAAACAAAGCTGTATTTAAGTTGCTCTGCGATGGCTTTATTCTTAACCGTGAGGACAGAACGCAGAAAGACCTTTATATTGAACTTATTGATTTCGACACTCCCGAAAACAATATTTTCAAGGCGGTTAATCAGTTTGAAATTGAAGGCGTAAATAATCAGTTGCGTATTCCTGATGGCATTGTGTTTGTAAATGGTATTCCTGTTGTTGTTCTTGAATTTAAGAGTGCGGTACAAGAGAATACGACCATAATGGACGCATATAAGCAGCTTACAATCCGTTACCGTAGAGATATTCCGGAGATTTTCAAACACAATGCGTTTGTTGTTATCAGTGACGGAGCAAATAATAAATATGGTTCTTTCTTCAGCCCGTATGATTTCTTCTATGCGTGGAGGAAGATAAATTCAGATGATAAAGAGCTGGACGGTATCAATTCTCTTGTAACAATGATAAAAGGACTTTTCCGAAAAGACCGCTTACTTGAAGTTATCAAAGATTTTATTTATTTTCCAGATAACTCAGATAAGGATTTGAAGATAGTGTGCCGTTATCCACAGTTCTTTGCGGCAAATAAATTGTATGAGAATATCAAGGCTCATCTTCGCCCTGAAGGAGATGGTAAAGGTGGTACATACTTCGGAGCGACAGGGTGCGGAAAGAGTTATACGATGCTTTTCCTTACCCGTATGCTGATGAAAAGCAAATACTTTTCTTCCCCGACTATTCTCATTATTACAGATAGAACAGACCTTGACGACCAGCTTTCCAAGCAGTTTGTCGGTTCAAAAAAATATATCGGAGATGAAACTGTTGTAAGCATTGAGTCCCGTGAGAAACTTCGTGAGGAGCTTCAGGGACGGGAGAGTGGCGGTGTTTATCTGACTACCATTCAGAAATTTACAGAGGATTTGCAGCTTCTTACAGACAGAACAAATGTTATTTGTATTTCTGATGAAGCACATAGAAGCCAAATCAATCTCGACCAAAAGGTTAAGATTACAGAGTCAGGTGTTCAGAAAACCTATGGCTTTGCTAAGTATCTGCACGACTCTTTACCAAATGCAACTTATGTTGGATTTACCGGAACTCCGGTTGATGGAACAATCGAAGTCTTTGGTGGTGTTGTAGACGCATATACAATGACAGAAGCTGTTAAGGACGGCATTACAGTTAATCTTGTTTACGATGGTCGTGCAGCTAAGGTTATGCTTAATCAGGACAAGGTAAGACAGATTGAAGAATACTATGCACAGTGTGAGCTTGAGGGAGCAAATGAGCATCAAGTAGAAGAAAGTCAGAAAGCAGTCGCCAAAATGGAAGTTATTATTGGCGACCCTGATAGACTTCGTGCTGTTGCGGAGGACTTTATCAAACATTATGAAACCCCCGTGTGGCAGAAGGTGCAACCGTAGCAGGCAAAGCAATGTTTGTATGTTCCAACCGAAATATAGCATACGATTTCTATAAGATAGTAAAGGAACTCAGACCAGAATGGACAGAAAAGAAGATTTGTGATGACGGTGTTGTTCTGAGTGAGAAAGATAAAAAAGAGTTGAAGCCAATGGAAAAAATCAAGTTGGTTATGACTCGTAATAAAGATGATGAAAAAGACCTCTTTGATATGCTTGGCACAAAAGAGGATAGGAAAGAATTTGACCGTCAGTTCAAAAATCCGAAGTCAAACTTTAAGATTGCCATTGTTGTAGATATGTGGCTTACTGGTTTTGATGTGCCGGAACTTGATACGATTTACATTGATAAGCCTATTCAGCAGCATACCCTTATTCAGACGATTTCCCGTGTAAATCGTGTATGCGAGGGCAAAGATAAAGGTTTGATTGTTGACTACATAGGTATTAAGAAAAATATGAATACCGCCCTCAAGAAATATACGAATTTTGAGAGCGAAGAATTTGAAGGTGTGGAGCAGTCCATCACGATTGTAGAGTTATAGGACAAAACGTGTTGATGAAAACCCCTCCGAAGCCTTGTAAATA